>JAFAIO010000325.1 GCA_019236675.1 Verrucomicrobiota bacterium
CTTTTCACTGCTGCCTCACGATCACCGGATCACTTGCTCGAGAGAGCGACACAGATTACCTTGCGTCATCAATTGCAATACCGTCTGTCTATCCCCCTGGGCTTAGTCGCGTTCTTCGCCACCGCGGGCTACCTCCGTGCCGGCGTGGTGGAGTCTGCACATCACTCTGACGGGTTCCTGGATTTTGGGTCGGCAATGGTAGTACCAGAGGTACCAGACAAATATCCCCTCGAGTTACGCAGTACGCCCTGCGTCGACATCGTCATCGGTCATGCCCGGAAGGATCAGTCCGGCGGGATTCTCGTCTCGGGCTTGGCGCGGCAAAGATTTGGCGCCTCCTCGCTGGGACCCAACATGATGATCGAGGTGGTTGTTCGCGGACCGCATCGCGACGTTCTCGAACAAACCACTACTAACTGCTACCTCCGGTCACCGGGACACGGCTTGGCGGCTCAGGCTCACTTTGCCCTCTTCCTGAAATCAGTGCCTCCTCCGGGATCGGCGGTCGAGATCTCCTGTCAACCGGGTTAGCATTCGATCCGGCCGTCTAGATCAGGATGACTACGGCGTACCAGCAATCATTCGCGCTCGTCCTCCTCGTGCTCGAAAGGGCTTTTCGTTTCGGCGCTCAGATTAGGAAACGAATGCTATACTCGAGCACTCGGAACTACGTCCCGTTGCCATTCTCCGCGCCTTCGAGCACGAGCATCAGCACGAAGGCTCCGCAGTGCCTCGCAATAGTTTTCGTTTCGTTCACCGGTCTTTTCTGGCTATTGCCCCTCCGTGCTCAAAACATTTCCATCTCTCCTTGGTTACCGGAGATCCCTCAACGAGATTATCTGGCCGGCGATTACGATGGGATTCGGACTCGGTTATACCAACAAGGAATCGATCTCTTCGCTAACTACCAGGGCGAAGAGTTTGGCAACGTGAGCGGCGGAGCCGTCCTTGATTCCCTTGGTCAGACGAGACAGGTGGCCAGCTATGATGGATTGCTAACCTTCGGCGCCACTCTCGATTTCGATAAACTTATCGGTTGGCTGGGAGCAAAGCTTTATTTCAGCGTCTTGGAGTTGCACGGCTCCAGCCTCACTCAAGAGGCGCTTGGCGACATTGCCGGCTTCAGTAATATCTACGGTTACAATACAATCCGTCTGGGCGAAGTTTATTTGGAGCAATCCTTCTTCAACAACCAGTTCCGGATTCAGGTTGGACAGCTGCTAAGCCATGACGATTTTTTTGGCAATTCCTACGAGGAGCTCTTTATCAATGGCACTCTGGATGAGTTCACCTTGCTAAGCGCGAACCTGCCGGATTCGCCCCTGTTTCCGATGGCCACGCCGGGTGTGAAATTCGATCTCGAGCCTGGCAAAACGTTTTTCCTCAAAGCGGCGCTCTTTAGCGGGAGTGTCCAAGCTCAGAGCGTTAACCGGCATAGTGTTGCTTTCCCGATCAGCAAAAGCACCGGCGCGTTCCTTTTCAACGAACTGGGATTTCACCTAAACAGCGACAACGGTGGTTTGCCAGGCACATATGCGGTGGCAGCCTTTTATCATACCGGGACTCGGGCCGATGTTGGGTACAGACCGGGCATCGTTAAAGACGGTGACTACGGTATCTTCTTTATCGGCGACCAAATGGTCTGGCGGCAGAACAATGAGCCGGGCAAGAAAGGACCGGCGATCGGTGTCTGGAGCCGAATCGGCGGAGCACCGGCTGAACGCAATCTGGTGACCTTTTATGCGGATGGCGGAGTTAGTGTGCTTGCCCCTTTGCCGGGAAGGAACGATGACGTCCTGGCTATTGGCGCAGCCTGCAGCAAAGTGAGCCACCACGCTAGCCAATTCAACCAGACGGCGGGGGGCCAGCCTCTCAGCGCCGAGTCTGTCCTTGAGGTGACCTACAACTTGCAACTTGCTCCTTGGTGGCAGTTACAGCCGGACATTCAATAT
This sequence comes from Verrucomicrobiota bacterium, assembly GCA_019236675.1. Lineage (GTDB taxonomy): Bacteria > Verrucomicrobiota > Verrucomicrobiia > Chthoniobacterales > JAFAMB01 > JAFAVN01. Next base: position 1,953 of record JAFAIO010000325.1, read on the forward strand.
TATCTGAAGCCAAGCGCTGGTATTCATGCCGCCAATGCTGCCGTTCTCGGACTTCGCACGACGGTGACGTTTTAGTTGAATTTAGACCTCGCGCAGAGGACGCAAAGGACGCAACGAGCCCGGTGGCGGTCCGGCAGCCGTCTGTGTGCGTCAACCTAAGCGTTCGGTGAGGCGAGGCTACGTCGGACAAGTCGGCGCGTCCAGCGGCCTTACAGGATCAGGTGACTCTACAAGCCTCAATTCTTCGCAGCCACTTACAGGACGATCGGGAGCCTCGCTCCACCAAACTTATAAGACCAACGCTTAAGTTGACCGCATGGGCAGCTGCCCGAGCGTTGACGGCGACTAACATTGCCCGCGGAAAGCTCGACCCGGGAATAAAAATGCGGCATCAGTGATCTCGGATCATCTAGAGCCTACTTTTTATGAAGAACATGATCAGGGCAATTTGCTTGGCCACATTTGTCTCGTTCTCGATCTGCTCTCAATCAGGAGCGGCTACGATCGACCTGCCGCTTTATGGTTTCCAAATCGACGCATTGGATGCCGCTCCGGACGCGTCAGATCCAACTACCGTTATCCAAACATTCCTGCCAGCAACTGACGGGTTCGCACCCAACATTAATGTGCAAATCCAGCCGTACACCGGAACGATGAAGGATTACGCAACAGTCTCCAAGAGCCAGTTCGAACAAATGAAATGGAAGGTTATTTCCGACGAGCAGTCCGGCGATAATGAATGGAACATCGAATATTCCGGAACGTTCGAAGGCGCCGACCTACATTTTTATGCGCGAGCTGTTTACACGAATGGAAAAGTCTATCTGATTACCGCTACAGCCAAAGAATCTCAATGGACGACAGTGAACGGCACGCTGCGTAAGCACGTGGCGAGCTTCAAAATAACGCCCTCGCAAACGCCGGGAACGCCAGCAGCGCCCGCAACGCATTGATCACGGCGTTAATACCATCCGGTCTAGTCGCAAAAGTTCGCCCAGCGACCACGCCTGGAACGGGCATCCCCTTGGGGTGTACGGCTCAATGGCGTCTGTGATTTCTGGTACATGATTTAGACCAGCAGCCGTCATTAAAGAACGGATGGATTCGAAATAACGTTCACGAGCTTCCTGTTTGGCTTCTGCCGTATTCCCGCGGACGCGCACCCAAGCCTCGATAAAAGCTCCGGCTAACCAAGGCCAAACCGTGCCTTGATGATAGGCGGAATCCCGTTCCTTAGGACCGCCTAGATAATGCGGAACAAAACCTGGTTCATCTTGAGCCAGTGAGCGGAGGCCGCTGGGCGTCCAAAGTTTAGCCTCTACCCGATCGACAACTTGGCGGGCGCGACGCCCAGACAACAGCACCAACGGTAATCCGCCCACCGCAAAGATCTGATTCGGGCGGGTGGCTGGATCGTTAACACCCGGTTGATGATCAACGTCCAAGACATCAAACAACTGTTGCCCGGCCTCATTCCAAAACCGGTTTTCAAAAGTCTGCCGACCCTTTTCGAAGACTTTTTCCCATTGCACCGAAAATTTTTTCCCGATAGCCAACGCATTGATCCAGAGCGCCTGTACTTCAACCGGTTTACCCACGCGAGGGGTAATCACCTGGCCATCCACCTTGGCGTCCATCCAGGTGAGTTGGAGACCAGGAACACCGGCTGCCAATAAGCCGTCCTCATCCTGGTGAATGCGAAAACGTGTGCCCTTTTGATAGCCCGACAAAATCGCATCGATGGCAGCTTTAAGTTTCTGTTCAGCCGTCTCGTCTACTAGCCCCGGACGCGTGGATGCCGCATCCAGAACGTCGCCGGCAGCAATGATAAACCAGAGCGAGGCATCGACTGAATTATATTCCGGAACAGCGCCTTGGTCCGGAAAACGGTTTGGAAGCATTCCTTCCGAAACGTGGTTGGCCCACTCCAAGAGAATATCCCGCGCCACCTCAAGCTCGCCCGAAGCGATACCAAGCCCCCGAATCGAAATGAAGGTATCCCGTCCCCAATCACCAAACCATGGGTAACCGGCGATAATACTTTTACCGGTTCCACGACGAACAAAATAAGTCTCCCCAGAACGTTGGATAAGGTCGTTTTTTTTACTCCGGCGCTCGCGTTCACTAAGACGAAGCTCAGCAACCTGGTCTTCCAACGAATTCTTATCAGGCTCGGTAAAACCCTCAGTATCGAAAGTGAGGATGGCTTCTCGAGTTTGGCTGTCCAATTGCCAAACCAATTCACCAGGCGCAGCGAGATCTTCCAAGAAATCCAGGCCGCGTTCCCGTTCCTGGGTATAGAGAAAGTTTCTGTACCATTGCGGGTCGTGATGGTAACTCGCTCGAGACCGGCACACGATCGTTGGAATACCGTCGTAAGGTTTCCATTTGAGGCTGTTCGCTTCTACAATGGGTTCGAACCGAAAAGCATCGTTTTGATGATGGCTTGAGTGATAGTCCCGTCCAGACAAGAATGGCTTCACGGTAAGCTTGTAGTCTTCCTCCACCCGGCCGGAGAGGCGCCAGCTGATTACCACCATGGATTGTCCGCGAGGAACGAATATCTCGTGATCCAGCCAGAGATCCAGTGCCAGCTGGTAACTCCACTGAGGCCAGGGTTGGAACTGGAAGCTACGCAGCCATTCGTTTTTGCCGGCAACATCTGGGGCGTAGCGCTGGGCTGAAAGCCAGAACTTGGTGCCGCCATGCTCGAGCCACGCGTCAAACCCATTCACTAACACAGTCCTGCCGGCCGGCGGATTCGTAGCCGTCAAAAGAAGAGCATGATAACGCCTGGTCCGGATTCCGGATGTCGTCGAACTGGCGAAGCCGCCTAAACCATCTGCTTCTAGCCACTCATGTGTCTCGGAAATCTCCACAGGCCTAAAATCTCACGCCAAGACGCAAAGACGCAAAGAAAACGGAAGAGATATTCACCACAAAGACACAGAGAACACGAAGGCAGGAAGGTAAAGTCTTAGAGGGATAGCTACAGCTACCACAAATGAACTTACCCGATTAGTTCCGCTTGATGCCGAACCTTCGAGTTCTTTGTGTCTTTGTGGTGAAATTTGCTTTGCTTGGCGGCTTGGCGTGAGACTTCTATAAATGCGACGCGATGAGCTTGGCGATGAGGCCGGTCCAACCGGTTTGATGCGAGGCGCCGACGCCGCGCCCGTTATCGCCGTGAAAATACTCAAAGAATTGTAGGTAATCGCGGAAATTCGGGTCGGTTTGTAGCTTGGTATTTTCACCAAGTACCGGCCGGCGACCATTTGCATCCCGTAGAAAGAGGCGGCAAAGACGATCTCGCAGTTCAGCAGCTACCTCTTTAATTGTGCAGTATTTTCCCGACCCAGTCGGACACTCGATTTTGAAATCATCTCCGTAATAGTGGTGGAAACGTTCCAAAGCCCCGATTAACAGAAAGTTCATCGGGAACCAGATCGGGCCGCGCCAATTAGAATTTCCACCGAATAAGCCGGAATTCGATTCACCTGGTTCGTAATCGACAGAGGTCACTGATCCATTCCACACAAAGTTATAGGGATGATCCCGGTGACAACGGGAGAGTGCCCGAATCCCATAATCGGAAAGAAACTCGCTCTCATCCAACATGCGCTTGAGCAACAGCTTCATTCTATGCCCGCGCAACAATGACAGGAGCCGCCGATCGCCGCTGCCGGTCGTGTGCCAACGTGAAATCAACGAAGCCAAATCCGATCGATGCTTTAACAACCACTCTAACCGGCTTTTGAAATGAGGGACTTTCTCCAGCAGCTCCGGCTCCAGTGTTTCCACGGCAAAAAGCGGAATTAACCCAACAATAGACCGGACTCGCAACGGGATCATCCGGCCGTCAGGCACGTACAAAACGTCATAGAAAAAGCCGTCTTGATCATCCCAAAGGCCCATGCCGTCAGCGAACCCCGCCATAGCCTCGGCAATTTGCAAGAAGTGCTCGAAAAACTTAGAAGCGATATCTTCGTAGGCATGATTGTGTTGCGCGAGCTCCAATGCAACCCTCATCAGATTCAAGCTGTACATCGCCATCCAGCTGGTTCCATCGGACTGATTAATGTAACCGCCGGTAGGTAACGGAGCGCTCCGGTCAAAGACTCCGATATTGTCCAGGCCGAGAAACCCGCCTTGAAAGACATTGCGGCCGGCAATGTCTTTCCGATTTACCCACCAGGTGAAATTGAGCAGCAACTTGTGGAAGACGCGCTCGAGGAAGGAAACATCTCCCGGATCGTCCGGCTTCTCCATGCGCCGATATTTACGATCGATTTCAAAAACTCGCCAAGCCGCCCAGGCGTGCACGGGAGGGTTAACATCGCCGAAAGCCCATTCGTAAGCGGGTAGCTGACCGTTCGGATGCATGTACCATTCGCGGGTAATCAGCAGGAGCTGTCTCTTGGCAAATTCGGGATCGATCACCGCAAATGGCAAAGTGTGAAAGGCAAGGTCCCATGCAGCAAACCAAGGATATTCCCACTTGTCCGGCATGGAGAGTATCTCGGATGCATTGAGGTGCTTCCAATCATGGTTGCGTCCATATTTTCGTCCTGCCGGCGGCGCCGGATTTCCTGGATCACCTTCCAGCCAAATCTTAACGTCGAAACGGTAACGCTGTTTACTCCAGATCATTCCCGCATAGGCTTGGCGCTGGACCAGGCGAAGATCGGCATCGGTCAACTCCGGCTGTATCTCGGAGTAAAACTGATCTGCTTCCGCCCGGCGTTCGTTGAGGATCTGATCGAAATCACCGAACCCTACTTCCGGCGTCTCATGAGAGAGGCGTAGGCGGATTACCTGCTGAGCATTCGCTTCGACGACGAGTTGATAATGAGCGGCAGATTTTGTTCCCGTTCGAGACGGATTTACCGCGTTTGCGTTCTTGCCGACCAACCATTCGTGGATCCCGTCTTTGCGGTAAGGCTCCGGATTATTAACCGAGTAAAGACGTTCGTAGTTGGTCTCGTTCTCGCAGAAAACGAATGTGGGAGTCCCTTCCGCCTGGAGAAGATAAGTTCCTAATTGAGGATGCTTCGCCGCGATCACATGGTTTTCCTTTACCTCGAGCGAGGGTTTGCTCCCTGCTATTCCCCATGACCACGTGTTCCGAAACCAAAGATGCGGAAGAAGATGAATGATCGCGGCTTCCGGTCCCCGGTTGGCCGCCGTTATCTGAATTAAAATGTCATTTGCGCCGGCCTTAGCGTATTCGACGAAGACGTCAAAGTAGCGATCATCATCGAAAACCCCGGTATCGATCAGCTCATACTCGGGATCCAATTTCCCTCGCCGGCGATTTTCTTGCACCAATGCGGTATAAGGGAACTCCCGCTGAGGATATTTATAGAGCATCTTCAGATAACAGTGCGTGGGAGTCGCGTCCAAATAATAGTAGAGCTCTTTGACATCCTCGCCGTGATTCCCTTCTTCACCGGTTAGGCCGAATAAGCGCTCCTTCAAAATAGGGTCTTTCCCGTTCCAAAGAGCCAATGCGAAACAGAGCAATTGACTTTCGTCACTGATCCCGGCAATGCCATCTTCACCCCAGCGATAGGCTCGGCTTCGAGCATGATCGTGAGGAAGATAACCCCAGGCGGTTCCACCAGGGCTGTAATCTTCTCGCACCGTTCCCCACTGGCGTTCGCTCAGATAAGGCCCCCAATGGCGCCACTTGCTCGCACCACTATTCATCTCAAGGATGCGTTGTAATTCGGACATAGAGGTCTCCTCTTCCGCCTTTGCGAAGCCTACGGCGCGACAGGCCGGCAGGAATTGTATGATCGTCGCGACGGCGGTGCACCGCTCTTCTACTCAAGTTGTAGATCAGCGTCAATAACGGTAAGGATGACTTTGTTGTTTCGCTGGCGCCATTACTCGAAAGGGGGCCATCGGCACATTCCTTAGGGCTATCCCGGAGGGATAGTTCCCTCCGGGCCAAAGGCATTTAGACAGCCGTCCCTAGAGCACCTTCCTATATCGCAGCTTCGGGGTTAGCGGGCGTCCGGCCCAGTGCGAAACCTCACTCTTCTAAACCCGTAGTGTAAGAAGAGCTGTTTGAGATCCTGGACGGACATTCCGGGTTAAAATGAACCTATGCTTAGGAAGCATCGCCTATTGCGCAGCAACCGAAAGCGATGGTTCTGAAGTGAGCTCCTCTTTCACTCTGTCGGCGATTGACGGATCTTCTAGCACCTTAAGCGGTTTAAGAAGATGCCTCACGTCACTCAGCAGTTCGAAAATGGCGGCATCTCGAGCGGCTAACCGGGTCAACCCTTTCTGGAAATTGAGGTGTTGTTCCAGGTCATTCGGACGTACCCCGGTAGTCTCCGGGTAAACAAGATCCGGAATCGCCGACATAGCCCAGGGATCGGCAATCAGGTTCTCGGCTTCGGTGAGAAAATCTCGCGCCAACATAGACAGCGAATCACTGTCGGATCTCTGGAGTAAATCAAAAAGAAGGCTGGCTTCTCGGGCGGCGGCAGACATGCCTTGGCCGTATACCGGATTGAAACGGCAAATGGCGTCCCCGATTGGGAGCAGTCCTCGAGGAAAGTCCGGAACGCCCGCAAAGTGTCGCCATCTGCTTTCGGGAAAAGAGTGTGGGATTATCTCGGTCAAACGGGTTGCCTTCTCGATTGCCTTATAGATCGTGGGCGTCGGGAGATCTCGAGCATAACTCAGAAACCCACCCTCGCTAATTGGCGGGCTATCGTTCGATCTCCCGACTAGGAACACCTGGTAACCGTTTTCTGCCTGCATGAGCAACCCGCCTCGACTTTCCTCCGGCGCATTTGGAAGGGTATAAGCAACCTTGTAATTGTCTTTAAGGTCGACATCACGGAAGACAGCGCTGGCATAACGCATGTTAACACCGATGCTAGTTTCCTCCGGCGGTGTCCGGCCAGTGGCTTTCAAGAAATCCAGTGTTAGTGGACCATTTCCGGACGCATCGATGACCAGATCTGCGGGGAGTGTTTTTACATCACCACCACGCGTCCTGTAACGAATTCCAGTAGCGGCGCCGGTGTTTGGATTACCGATGATGTCAATCACTCGACATCCATCCTGTACGAGTAAGTTCGGCAAGCGTTCAACTTGTCGCCGCAGCGTTCTTTCCATCAGTGGCCTCGACATGGCGTAAGTCTGGCGATTATTTTTGAACCTCGGCCAAGAATCCACTTCCCCGAACTCAAAGCGCACATCAAAAGTAGGGCAAATCGCCACCGCTCCAGCCTGCTCCAGCTCGTGGCCGAACCCCGGGAAAAGATGCTCCAGCGCCTTTAGGCCGCCCGCCAAAAGGCCATGAGGCTGTTTACAACACGTAAGCATAGACAAAATGAAAGATTTCATGCGCGCGCGCTGGATTGCCGGTGATTTTGGCGCGATAGCCAGGGAAATCGGCGCTCCCGAGGCAGAAAACTTCGTCGCTCGGATGGAGCTCGAACCTGGCGCGCGTGTGCTGGATATCGCCTGCGGTACGGGTAACGCGACTATCCCATTAGCCCGTCGAGGGACCAGGGCGACCGGCTTGGATATGATGCCTCTTCTGCTGGAGGAGGCTCGAGCGCGGGCGGCTCGCGAAGGACTTCCCATCCGCTTCGACGAAGGCTTTGCCGAAAAGCTTCCCTACCCGGACGGCAGTTTTGACGTTGTGGTTTCGATGTTCGGGATCATGTTTTCTCCGCTCCCCGAGACCGTTGCTTCGGAGATGGCGCGTGTCTTGAAGCCTGGCGGACGGCTGGCTTTGGCCAACTGGACTGCGTCTGGCTTTGGCGCGAAGATGGGTGCGGTTGTCGGCCGATACCTTCCGCCGCCTCCTGAAGGCACGAGATCTCCTTTCAATTTGAGCTCGGCTGACGGGCTCTGGGGAGAAGACGCTAAGGTACGCGGCACGTTGAACCCGGGCTTCGATGCTGTCGAAACTCGCGTCGTGGCCATTAGCTGGGAGTTGCAGAGAAGTGCCGCCGATGCCGCCGAATTCTTCGCGAAGAATTCCGGCCCAATACAACTCGCACTCGCTCGCCTCGATGCCCCGAAACGGACCGCACTCTTACATGACTTAGAGGAGCTCTGGATAGACAACAATCTCGCGACCGACGGCGAGAAGCATACCCTGATCAGCAACGAGTATTTGCAGGTGCTGGCCAGGAGGCGGTAGCTCGCCTGATGCTCGCTACCGAATAGCAAATCGCAGATAGCAAATGGAACGCTGGGGCCGGCGCTTTTCTGGTCTGGTCTTAAGGCATCGCCGACCGATACGCTAACGAAACCAGCTTGACATAAATTCGGTCATCTGGTTGATTGAAAACGCTTGGGGATAATCCGGAGGAGAATCCTGGTTTAGACATGGGATTTTCTTATGCGGCCGAAACTTAATGAATGCGCCAACGAGACCGTAAATCCGAGCTGGTTGAAATAGCCTACCGCCTAATTGCACAGAACGGGCTGGAAGGCTTCCGCATTCGTCAAGTCGCGCTGCAAGCTGGAATAGACAACGGAACGCTGCATTACCATTTCCCGACCAAGGAGGCACTGATCCTTGGAGTGGTCGACTACTTGATGGAGGACCTAAGAAAAAACCGCGCTGTTTGTCAAGATGCGGAACAGACCGCTCTCGACGAACTTCGCTCGGAGTTCGAAGATATTCGTTTGCGGCTGCATCGTACACCGGAACAATTCGTAGTGCTGAGCGATCTGGCAGTCCGATCCTGGCGCGACCCGGTAGTCGCGAAGATATTTAAAAAGCTTGATGACGGATGGCACGCCCACCTGGTGGCAATGCTGGAGCGTGGCATTCAGCAGGGCATATTTCGAAACGATCTGAATGTGCCGCTATGCGCGAGGGCGATGATGGTGGCCCTGAGAGGGATCGGCTATCAATCTAGGCTTCCGCGTCGGAAGGTCGACGAACTCCTGTCGGAACTGGCTGCGCAAACGGAGCGTTGGATAACGGCTGAAGATGCTCCCCAATAAAAATGGAGGTAACCGAATTATGGAAAAGTCATTTGAACTAATCGTTCTCTTGTTCGCCGCACTCGCAACTGGTGCATTGATCGTAAACTGGATCGGGCTGGGACGCGCGATGTCCCGGCTTTCGGTTTCTGCCTATGTTGAATTCCATCAGCATACTAATCGCACTTTTGATCCCTACATGCCCGTGGTGGTTTTCGGTGCTCTGGCCGGAGGCATAGCGCTAGCTGTAATGAACGGTGTCCATTCCATTCCCGGACAACTTGCCGCAGCAGGTGCAGTTTGCTATGCGCTCGTAATACTGATTACGTCGCTCACAAATCTTCGCATCAACAAACAAATCGCGCACTGGTCCATTCAGAATCCGCCGCGTGAATGGGCCCAAGTTCGGGCACGATGGATTCGGTTCCACGTTATTCGAACTTTGTTCTCCGTTCCGGCGCTTGCCGTTTATCTTCTGGCCGCGATGTTAAGCGCCAGTCATCAATAGCACCGACAAAGCATCGGCGGAAACACCGGTCACGCGAAAGCGGAGCGGCGATGCAAGCCTGACTCGTGAACGATTCGAACGGCAGCGGCCACCAGTTCGGTATTAGATTGGGCAACTGAACCATCCGGCAAGACCTTTACATCTTCGAGGCCGACCCGGGTGGAGAACCCGGACTCGACCGCTCGCCGGAGCAACGGCCAAGCTGAAGCATGGGCACCGTGTAAAAGGATAGGCCGGGGAAAAGGTGCGCTCCGGAGAACGGCCAGAATTTCATCGGTTACGGCGTGAGCGAGATCGATATCCTGCTCACTAACCTCGACCAGAATCCGTAACGACAGCCGGTCGAGTCCCAACGTTACCAACCTTTCAGCATCCTGCTTGTGAGCCAGCCCAGCTTCAATGCCGATACCTCGCCGATGAAGTCTCTCGATGATAGCAGGTGCATTCTTTTCACTTAGATTCACCGAAGCGTAATCCGGCGGGACACTCCAACGGCCAGAATAGTCGAGCACGCGGTCATCGTCCTTTTCGATCCAAGCACCAGTACTGATCCCGATGAGGGTGCCCGGAAGAGCTTCTCGTAGCGCTCTTATCGTGGCGTCCACATCGTCGGGAGCAAGACTCTCGTTACCGCCATCGCCTCGGACATGAAGATGCAATTCGCTTGCACCGGCGCACAACGCCCCGCGGCCGTCTTCGACCAAAGCATTGATGGTCGTAGGGACTGCTGGGTGATAGGACGCCGGATGGCCTCCATTTAAACAAGCCTGGACAATCATAGAAATCTATATGCGCATTCTCAAGCTCCTCGACTGAACACCACGAGAACACAACCGGCCAAGATCAACACCGCGCCAGCTAGACCGGCGGCATTTAAATGGAGTTGGCGCAAGAAAATGAGGGTAAATAAGATGATGAAAAGGGGATAACTGATTTCAAGGAGCGAGGCCATGGTGGCATCCTTTTGGTTAATCGCGAGCGCATTGAACAGGTAGGCGCCGCTGCCAAAAACCAGATACAAGATAATCATCCAGATTATGGGCCAACTTTCGTAAAGCTTCGCCCAGTTCTGGCGCGGATAAAGCACCCACAGTACCGCCGATACGAGGACACCGTTTGCTAGACTTAAGAACGAGAAGGCCGCCGCAAAATCCACCCTTCGGAAGAGCGTTTCCATCAGAACATATTGCGCGCCCCAACAAGCCGCCGAGATTAGAGCATACATCCACCAAGCCATGTCTCTGTGCTAGCGATTCGCCGCGCGAACAGCAATTCAGGATTGCTACTGCGCGGTAGGGAAGCGCGAAATTTTTCGATTAGAAGCTAGAGTGGACCTGGTGGATAACTCAGTAGACTCAGTGGGCGTGGGTTTGAGCACCCTCGGAAGGCCGTTTTTGCGAGCCGTATCGTTCTGCGGCGCGAGTTTTCGCTTTCGCGGCTTCTTGCTCCCGATTTCTCGGGGGTGCATTCGTCTCGAGCGAACGCAACAAGCGGGTAGAGACTTGGGCGATTTCCTCAACGGCAGCCAAAAATGCGTCCTCGTTCAGTTTTGACGGCTTCGAGAAACCGCTGATTTTTCTGACAAACTGGAGCGAAGCCGCTCGAACCTCATCCTCCGTGACGGGCGGTTCGAAGTTAAAGAGCGGTCTAATATTACGGCACATGATCTGCATTTATTTTAAGACGAGATCACATTTCGGCAATCGGGACACCGTCGCGAGAAACTGGCCTCCTGGCTCCTAGGTTCTAGCTCCTAGGTTCTAGCTCCTAGCTCCTGCATCATTCCGAGATCGCCCAGAAAATCAGAACGATAAATAGCAGTTGCATCGGTCCGCGCACTCCTAACGGAGTTACCGGTCTATCACGCAGCGTAGCCCCGGTTTTGGCCGCGTAGACATTCGCTGGGAAAACGGCGATGAGAAACGCGATTAAGCACACCCCCGCCAGTGTGCGCGTCGACGGGACGATCAGCCCGATTGCTCCCAGAATTTCGAGCATGCCGGTTAAAAACACTGCGGCTCTGGGGTTGGGTACCCAGGGCGGAACCATCCTCTGCAGGTCCCTTCGCATCGGACCAAAATGAGAGACTGCGGTAAAACAAAACATGACGGCTAAGGCATAAACCATCGATTCATGCCAGGTCGGAAACAAAGGAACCCCAAAAAAACCGAGGAGCCGGAAGACGATCAAACTTCCGAAAAGGACGGCGAGGACAATCATAGGCCTAAGGGGTTAGTCAGCGTAACTGCGCTTAACAGCAAGGTCAAAATCCTGGACGAACCAAAGCGAACCCAAATATTTTACCTGAGATGAACCCAGGACATTTGGTTACAGTCATCGTGTGGGTCACCGGCTTGATAGGCGCGCCGGCTATTTTCGGCAGTAAAATGGATGACGGCTTCAAGCCACTTCCGGGGTACCATCTGATTTGGTCGGATGAATTCAATGGCTCCAGCTTGGATAGCAGCCAATGGATCTATCGGACCAGCGGCACAGTTGAGCTTTCAAAAATCGGAAAATGTGTCGGCGGCAAATGGCCTTCTTCGCATTGCCCTCAAGAAAGAAGACGTAGGAAACCTGCATTATTCGGCCGGAGGCGTTATTAGCAAAAGAGAATTTTTGTACGCCTATTTTGCAGCTCGCTTCCGTTGTCCGAAGACGGCCGGCTGGCACACTTCATTTTGGACGGTGAATCGCGGAACCATCGATCCTTCCACCAGTAAACCATGGGCGCACCGTCAAGAGATCGACATCTGCGAACAAGATTCGGCGAATAACCATTATTATTCAGCGGGCGTTATTGATTGGAGTCGAACCCCGCCACAGGGCGCCAGAAATTTAGGGCGCCAATATTTCCGCAATAACACCGCCGATTTTTCGGCCGGGTTTCATATTTGGTCCTGCGAATTTACACCAGAAGTGGTTCGATTCTTTTTTGACGGCAAATTGACCCACGAGGTCGATGCTAAGCAATTCCCCCAGGGACCCCACAGTGTCCGGCTGACCAGCTTGGCCTTACCTTATTGGCCGGACAGCGTGAAGCCTATCGGGGTCGACGACAGTCACTTGCCGGTATATGCCGACTTTGATTGGGTCCGAGTCTATCAGAAGTAGTCACAGCGTACGTCCGGTCACTGCACTATAGGTCTGACATTTTCAGTAAGCGTTTGCCAAAGTGGGGACGACTTAACGCTTCATGTATGGCAACCTTGAAATCATCTAAGGCGTGGACGCCGCCGATGCGAACCTTAAATTCCGGTTGCGCGCAAACATCGGCTATTTCGTGCAGAAGCTTTCGATCATCGGCCGCCGGCGGGTGGAAAAAATAGCGGTAAACGTACGATTTTATAGCCGCCCCTCGCATCAAAACATCGAAGTTATGCAATGAGAATGTCCCGGGGCTGAAACCGCCGTAGATAATGAACTGGCCTCCAATCGCGAGGGACCGGATCAGGTCGCCGGCGATAGCACCGCCCACACAATCGATCACGGCATTGACTCCATTCTGGCCCGTAATCGCCGCGATTTTTTCGCTTAGCCCCCTTCCCAGGGTTTTTAGCTCGATTACCTCCGCTGCGCCCCACGCTTTTAGATCTAACTGTTCCAATTGAGCGCGGACGATGGCAATTACCTTGATCTTCCTAAGGTTCGCAAAATTCAAGACCATGGTGGAGACGGCGGAATTTCCTGCGGTCAAACCCAGCCATCCTCCGGATTGCACCGCAGATTCGTTGAGCAAATCCCAAGCGGTAATTGGATTCACAAACTGGGCCGCGACTTCAATTGGGGTCCATGCCGGCAGCGGGATCAACCACTGCGCCGGCACTGCAGCGTATTCAGCCCAGGCGTTGTAGTAGCTGAACGCGACGAGTGTTCCAGTTTCAATGGCAACTTTTGGTCCCACTTTTACGACTACCCCTGCGCCATGATTCCCTGCTATCTGGTCAGGAAAGACTGGCTTCTTTGGTTCCGGATATAGATTCTCGATGAATAGAAAATCTCCGGGATTTACCGAGGCAGCGACCATTCTGATAAGAACTTCGTGGTCACCGATTTCGGGGACCGGCATTTCCCGTAGCTCGAGAACATCCGCCGGAGAACCGATTTTGTCGAAAACGACTGCTCGCATGGTGGCTCCCCCTTAGTAACCGATCGTGAATCGCCGTTGAACATGCTGCGGTAATTCCGCCTCATCGATAATGGCGACCGCACAATCTTCATATGAGATCCGGCTCTGACCATCGGCATCCACGACCGGCTGATTGCCACCGATCCGGAAACGACCGGTACGTTCTCCCGGATAGATTTGCTCTGCAGGACTCAGATAAGTCCAGAGACGATCCGAAAGCCGATAAGTATTAAGGGCATCCCGATGGCCACGCACGGCGAGCGCATAACCCTCAGGAAGACCCAGCTCCTTGAGGCTCGCGCGGAAGTCATCATCCCAATCCACCCTTTGGAGTCCCGGCTTCACCTCTAAACTACCCGCGCCACCCAGCACGATTAACCGCATGGCGGGATACCGCTCCAGGGCTTTCAACAGCGCCTTTGCTGCGGTTACAAAAGTAGTAGGATCACCGATCGACCGTTGCACGGTATCATTAAAGTCGCGCGAAGCATTCCCTGGCTGATACGCGCTGACGAGCACGTCCAACCCAGTAATGGCCGGTTCCAAACTAGCAGCGTCTAATATGTTGACCTCCTTCCAAACCACTCGATCTGAGCTGTCGGGTTTCGCGAGGTGGGTTTTGTCCCGCGTGAATGCAGTGACGTGATGGCCGCGCCTGATGGCTTCGGCAAGTATGTGTCGACCGATGTTTCCAGTGGCACCAATAATTCCGATGTTCATAAGCTTGTTGCGTCTCGATGAACAGACACTGGCAATGAATAAGGCAGTTTTGAAATTGGCATATTTGACTAAAACTATGCTAAAAGTGCCACATGCATGTTGTAGTTTATCTTTCGTCCGGCTTTTATGCAGCGATTGCAGCCACTATCATCGAGACCCTGCAGGCGGTGAACAGCGTTAGCGGTACTGAAATTTTTTCTTTCGAGTTTTTAGCCAAAAAGTCGCGTGCCGTCTCCAAGTCGGGCATCCAGTTCAAGGCAAACATCGAGCCATCCAAAAAGATCGATGTTCTCATTTTGTTGGCCGGCGCAGAATCGGAGGCAACACAAACGCTACAATTGATGGATCGAGAGACGAAACATGTTCTGCCGCTAATTCATGAAGCAGAGCGGCAAGGATCGATCATTGCGGCAACTTGTGGCGCATCCTACTTTCTGGCCGGTTCAGGCATTTTGGATGGAAAACGCTCCACTATATCCTGGTGGCTAAAGAAAGAGGCTAGCCGCCTTTTCCCCGCGGTGCGTTGGGAGCCGTCTCGCCTGATAATTCGGCAAGGGCGCATTTATACAACCGGGGCCGGGTTCTCCGGTCTCGAACTGATCACCACTCTCCTGCTCGATTTAGGTCTTTCCAAACAGGAGCGGCAAGTACGCAAGATTATGGTGCTCCCTCCTTCGCGGCAATTTCAGAGCCCATACGAAGACTCATTTCCCGCAGCGCTTGATCCTTTTGAAAAGCAGCTTAACAAACTCTCCCGAGAGAATATCCGCGAATTAGATCTCCAATTTCTGGCGCTTCGTTTGGGGATGTCCTCTCGAACTTTGTCTCGGAAGTTCAGCCAGGAGTTACAGACTACGCCCGGCAGATGGATTCAAGAGAAACGTCTGGAGATGGCGAGAACCCTGCTGGAAGTGACCCGGCTAACCGTATCTGAGATCTGTTATCGCGTTGGCTACCAGGATTTGGCTTCTTTCAGCCGGTTGTTCGCCAAGAGCACCGGCATGCCTCCCGCAGAATTCCGGAAACAGATTGCGGGATAGTTGGGGACCGAGAGGCAACACCGAGAGGATCCGTCCCGAAGGGACCAAATGAAAGGTAGCCAGGTAATTTATTGCCTGGGATACCTAAAAAGGGCGACCCGTCCCGTAGAGAGCCTGACCTGTCGATTGCAGGCGTGATTCGTGACATGCCCGAAAAAAATCGGTGCCGACCATACCGTCTCTACGGGACGGAACCGTTCTTTTTCCATTTGCAGGCAGTAAACTGCCTGGCTACCATCATTAGTCCCTGCGGGACAACGGCAGTTCGCGCCTGGCGCGTCCAACCCGGTCGGCAATTACAAAAAAAACCGACCGACCTGTCCAAAATGGCGTTTCTCGTTCGTCGTTTCTTTGAATCACACAAAGAAAAGCTAACCAACTATGAGCACAATTGATGCAGTTTCACCTCGGGTTGTGTCGCGGGCTGAATGGCTTGAACTACGCAAGACTCTGTTATCGAAGGAGAAAGAGTACACCCGCTTAGGAGACCGGCTTAGCGCAGAAAAGCGGGAACTGCCTTGGGTAAAGGTCGAAAAGGAATATTTTTTTGATGGGCCCAAGGGCAAAGAGAGTCTGGCCAACCTGTTTGGAAACAAAACCCAGTTATTGGTTTACCACTTCATGTTCGGTCCGGACTGGGAGCAAGGATGCCCAACCTGCTCGTTAGTTGCCGATAACATCGACCCGAATGTTATCCATCTAGAGCACCGCGATGTTGCCTTAGTAGTGGTCTCAAGAGCGCCCGTGGTGAAAATCGAGGCGTTCAAGAAACGGATGGGATGGCATTTCACTTGGGTCTCATCCTTCGCGAGCGATTTTAACTACGACTACGGCGTCTCGTTCACCGCTGAAACGGCCAAAGGCAAGCTTTACAATTACGGAACCAGCGACTTCCCCAGCGAAGAAGCACCGGGTATCAGTGTTTTTACCAAGGACAGTGCCGGGGCAATTTTCCACACCTATTCCTCCTACGCCCGTGGCCCCGAGTTCCTGGTCGGCGCGTACAATTACCTCGACCTAGTACCAAAAGGACGAAACGAAACGGGTTTGCCTTATACCATGGCCTGGGTCCGCCACCACGATCAATACCAGGATTAACAAGCGAACGAGTGGGAACCAACTACAATGAACGCTTGTGATTGTGGAGCTCGGCCCGGGCTAGCGTCGGGACCAGCCAGCCGTCGAACTCTAGCGGCAGTGAGATTTCCCGTCCGCGGCAACCCGCTGACTGGCAACGGCTCCGCGGAGGTTAGAAGACCACAAGACTTGGTGCGTCGTTTTCTTCACTTTGTCGGGTGGATCCTTCCTACTGTAATCCTGGCTCTGATACCAAAGTGCCCGGCTTGCGTAGCCGGCTACGCGGTGATCGGGACCAGCGTGGGGTTTTCACTCTCAGGCTTCGCCCAACTGCGACTGGCACTAATCGTCTTGTGCGTTGTCTCCCTTTCCTATGTGGGGATCAAATCGGTCCTCTCCATGACTAACCGCAACGCAGCGAAGAGGCACTTATGAACAGAGACCTTTCGCCAGATGAACAGCGCGAGTTCTGGGCCCAGCTTTTTGCCGTTGTGGTCCGACACGAGGCCAGAAAACACCAGGAGTCTGAGGTTAGGCTGGAACCCAAGCAAGACCTGCGACAAACTGATCCCATTCAAATATGAGCACACCCCCAACCAGCTCTGAATACATGCTTTTGTTCAAAGGGACGCTCTGGGACCGCGACCTATCGCCAGAGGAGCTCCAGAACGTCATGACTCAGTGGATGAATTGGCTCGACCGGTTGACGCGAGAAGGCAAAGTGAAAGCCGCTCACCCGTTAGCCAATGAAGGTAAGATTATCACCTGGAAAAAGGGCGCAGCGGTAGACGGGCCATTCGCGGAATCAAAGGAAGCGATAGGCGGGTACTTCCTGCTGCAGGTGAGTGAAGAGGAAGCCTTGGAGATCGCCAAAGAATGTCCAGCCCTCAAGCACGGCGTTACCGTGGAGGTGCGGCCGCTAGTAGACCGTTGCGCAGCCATGGAACGGATTTACCTGGAGCATGCGGTCGGCTCATCCAACTAGTTTCATCTCTGAAACTGCCATGAGCGCCGAGACCGCTGGCTTCCCGTTTATGTTGCTGTTCCGAGGAACCGATTGGGATAAAGGCCTTTCCGCAGAGGAAATCCAGCAAACTATGAGCCGATGGACCACATGGTTTGATCGATTGACCAACGAAGGCAAGGCAAGACTCGGCCAGCCTCTGACCAACGACGGCAAAATTGTTTCCGGAAAGAATGGGAGCGCAGTAGTCGACGGACCGTTTTCCGAATCCAAAGAAGCGGTTGCTGGGTATATCCTGCTGCGCGTGGCCGACTTGGACGCAGCGACAGAAATCGCTAAAGAGTGTCCCGGTTTGGACTTTGGCATGAGCGTCGAAATAAGGCCGATCAGCGAAGAGCTCGGTCGCGGGCCGGATTGAGAAGTTCGAGGTTCACCATTCGCGGTTCTTGCGTGTTCCGCCATCTGAACCCAGCGACGACGCGTAGACTCCAAATGGCCGCAAAAGGCGAAGGACAACCATAATGAGCAGTGAACCGCGAACAGTGAGCAGTGAACCGCGAACTCCAACCGGAGAGATTTCCCGGTTGGCGGAACATTTCTTTCGTCACGAGTCCGGAAAATTGGTTTCGGTTTTAACCGGCATCTTCGGGATCGAGCGGTTACAGCTCGCGGAAGACGTGGTTCAGGAGTCGATGGTGCGCGCGTTACAGACGTGGCCGTACTACGGCGTCCCAAAGAATCCGGCGGCCTGGCTTACTCAAACGGCAAAGAATCTGGCGCTCGACTTGATTCGCCGGGAAAAGAGCTTCCGGGATAAGCAAACGGAGATCGTTACTTTCATCGATCAATGGTCTTCGGATCCCGCAGCAGACGAATCACCGATTTTCGACACAGAAATAAGAGACGGGCGTCTCCGGTTGATGTTCGCCTGTTGTCACCCTCAGCTTCCGCCCGAAGCGCAGACGGCTTTAGCGCTTAAGACCCTTTGCGGATTCAGCACCACAGAGATCGCAATCGCTTTTCTCACAACCGAAGCCGCAATCGCCAAAAGATTGACTCGAGCCAGACAGCGAATCCGCGATTTGCATATCCCGTTTGAGATTCCATCCGGTGATGACCTATCGACTCGTTTGGACGGCGTCCTGCAGACGCTCTATCTGCTGTTCAATGAAGGGTATAAGGCGTCCACCGGTGAAAACCTGATTAGAGAGGACCTTTGCTCTGAAGCGGTCCGCCTGGCAACATTGCTCGCCGAGCATCCTTTGACCAATCAGCCCCGAATTCATGCGCTCATTGCGTTGATGCTGCTAGACGGAGCTCGGCTCCCGGCCCGGGTAGATTCGGAAGGGAACATTCTTCGTCTTAAGGAACAGGATCGTTCGCTTTGGAATCGGAAGATGATCGAGCAGGGCATCATTCAATTGGGACTAGCTGCTGCCGGCGACGAGCTCACTGAGTATCATATCCAAGCGGGAATCGCAGCCTGTCACGACACCGCCGCCGATTATAAGTCCACTGACTGGCGGAAGATCTTAGCCTTATACGATCACTGGGTGACCATTAACGACTCGCCTATCATCGCACTCAACCGGGCCGTTGCCATCGCAAACGTGAACGGACCTGAAGCCGGCCTGGAAGCAACCGAAGCCATCAGAAAGAGCGGACAACTGGATTCCTATTATCTGCTTTATGCGGTGCTCGGTGAATTTCAATTTCGCCAAGATCAGTTTGACAGCGCCGCAGACAATTTTCGCCAGGCGATCAAACTCACCGATCTCAAGTCAGAGAAGGTGTTTTTGGAAAAAAGGTTAGGCGATTGCGAGCAAGGAGAGAGAACCGCATCCCACCGGAACTGAAAGACGGTACCTGGCCCGAAGAGAAGGAATAGCCGCAAAAGAACGCAAAGATCGCAAAAAAAAGAGAGCAGCGGATCAATAGGAGAGTGAAATTGGAGAGCGCGTTGTAGGGTTCGCTGAGATCCCTCGGAACAGGTCACTGCAGGCCAAGGCAGACCGTCCTCGCATCCTCCAGCGTTGCACCGCCTCTCATGTTTTCTTTGCGTTCTTTTGCGGCTATTCCTTCTCTTGGGGCCGGTACCCTCAGCATCTCAAGGATTACCGATTACCAGCGCTGGTGAACCAACGGCCGGATCCGGTTCTGATAGATATTCGCCAGGGTAACGTTCTGGCGCGCATCCAGGGGCGCCGCTTCAACCGCTTTTATGTTCTCCAAAACCTGCGCACTATTCCGGGCGCCTGGGATGACACAGCTCACCTCCTGGTGATCGAGAATCCATCGCAAAGCGAAAGTCGGCATGCTCTCATTTGACGGAACCAGCTCACGGACCTTGTCTACCGCGTCCAAGGCGACCTCAAGGTCAACACCTGAAAACGTTTCCCCTCGATCAAACTGTTCACCGTGGCGATTGTAACTACGATGGTCATCCGCCGCGAATTGAGTCTGCTTCGTGATCTTACCACCAAGAAGGCCGCTGGCTAAAGGCAACCGGACCAGAATGCCGACGTCTCTCTTTTGGGCGAGCGGAAAAAACAGTTCCTTTGGTCGTTGCCTGAAGATGTTAAAGATGATCTGCACGGTTGCGACTCCAGGAAACTCTGTCGCTTTGATAGCTTCTTCGATCTTTTCGACGCTGACCCCATAATGCAGGATCTTTCCTTCTCGCTTTAATTTATCGAGAGCCTCGAAAACTTCTGGCCGATAATAGACGTCCGGCGGCGGGCAATGAAGCTGAACAATATCGAGCGTCTCGCGCTGTAAATTAACGAGGCTCCTCTCAATGAAAGCCGTCAGATTGGTTTCATTGTATCCCTCGGGCACGTGAGGTTGAAGGCGCCGACCGGCTTTCGTCGCCACATAAACCTTCTCGCTGCGATCGCGCAAGACTTGGGCAATCAGACGTTCGCTACGACCATCTCCGTACACGTCCGCGGTATCAAAGAAGTTGATGCCGTTGTCGATGGCGGCATGGAGCAACTGAATCGAGTCTTTCTCGGAGACCGACCCCCAGGAAGCGCCGATCTGCCAAGTCCCAAGGCTGACCTCTGAAACATCAAAACCAGTCTTACCGAGTCTGCGGTATTTCATGAGACTGTAAACTGTAGCGACGTTACACGAATGAGCAATTGGGGATAAAATCAACGTCGCAGAACCCAGCCGCTTTGACCCGATCGGAGTACCATATGGCCCTCGGTTTCGTCCTCGTCCTCGTCGTCGTCCTCGAGGGGTTGGAGGGCGTTTTTCGGAGCGGTGAACACGCGAGCAGACCAACTCAGACCGTGCCCTTATAGGGGTCGTTCTTTAACCGCATTCCAGGCAATAAATTGCCTGGCTACCCTCATTCCATCCCTTCAGGACAACAAGAACATCCGACACCTGTTCACATTTTCGGTCCCAAATCACCCTCTAGGACCATAAGGACGACGACGAGCACGAAATCAGGGGCCCTGGTGACGGTCTGGGCAGCCAACTACCGATGGGTATAGCGGTGCGTTCTAAAAAATCCCCTTGCACTATACTAACCGGTCAACTAAGTTGGCGGCGTGAGAAGAGAAGGCGACACCAAACAGAAGCTGTTGAGCACTGCTATCGAGCTGATCTGGGAGAACAGTTACGGCTCGATCAGTGTCGATGATATTTGCGAGCGGGCCGGCGTGAATAAGGGCAGCTTCTATTATGCCTTCAAGACGAAGTCGGACTTGGCGGTCGCAGCTTATGACGAGTTCTCAAAGAATAAGCGACCGATTATGGACCGGATCTTCTCGTCGCAAGAGCCTCCTCTCGTGAGACTTGGCAACTATTGTGACCGAGTCGTGAGCGACCAGATCGAGAAGTACCAGAGTTTCGGCAGGGTGTTGGGTTGCCCTTTCGTCTCGGTCGGGTGCGAACTCAGCACTCAGGATGAAGCTATCCGCAAAAAAATGGAAGAAGTCGCGGAGCGAGTGGTTCGCTATCTGACCGGGGCGATCCGGGACGCGGTCGAAGAGGGGTCAATACGGACGGAGGACCCGGCCCAGCTCGCGAAGGAGGCTTATTGCTTTATTACCGGGGTTTTGACCCAGGCCAAGATCCAAAATAGTCCGGAAACGCTTAAGCGACTGAAATCAGGTGTTGCCCGGATTCTGGGAGCCCGGCTCGAGGAGACTGTCCCTGCTTAATCTCTTTTTTTTGCCAGATTACTAGACTAACTAGTCAATATAGAAAGCCAGGAAAATATGGACTGCAGCCACTACAAAATCGCAGACCGAACCAATCACGACCGAGCTCGTTTGGACAAAGTCGTGACTTTATTAGAGGCGGCAAGATTATCGGATCGGCTTGAAAGTGCCCCTGGAAATATTCCGGTGGAGCACCGCCGATTCACGTTCACTCTGCCGGCCACTCAAAACGTTGTCTCCCTAATCATCGAGTAACGAATGAGATTGGGTTGGCGAAATAGCTATGAAAGGAGGGGGTCGCAAAGATTCGGCGACTCGTAATAAATGAGCACATTGATTCTTCTATCTGGGGCCTCGCTTTTCCTGTTTTTTTTAGCGTTAAGCGGGGATCCGGACCTACCACGGCGACACTGATTTATTATCCGCCCGGTCGGGTCACAGACAATAGCCCAGGGTCGAAAGTGTTTCGGCCCTGGGCTATTTCGTTATTTCTTCGCGATATTATTTGAATGGCTGATGAGGCTGCGGCGCCTATTGTCCCTGTCCTAGACCGAGAGCATTCAACGTCTCGTCATCAATCTGGCCGGACGCTCTCAAACCGCGATGGGCCTGGAAAGCTTTGAGGGCACTTTCGGTTTCTGGACCGACTTTGCCGTCGATAGGGCCATGATAGAAACCGAGGTTCGCAAGCCTTGATTGAATCGCCGAGGTTTCGTCTTGGGCGCCGGGTGGTTGGCCGTAGCCACCGCCGTAGCCGTAGTCACCTCCGTAATAACCGTAGGGGTATTCACCCCAAGCCCAGTAGGGATACCATCCACCCCAGCCCCACCAACCCCAACCATAACCGGGCCACCAGCCCCAACGATACCAATGGCCGCCGTGCCACCAACCGCCGTGCCACCAGCCTCCGTGCCAGCCGCCATGCCAACCGCCGTGCCATCCACCATGCCACCCCCATCCGCCACCACCATGCCAGCCGCCTCCCCAGCCGGCAGAACCCGAGCTCG
>JAFAIO010000344.1 GCA_019236675.1 Verrucomicrobiota bacterium
CGTTTGAGGGGCGTATGCCGTAAGGCGTGGGGGTTCAAGTCCCCCCCCGAGCACAGGAGAAAACTCCGCTGACCAAAAAAGACCAAACTTTCGCCGATTTTTGAACCGACTTTGACATCGATTTTGGCCGCGAAATTTGGCATCGAACCTGACATGGGTCGGTTCAGGAGCAGCCACACCGATATGAAGCCGTGCCGGCGTTTCTGGCAGAGCTTGCGTTATAGCAAACTATCTTGAGCGTCCGGTCCGGGAGGCGGAAAGATTGCGGTGGCCGGGCGTTCAAAAAGCGCTCGAATCTGGCTCTGGGCGCGGCGAACCGTGGCGGTGCTTGCCACGATTTTGGGCCTGATTCTCTTTCCCTCCACTTCCCGGCTTGCCAGCTCGTCTACAACAGTCTCATAGAGCCCGGCAATGGTCCCGAGCGGGCCTGAGATCAGGTGCAGCTCATCCTGTATGATCAGTTCGGGCGGTGGGAGCTCGCCTCCAAGCGCTTTACCGGCCTTTGAATCGGCTGGTCCGTAAAATCCGTCCTGATCGTAGCGCGCGACGTGCCCGAAGAGTGCTCCCGTTCTCGCGACCCATGGAAGCGAAGCGAACTATGAGGAACGCTGGCAAGCGTCGATAGATCGGCTCATCCACTCCGAGGACCGGCAACTGTTTATCTCCGGAATACTCGCAGTCTGGATTTACGCATTTGACGACCAGATCTTTTGGGAAATCGGGGTTACCCTTGCCGTCTGCCATCAGGAAAAACGAATCGCGGGTGAATTTGGTGCCGCACCAGGGGCATTCGACTATTGGGATTGGAGCCGGCTTTTTGTCGTCGGATTTAAAGTCAATGGTCTTCTTGCGGGCGGTCACCTGGGCACCCGCACCCTTGTAACCCTTGAACCCCATGATATTCGGGGTAGCGGCGGATCCAACCCAGAGTCCGATTTCGAAGGGCCACTCGCCCAGCTTCGGGTTTGATGCGCGCTCCTTCTCCAACGCACATACCAGCGCCGCGGCGCGCCCCAGTTGGTCCAAGGTCAATAACCGAAGTGTGTAGCGCATTAATACCGTAACGCCGGCTGAGTGAATTCCTGCATTACGCAGCCGCCGAAGCACCATAGTGAAAGCCGCCAGACCGAGGTAGGCCTCCGTCTTGCCACCCCCGGTCGGAAAGAACAGCAGATCAACCATCTCGCGATCATCATGTTCGGGACACGCGATCCCGCGCATGGTCAGCAGGATAAAAGCGAGCTGGAACGGCCGCCACTTGGGTGCCTTGACCATACTGGGGTCGTTCTGGTTCTGCACAAGCTGGCGCTGCCTGGAAGCGCCAGCCATCGCTCTGTTTCAATATCTGGAACGCCTGCAGCACAAGCGGGTCGTCTAATAGCTCTATACCGGCCTTGATCCGGTTGGCTGCTAGCTTCGCGTTGGCGAGTAGATCGTCCAGGGTCTGCTGATTTTGCGCGGAAAGAGACGAGCGCTTCTGGTCCTGTGCCTCAATCCAGGCTTGGTACTGATCTACGAGCGGCATGAGCCTGTCCTGCGCCTCCGTAACGCTGGCGATGTGAGCGAGTTCATCCATCCCCAAGGTCACCGCGATACTCTCATTGGGCGCGACGCGATTTACCTCGGCTTTCGGAACCCAGGAGGTGCGGACTTCATAACAAATACCCGACGCAGATTCAATCGCATGGACTGAGACCCCGTGACCGACAGAGAACTCATGTACGTCGCGGTAGTGGAGATTCGCGAGCTTTGTATCCCATTCATCGAGCGCATCGCCTCGGCCCTCCATTACGCCGCGCAGATCCGGTCGCGCGACAAACGCTCGCTCGCTCTTAATGATCATTCGGACCTGGAAAGCCCAGGACGGATAACGTCTCTTCTTCTGATCTGGCAACCGGCGATTCACAATAAAGAGCGAGAGCGATCTGGTGCCGGCTGCCAAACCCGCCTGAACGGATACCTCCCGCAGTGTCGCGACTAACTCGAGACCACGGCTGTCGGGTACCGGGAATGCCGATATTGTTTTGCTGAGGGCAGCGACATCAATGGCGACACTTTCTTCCCGTGGAATACGCCGGTATCCCTTCAACGGACTTAATCCATTCCCTTTGGGCGTTCTAGGCTGTCCCTCGCTCTTTATCTCTTTTGGCGCTTCCTGCCCTAGCTCGACACTCTTCGGTCTTTCCTCGCCCTGAGTAGCTTTGTCCGCTACCTCGGCTCCATGGTTGCCGGGCTCGCCCTTCCCTTCGTCGCCTCCCTCAAAGAGGTAATCGCCCCATTGAACAACAACGTTTAAAACCCCGATATCTTGCGCAACCAGAACGCTGATACCCATTGAGGACGGCAGAAAGGTTTTGCCGCTGGTAGGATCCGGCGGGCCACTATCATCGGGTGAGTCGGGTTCCTCGCCTGCGGCTTCCTGTTCGTCCTGGCTCTGAGGGTCGAATTTCTCTTCCTCGGTTGCATCAACTGGAACCAGAAACCCGGTCGCCCGTCCATCGCCGAATTGTGCTGAATCTCCTGGGGGTTGGCTTCGGCGTGCCGGCCGGATAGCCGCGAGCTCCAACTGGGATCTATCTGACCACCGGTTCGAGATTACTTCTGCCGAAGAGCACACCAGCGGCCGTAGTGCGCTCGACGCAAAGTTCACAGACTTCAGCCTTTCGAAGCGCCAAATTCGTGACGATACGCTGCTCGACAATCCTTGCCTAGCTGCAATCCGTGAGGCACTCCGACATTTCTGTGCGGATGATGACCATCAGCAGTTGCGGGTCGGACCCGTTCGCTCGCCGGCTGAACTCGAAGATTTATGGGCGATTGATAAAGCCGCTTACGAAGAAGCCTCGATAACCTACGAGAGGTTTCATGAATGGTGGTCTTCGTTTCCGCTCGGCTTGCGAGCTTTGTTTTTCCGGAACCGAGTTATGGGAGCAATCGGTATCTGGCCACTATCCGACCGTAACGCGCGCCTGTTGAAGTCGGCCCAACTAAAAGAATCGCAATTGATTGGCCGAACGATGCGCAGGTATCTCGAACAGCCGCCTCGATTTTGGTACGTGTCAGGACTCGTTCTGAGACCTCAGCTGAGCGGATCGCGGGCAATCCGAGTGCTATTGTCGCAGGGCATCGCCTCCTGGCTGAAATCTCCGAATATAACCTTCCCATGCGAGTTGCTTGCGCTCGCTTACTCTTCGGCTGGCGAAGCCTTACTCGAACGCTTCAATTTCTTTCGGGTGCAAAATGCTGCGGCGATGCCGGATCACGTTCCCCTTTTCTGCCTGGAATTAGACAACCGGGACCGATTCCTATCTCTCCTCGAAGAAAGAGGTCTCGACCTTCGCTAGATTGACGCATGTCTGCTGCAGACCAAAAGGTCGAACTACTTGAAACCAAAGATTTACGGATGTTCATCCCTGTCATGCGGGAAATCGATTTCGGCGATCGTTTTCTTCTTTCTATGCTTCACTGGTGCGGATTCGGTCGCCGCTCAACGCCGTTGGACTATTGGAAGGTCTTTTTACTGCGGGTTCGGGACGAGGTTGTGGGAGTGTCGGGACTCTACCGGCAACCAGGAATGCCCCAAACTGTTTGCTGGGTCGGCTGGTTTGCCATTCGCCCCGGAATTCGACGACAGGGCCTCGGAAGGAACGCAATGTACGCGCTCGTCGACTTTTCGAAAGGTATTCAGGTTAAAGAACTTTGGGTTTATACGGGTGCGGCGGATGACATTGCAGTCAAGTTTTACAAGAGTCTCGGCTTCCAACTTCTGGGCTGCGCTGCTGAGTGGGCGCCTGGGCGAACTATGGATGATTCGGACGTCGTGCTGAAACGGATGCTTTAGTGACAACCACACTCCTCAACAGCGTTACTATTACCAAGCTCACTGCGGCCGTGATTTGCCACAGTCAGCCGTGTGCTCGGATAAAGACTCCTGAGTCGAGCGGGATCAGGCTGGCGGACGGTAAACGTCCGACCATCCCCACCTACTCGTCGCGGGCTTTTTTCGGTTTGAACATCTGTACGAGGGCATGCAAAGGCTAAAACTAGGTTACCATGACCGACCAAATGGAGGGGAAGCGCATCGTGTGATTGGCATCACGCGTCTCAAATAACACCTTGTCGGGCTTGCGCGCTGCGCCTCCTTTCTCGATGAAGGCTAACCAATCTATTGGTTTGGCTTTCTCACTGGGAAACGATAAAAGATAATTATGGGAGTCTTCATAAGCTGGTCCGGTAAGAATACCAAAAGCTATATGGTCGCTGATGCGCTACGGATCTGGCTTGAGCAAGTTATCCAGGGCTGTAACCCTTGGATGTCCAATCAAGACATTGACGCAGGACAGCGATGGGCTACGGAGCTATTCGCCCAACTCGATAACCACACAGTCGGCATCATATGCGTTACGAAAGACAATCAGGGTGAGCCTTGGCTCAATTTCGAAGCGGGTGCCTTGGCGAAACAATTGAAGGGTGATAAACCCGGTGAAGCTCGCGTATGCCCTCTGCTTATCGAAATGAATCCAAACGATGTAACCGGTCCGTTGAAACACCTGCAAATGATGCCATTGGACGAGGGTGGCATGTTTAAAGTTTTACAGATGGTCAACAAATACGCCATACCTGAGAAGCCACTGAGAGAGGATTTGCTCAAACAGGTTTTTGATGTTTGGTGGCCGTTGTTACGGGGAGAGCTAATAAAAATGAAAGTTTCTGAACAACCTGAAAAATCTGGCAGAGAGGAGAAAGGAATGTTGGAAGAGATGCTGGGCATTCTAAGGTCTATCGATAGGGCTTTAAGTCGAGAACTGGACGCTGCCGGAACTGCATCCGCGGCAAGAGCGGCAGCAAGAACCTTGCAGAAACTGAAGGATGCCGAGAAACGTTCATTATCGCATCATCACGATTTGCGTGTGCGAGAAATCCGAGAAGCTGTACGAGCAGAAGTATCTGCAGCGAAAGACAATTTAATTCTGGAGGCGGTGAAGTACGAGCCTAAGATTCGCGAACTATTGTTACCGGCTCCGCCTGAGTTTGCAAATGGAGGACTGACTTTGCAATTTTCGGAAGCCGACAAAGAAAAGTTTGCGTTGCTTAAAGGACCGCCTTTTCGCGACGTTTTGTGTATGTCGGCTAAGAAACTTCCCGCTATGTGGCCCATTATACTAAAATGCGAAGATGAGGAGTTCTATGTTTGTTCGTGACGCGATTTCCCAACAACCCGGCCCGGTTTTTTTAGTCGCGGAAGGAACAGATCCAGATGCACACTCGAATTGAACTAGGTCGCTTTAGTCGCGTGCTGGACGCAGGAGGCTTACCTGCGCCGGTGATCAGCTCATGCCGTTACTGGATTAGCCGTGGCCGGGTTCTCGGCGAGCAATGTGTGTCACTGGACTCAAGGGCGCTTCGATCTGCGTGAAAGTTGCGGCTCCGGGAGCGGTTGCAAAAACACACCACGTGCCCGCTCAAGGGTTCGCACAAGAGGCGATCACGCACCAATCCGTACAATCAGTCGAAACCCTTGCGCATGTCGGTGGCTCCCAGTGCAAGACAGACCTTTGATCGCTGGTCCTAGGCCGAACATGGCTAACCGTGCTCCAAAGCGATGAGCAATTCCTGCAGGGTTGCTGGATGAAAGCCCGGCCTTACCCCGATGCGCCTTCCCCCGGTTAGCACGACCTCCAGGCTCGACTCTGGCGGCTTGGCTATCGCTTCAGTCAGCGGGGTGACTCTCACCGCCACCAATCGGGAATCCCCCTCTCGAGCGGCGGGCGCGCCTTAACCCAAGTCCATGCAGAAGATCAAAATTCCAGCCGAGACCGTCGCCAAATTGCGAGTTGCCAAGGCGCGAAGGACGCTGTTCTTGGGGTAAACAAGTAGTTTCGAACTGTGGCCGGTTTTGAAACCCTTAAATTTCGACCTTCACTGGCCCGTTTTGAGCGACAGGAAGCGCAAGGAACCAAGGAATAGCTAAACGCTTCATAGCGGACTTTGGCGCTTTAGGAGGGACGTGAAATTAGGAAATTAGGCGACCTTTTGGGGTTTCAGTCACACAAGCACAAAGTCGCCTGATTATTCCTGAGCTATCTCATCTCGCGTCGTTTTAGGCGAAACGACCAATCGCTTCCGCAGAGGCGACAGAAATAGGCCGGTCAGGCAGCAGAATGTAAACAGCAGCCCAGCCAGAAAAACCGAACCGACTAGTATCGTATTGAGCCAAGGCTGAATAATAGGGCAAGCCCAGTAACCGTGGCCCTCATCGTTTTTCCACCAATAATGCGGAGCGACGCTGAAGATCAGTCTCCAATTCCCTTGGAAGTAATAACTCGGAAACTCTAAATCAGCCCCTGTAACTTTATACTCTTCCACCGTGTCTTGGTGCAATACAAGCTTTCGGCTCTCTAGCCAGAAGTGTGTTGCAACGTAGATCGGGAAAAACAAAAAGAGTAACCACCCAATCCACCGCATAGCGGACCACCGCCCAGTTAAGTTTAACGTAAAGACTGGAATTAATCGCTCCGAAATGGTCGAATTGAAGGCTTTCCTGGCGTAGCGAAATGCCATTGCTAGGAGAACTCCGCTGCAGAGCGGCAGCACCACACAGCCCATCATTAAGAGTAGGGGGCCGAAACTGTGGGTCATCACAATTTGGTATGGGACGATAAAGGTAAGACTAACTAGAAGGGTAAGGGTGCCAAACCAACTGAAGAAAGACTGGGCCTTTTGCGATAGGCCAAGGGGGGGCTGAATTGCACGTAGGAGATCCGAAATGAATTCATACCGATGAGCCGGGAACCAGATCGGTTTAATACCAGATCGTTCGAAACGTTCTTGATTTTCCGCTTGCTCATCCTGAGCTCGTTTATCCGCCTGTTCCTGAGTTTCCTCTGCTTTAGGCGTAGAGTCAGGCATTGCAAAAAAACAAAAATGCTTCGAGACTTTTGTTTTCTCTTTTATAAGATCGCCGACAGCCATAATGAGATCGGACGCAAGACCACAGCCTATAAACAGGACACGGCGCATCATGAATAGTTCGAGCACTAGAAACGGGAGCGACCGGGTAATTACGAGTTCTTCGAGTTGTGTGCCGCCGTAATGGAGTTTGTACTCGTTAGGGGTAAGAACTCTATTGACTTGACCACTCCAGGTTCCGTGGAGCTTTATCAGCACGTGTTCATTCTCCAAAAGCGCACTTGTAGCGCCTTTCATTGCCGCCCCGACGTAGATCCGCTTAAAAGGTTTTCCTGCCGCAGAAAACACAGACTCAAGAATACGATCAAAGTTAGTAGTAACGACAGGGCCTTCTAAAAATTGAGGTAGCAATGCGAGAGGATCACCGGCGTCTTTGCCCTGGATTTCCTCGTCGCCAAATGTCTTTGCAATCTCTTGTGTCAGACCGGATGCCGATAAATCTTGTTCGAGTCGTCCCGCCGCCCCGATGAAATCTTGGGCTTCGATCATATCTTTTATATCTTGACGGGCTTGGGACGATTGCGCAGCCTTGATCAGAAAGCTTCCCCACCCTGGAAGCCCTAGTCCCTGACTTAATCCAGCCCCTATGAAGAACATTAGCTGACCTTCGCGAGCCAGTCTTCGAAGGTCCTGCAATTCTTTATGGTACTGTTTCTTAAGTTCCTTTAGGGTTTCTTTATCTTTCTTAAAGCTCATGGCTGCATTGAATTTGAAAACAAGGCGCTCGTCTTCAGAGGGTGATATTCAACTCGCAATTTCCACTCGCGGCGAAGGCAACAATCGCTTTGTCTCCAGCGATTATGATATTCGATGCCCGAAGGGAGTTGAGTGTGACAGAGGGCCGAAAGTTTGAGGATTTGAATTTTTCGACCAATTCCGTGTTAGCCGCCTTGTTTGCTGCGGCGATCTGACTGTCAAGGTCTACAACTAACACGGATCTAAGCTGCGTAAGCACCAGCGGCTTTAATAGCCAGGCGGCAAGGTTTACTAGCTCGTTCTTTGATTCTGCAGTGTAATCCAGCTGATCAAGTTCAAGAGTCAGACCATCCGCGCTTATAACTGGCATGCCTTCCAACGTCACTTCACCTTCCAAATGTGATCGAAGAGTGGAATCAACTGCCTCGATAGAAGCTCGAATCAGAAGCTTGTTGCCGGTCGAACCTACGGCGATACTTTGGATTGTAGCCGCGGCCTCTGAAGGAAAGGCAAGCTTCTGGCCGCGAAGCTTATTTTCAAGCACTCTGGCGATTTCTTGTAAGGAAATTGAGACCGGGACAAGCATCTGAAACTTCGGTTCGACCGCTGCGACTATCGTTGGGGCAGGCAGGGGGGTGGGCGTCGGGTCCTGCGGACGATCTCCAACAAAGAGCGAACAAGAACAGTCGATGGTGGCTCCCGATAACAAGAGACCATCACTGGTGGAGTGCGGTTGTACCAGCCGAATCGATTTTGGGGCAAATTTGACGTAGGTGTTTGGCTCGGTCGAGACTTGAAAAACCCGAAACGCTTGAGTCCAATAATCGGTAAGACGATCGTGCAACGCCAAAGAGTGATTTAGCGCTGGGGTCGCGCTGTCCGTCAATTGCGGAATTCTTTCATTGAGTCGCTCACTTAAAAATCTACCAACATGCAGGTTTTTGATCATGAAATTTGCGTTCCGCACATCAATGTTGGCTCTTAGGTTTGGCTGAACTTGCCAGTCCGGCTTTATTTCTGGCCGAATTTGCCCTGAAATCACACACGATGCGTGCCAAGGAGTGTGGTTGACGATATGAAAGTGAAGGTGAGACCAATTGTAATTTAAGTGACCGTGGGCATCGTCCACGATGACAGAAAAGCCTATCTCACCGCCAGGATTAGGAGCCAAGCCAAACGCTCCCCGGTGTATCACATAATCGACATTTGACCCCCGATCCATTCCAGGTACTGGAAAGTCCTTTTGTCCACTAACACTCGGTGGAACGCTATTATTTAAGCGATTTGAAAGATCCGCCAACGGAATACGAATTGGGACCGAAATCGTGCTGGATTGCTCGTTAGGGAGAGCAGAACTACCGTCGGTAGGCAAGGGCTCTTTTGGTGTTGTATGTTGGACATTAATTCCATCGTCCGCCATCAAGATCGCTCCCCAACTCAGGAGAGCGAGAACTGAGATACTGGCACCTCCGTGCATAGCCATCATTGGATTTGTTTTTTCAGTGCGAAATATCATGATTCACGCCGACGCAATTTTGTACGTCGAGACCGCTGATAAGCGCCTGGATTTACTTCACCACGGAATGGGTCGTCCAGAAGATACGTCAAACGACGTATGGCATTTTAAAAAGCGGAACCAATTCTTCACCCGACTGTTTGAACGCGGTCGATAGCGAGCAATTGCACGGGCCGCCTGCTTATCGTTGTAGGGAGAAATTCAACTAGCTGTGGCCTGTGCCGGCGATTCGAGCCGCCCAATGCTTTGGGAAAGAGTCGCTGGCCATCAATAAGGAATGGGTCAATCGTCAAGAGGGATCAGCCACCAAGCCTCAAGCCCGTTCTCCAGTAAACCAGACCAGGAGGCTAATGTTTTGTGCTCAATCGCACTCATGGAGACACCCGCACCGACAAATCGCCACAACCTGCCCGCGACGATCTCGAAGGTCTGCAGCAGTTGGTTGGCATAGGTCTTCACGTGGCCGCCACCGCGGCTAGTATGGCATGGGCAACCTGACCGCCGCACACATCCGAGTGGTCCTTGATAAATTTGTCTGCATTGAGGTTATAGACTTTCCGAGACGTGAAGGTGTAATGACTGCGTGAATCGAGCAACTTCGCCTCGCTTGCCTCCGGAGTGGACTGCGCGCCATTACACCCGATTCCGCCGAACCTGCTTGTCGGCCCGCCAATTCCAGCCGCATCTTGCTGCGCAAACATCGAGGCGAGCGGGTATAGTCTTCCGACTGCTTGATCGTTCGTTGTAAAGGTGACAAGGATGGGCCCCGCAATTTTTCCTTTTGCCAGAACGCGGCGAAAGAACCCGTCACGCATCCCGTCAAAGTGTTGCGCAAAGCCGAAGTGCTAGAATGCTGCCTGCAAAAACGTCATCGTATGCGCAATCGGGTCAGGCGTATCGCTTCTTTGCCAGCGGCTGCAGCAGTGACAAGCCGGCCTCCGAAACTGTGGCCGATGAGGTGGAGCTTTAGATTAGGACAGCCAGAACGTATCCGCCCCAAGAGCGCATTTAGCCCATCGCGGCCAACTCATGGAATTCTGGTGTAAAGGCTTGAAGGTACGTATTGGTTGGGGGTCTCGATCGCATGGCACGGCTACGAGGTGCTCTTTAGCACCAACATCGATTCCTGCCGCATCGGCATTGATGACCGGCAGCGCTTGGAAATTAGTACTTTTGCTTCTATTGGCTTTGCTCTTTTTTCCGGGCATGGCTAGTTACCTTGTTTGAGAGTGGGGCAGGCTCGGCCCGGCGGCGGAATCGGTTTACAAATCT
The DNA here is from genome assembly GCA_019236675.1 of Verrucomicrobiota bacterium. Taxonomy (GTDB): domain Bacteria; phylum Verrucomicrobiota; class Verrucomicrobiia; order Chthoniobacterales; family JAFAMB01; genus JAFAVN01. Next base: position 10,454 of record JAFAIO010000344.1, read on the forward strand.
CTCAAACGGGGTCGAGCCTCCCTGACACCCTCTGGCTGCCACCAAACAAATCACCGCCAAAACACCGGAACCATGCTATCTAACGGGCACAAAAGGCACCAAACAAGCGTCGGTCTTAGCTTGCCGCTCCTGCCTGCTGCAATGATGCACCGCGCCACACTGATTCCAAGTTCCTGGCACAAGTCACGAATCCGCAGGTATTTGTGAGCGCTATCTAGCCCGCAATACGCGCATCGCTGCAACTTTCGCGTGATTTTTGCGGCCTAGGGGGGCGCGAATCCGCGTTTAACGGCGCTAAACAGATATGAAGCCCCGGGCTGGTCTATTTTCGAGCTCCGGGCGA
>JAFAIO010000428.1 GCA_019236675.1 Verrucomicrobiota bacterium
CCGACGAACGGCAGAAGGCAGAAGATGCAAAAACGCTGGTAGCTTTGAAAGCGGCAGCAAAGGATCCTTTGCTACGTCAGCTCGTGACAGTGCACATCCTGGCGACGGAGTCGGATCCGACGCTCATCGAAGAAGAAACTTACGAGAACCCGAGAGACCTGGCAAAAAGAGTAAATCGTTGTGGGCGCTGGCTATCGATCATCACGGATGCCCGGATTGAGCACGTGGAGAATGCCGATTATCTGGGTTGGGTCGCCTATGTCAATGGAGACTACAATGGCGCAGAACGCTGGCTGCAACTGTCCGACAAGGATACTCCGGCTGCCCTGTGGTTGAGCGCCAAATTACTTCGGCGTGCCGGTAAGTTAGATGAAGCCGCTGTTGCCATGCAGCGTGCGCAAGAGACTATCTCAACCGCAGATGGCTATACTGGCTGGGCACTAACTGAGGACCCGGCCGAATACCAGGACTTTCGCTTTGACACCAGGAGCGATTTAGAAGGTGAGCACTGGCCATTTGCGAACTCAGCGAGTGGCGACCTCGGCGCGCTACTGCTTGAACAGGCTCGGTTCACCCCCGCGTTAGAGACATTTTTCAAGAATGCGGTAACCGATTCGGGCGACCTCGGCGGGCTTTGGGATGACGCTGCGTTTGTCGCCGAACGCGTAATGAGCACGGACGAACTGAAGACGTTCGTGGATCACCAGCCAGTTCCGAGTGGTACGCCGCAGAACGGTGGTGACTTCCCCATCGTGCGGCTACGGTATCTGCTTGGACGCCGTTTGGTTCGTGAGGACCGATATGCCGAGGCTGCTTCGTACCTCAAATCGCCGTACGACAAGGTCGTGGCCGAGTATGTTAGTGCGCTTCAAGCCGGCGCCAATGACAAGCTATCGAAGCTCGAGCGCGCTAAAGCCTGGTTCAAGGCAGCCTGGCTCGCTCGATATGACGGCATGGAAATCATGGGCACTGAAGGAGCACCCGATGGGTTTTCGACCGGTGGTGATTTTGAAATTCCCGACTTGGCGAAGCAACAGTTAACCGGCGTTTACGAAGTAACTAAATATAACGACTCGTCAGGCGAAGAGAAGAAGACAAGTGTGCCTATCATTTTAAAGCCGGCAAAGGAAGAACTGACCCGCCTAGCCAAGACAAAAGCCAGTCCGGATCTTCGATTCCATTATCGCATAATCGCAGGAGCTTTGGCCATCAAGGCCGCGGCCCTGATGGGAGACAATACGGAGGAACTGGCTGATGTCCTGAACACCGCAGGTTCATGGGTAAAAGATCGCGATGAAAAACTCGGGGATCATTACTATCAGATACTGAAAAGCCGGGCAGCAAAAACCGAGATCGGACGTTTGGTTCTAGCCAAACACTGGTTCGTGAATCAAACGGGACCGTGGTCAGACGCTCAAGCAGCCGCCGAGGATAAATTGCACAAGGACCTCGGAATTACCACGGAGTGACCGTCCAGTGCGGCCCACGCCTGTAGTATCCTTGGCTTGCATTGCTCCAGTATTATTCGTCCTCCTCGGATGTCACCGATCAACCGATACCGTCTCCGGACCATTACCGCAGCGCGGATACCTTTGGCAGCGAGGATGGAACCCAGCGGTCATTGCGGCCGTGCAAGAGGCAGGCAAGCGCATGGATGGTATTGTGATTATTGGCGCCGAAATCGTATGGAACGGTTCAAAGCCGGAAACGATCCGCTCAAACATTGATTGGCCAACACTCGAAACCGCCGCCAAGCCGATTGCATTGGCACTTCGAGTTGCGCCTTACCCCGGCCCGTTCTCCAAGGATGATATCATCTCCAAACACATTGGCGATGCAGCGAAGTCTTTAATCACGGACGCCAGCGCTCACGCGCTAAACATTTCTGAACTCCAACTCGATTTCGATTGCGCTCAAAAGAAATTGAGCGGCTATAGCCTTTGGCTGGAAGCCGTACGAACTGTCGTTCACCCAACCCGTTTTGTTATCACGACGCTCCCGGCATGGCTCGATGAGCCGGCTTTCGTGCCTCTGGTTAGGCTCGCGGACGCTTATGTGCTTCAGGTTCACTCCGTTCCAGTCTCCACCCAGAATGGAAAGTCGTTTTTGTTAGACACCGATCTCGCCCGGCAGTGGACCAAAACCGCTGCCGGCCTCGGAATTCCATTTTCTGTTGCGCTGCCAACTTATCGTTGTCTGGCTGGATACGATAACACTGGAAAACTGTTAGGAGTTGCCATGGATAGTGTGGACGTTGCGTGGCCGCCAGGCACACGTACTCTCGAGTTTTCTACTGATTCCGATGCCGCGGCCAAACTAGTTAATGATTGGCTTTCTGCTCGGCCGGCCGAATTGAAAGAGCTGATCTGGTATCGGATACCGGTAGCAACAGATCAACGGAACTGGCGATGGCCGACCCTTGGAGCGGTCATGGCTGGTCGAAAACCGATCCACAAACTGCAAGCGATTCAGCGAGGCGACAACCCGGTCGATTTCTCGATTAAGAACCTCGGTGAGGCAGATAGACAAACTAGCGCCAAACTAACCGTGACGTGGGCCGACGCATCCGTGGTGGCGTTTGACGCGCTGCCTGGTTGGACGGTGGCTCTCGAGAAAACACGCGCAATATTTACCCGCGTACACGGAAACCTTATGGAATTGCCCCCCGGTAACGAGCGCAGCGTGGGTTGGCTGCGGTTTGACAACGCCGTAACTGCTGAGTCGGTAGCGGAAGAGTGATGGATTCGCGCTCTATTTCCCAGTTAGCCTGACCCAGGAGCGCTTGACGATCGCTATTAGCGCGATGCTAGCCAGCGCGGTCTTGCTCACTGCCATTAACACTCAACTTACAGACGTGGGATATACCACTGCGATCGAGTACGGCTTCTACGCCTTCTTCGGACTTTGCCTTTTTTGCGTGATCGTAGGATTGCTGACCGAGCGCCTGCACACTCGTAAGAACCCGGCTGTGGCCGACCGATTTGATATCGCTACGCGGAATTATCTACCCGGTGATCACCTTGGGTGTCTTTGCCTACTATTACTACCGGTATTTCTAGCGTGCTTGTGAACTCCAAACTCGCCTCAAGTAGTTACTCCGGTAGAGCCGCGTCGCTACGAGCGATGCGGAAAGTGGTGCTTGCCTTACGAAGCTACCAGCCACCACTGATCCTACCTGGCCGACCTGGCCAATGTGACAAATCCAAGACATAAACGAATTGACTTGTCCTGCGCTAAGTCGCCAATTAGTCATCTTCAGCTTGTAAGGCGAACCTAATAAGACCAAGGAAGGTTATGACAGCGAAGACATCCTCTTCGGCTGGGCAAGAGATAGAAAATGGGGTTAAATCGCGCCCGCGCCGCAGCAGAATTGTATTTGGGATAGCCGCAGCAGCAATCGTTCTCTGTTTGCTGGCCTACATCATTTACCGCTTGGCTCCCCAAAACCCGATTCGAATCGCGGTCGTCCTACCGTTGAGTGGTCCGTCGGAACACCGCGGTAAAGAAGCGCTTGATGCGGTCAACCTCTACTTTGACGAGGTTAACCGCCAAGGCGGTGTCCGCGGTCATCCGCTCGAAGTTACCCCGTACGATGATGCCGACCAGCCGCCGATTGCCTCGGAGAAAGCGCGCGAAGTTGCTGCCAGCCAGGCATTGGTTGTCATCGGCCACTTTACCAGCCCAGCTTCTTTGGCGGGAGGCAAAATCTATCGAGAAGCATCGATTCCGGCGATTACCGCGTTTGCCACCGTGCCCGGTATCACTGCCGGCAATCCGTACTATTTTCGGCTCGCGATCGAAAGCCCCACCCAGGGCCATATCCTCGCAGCGTACGCCAAAAGCGTTCTCGGTCAGCGGCGAGCGCGCATTATCTTCAGCGATGAAGCCTATGGGCGATCACTCAAGGCCGCTTTCGCCGATGAATTTGCTGAGGAAGGCGGAGAGTTACAAGGTGAATGGTCCTGGGACCCGCACGGCTCGGCGGAGCAACACGCTGCTGTCGTCGAACGGCTGTCTAGCAGTATTGCCAACGGCGAGTCAGGCGTTCTGGTTCTGGCGGTTAGCACGGACCTCACCAAGGAAGTGGTTCTGCGCTTGCGCCGAACCGGAGTTAACCCAGTCATTCTTGGTGGCAGCAGTCTAGGCAGCGATTTCCCGCGGCGCTTCCGAGAGGAACCTGAGGAACAGCGCGAACCGGGTTACTTTACTAATAATACTTACCTGGCTTCTCCGCTGCTTTTGGACAGTTCGTCTGAACGCTCGCTAGAGTTCAGCGAACGACTCTTTAATCGGTACGGCATTCGTGCGGACGAGGTTTCGGCCAAGTACTACGAAACAGCGCTCTTGATTGCGGAAGCATTGCGCAGGGGCGAAGTCGAGCTAACGCTGCAGAGTCGCGATGATGATCGGCGCAAGATTCGCGAGTGGCTCGCCCGACAGAATGACCCTTCTCAAGCAGTCACCGGGCTGACTGGACCGATCTATTTTGACGAGAACCGATCCGCCATCCAAAACGTGCGCATCGGCCGTTGTACGGAAGGTCAGTGCGTGTCGGCGCCGATCCAACTGGCAGCGGTTCCTGACCCTCACCTCATTGACCTCGATCGAGAACTCGCGGCCGGGCATGTGATTCGAGTTCGCCAGCAATTCTACTGGCTCCAACGAGTTGTCTATACGGGAATCGACATTAACCAAATCAGTCGGGTCGATACCAGCAAGGGTACTTTTACCTCCGATTTTTATCTCTGGTTCCGGTATGCCGGCGACGATGAAGTCCGCAGCATCGACCTCAACGCTGCGACTGAAAAGTCACCGTACGATGAAAAATTGCCTCTCTTGGAACAGCAACTGAATGGTCTCCACTACAGTTTGTACCGGGTTCGAGGTGATTTTCGCAGTACGTTCGATTTTCACGACTACCCGTTTGATTCTCAGTCTCTGGTGCTGCGCGTCACGAATCCGCGGATGACTCGTGAACAAGTGATCTATGCTATTGACACTTTCGGACTCAAATTGCCACGCCCAAATGGTGGCGTCTCCCAACTTCCGCCGCTAGCCAACTGGGACTTTACCCATGTCCTTTATGGTTCTGATACCCTAAGCTCGCATTCAACCCGCGGGCAGCCGGGCGCGTTTCGCACCAATAACGAGACGGAGTTTTCCGGATTCAATGTGACAATCGGGATTAAACGCAAGACCCTGATATTCCTGTTCAAGACCTTGCTTCCGCTACTCTTGTTAGTGCTCGTCGTCTATGTGACTCTCTTTTTTCCTCCCAGCCTTACTAAAGAACGACTGACTATTGCGATTAGCGCGATGCTCGCCAGCGCCGTTCTGCTAACCGCCATCAACAGTCAACTCAACGACGTGGGGTACACCACCGCGATCGAGTACGGCTTTTACGCATTCTTTACGTTATGCTTGTTCTGCGTCATTGCCGGCCTCATGACCGAGCGACTGCATACGCGAAAAAATCCTGACCTGGCGAACCGGTTTGATCTGGCCGCCCGAATTGTCTATCCGCTCGCGGCGGTTATTGTCTTTGTCTGTTACTATTTTAGATACCATTAAGTTTGAGCGTGCCAGAATGAATTGCCACTTTCGGTTTCTCTTTTTTGCTTATCTGGTTTTGGTTTCTGCGTTTCACGCGGATCCCGCTGAGGCTGGAGTACTCCTACAGGGTGGCGGCGCCACCTTTCCATATCCGTTGTATGCCAAATGGTTTGCCGCCTTTAGCGAAATGGATAAAGGCGTAGACTTTAACTACCAAAGGGTCGGGTCGGGTGAGGGCCAGCGACTGATAACCAACCAGTTTATCGATTTCGGCGCCAGCGATGCACCTATGAGCAGCGAAGCGTTGGCTAATGCGCCTGGCAAAATTCTACATATACCGACGGTCGGCGGTGCTGATGTGATTATCTTCAATCTGCACAACGTTAAGGAACTTCAATTGGATGGTCCCACCTTGGCGGCTATTTACCTAGGCAAGATTACCCAATGGAAGGATCCCGCCATAACCCGGCAAAATCCGGGCATAAAATTACCGGATGAGCAGATCACAGTCGTTCATCGCTCCGATGGCTCTGGTACAAGTTACATTTTTACGGATTACCTCCACACGGTGAGTTCCGAGTGGCAGTTGAAGGTAGGACGTTATTTATCGGTGAATTGGCCCACAGGCGTTGGGCTATCGGGCAGCGATGCGGTCGCTGCTTACGTTAAGAATACCCCGGGCGCCATCGGCTTTGTGGAGCTGCTTTACGCGATTCAGAACGAGCTGGGTTACGCCAGCATCCAGAATGCGGCGGGTAACTACATCAAGGCATCTCCCGACTCGATCACTGCGGCACTCGCGAGCGCGGTCATTCCCGATGACTTTCGTATTTCCATGGTCAATGCACCAGGGGCCGATTCCTATCCCATCGCAGGTGTAACTTGGATCCTCGTTTACGAGCATCCTCAGGATGCAGTCAAAGCCAAGGAGCTGGTTGCTTTTCTAACTTGGGCCGAGACCGAGGGCCAAAAGATGGCGCGCGAGCTCAACTTCGCCCCGCTACCCGAGAGTGTGCAAAGCAGAGTGCTAACCGAGATCAAAAGCATTTCTGCAGGGGGTTGATACTCAGGATAGAACTACCTCACGCCCCTTCAGGCTCGATTCGTAAATAGCATCGAGGATCTCCATCAGTTTCACGGCTTGGACTGCGCTGTTGATCGGGGGTTCTACGCCGATAATGGCTTTAAGGAAGTTCTGCATTTGCGGCACGAACTCATGCGGTACCGGCTCAAAAGGTAGTTCGACGGTTTCCACCTTTCCGTCCCGGTCCTCGAATAGGGTAAGCGGTGGGATCTTTTCGGTCGGATTCAGCTGTAGCACGTCCACGATTCGGATGGTCCCTTTTGGTCCGTAGACAACGGTTGAGAAGAGCTCTCGGCTACCCGCTTTCCCTAAGGGGATATCATCTGGAAGGTTCGCTGCCCAGGACACCTCGAAAAGCAACGAGCTGCCGTTCTCGAAACGGATCATGCCGTCCGCACTGTCCTCGACATCGAAGACCGGTGCTTTCACAAGTTGAGGAAACTTTTGATAGGTTTGAGCTGATACCGTTCGCGGTTTGGGCGTACCCATCAAGTACCAGGCGGCATCGATTGCGTGCACGCCAAGGTCGATGACGACTCCGCCTCCAGCGCGCGACCGGTCCGTAAACCAGCCATCGATTCCGCCCGGAGTACCTCGTGACCGGACCCACATTGTCTTGGCAAAATAGATCTCACCCAGCCGTCGTTCGGCGACCGCTCTGCGCGCTGCTTGCACCGATCCGGAAAAGCGCATCTGCCGCCCGAAGAAATAAATAAGGCCTCGGCTGTCGGCTTCGTTTCGTAATTGACGCATCTGTTCTGCATTCAGAGTGGGAGGTTTCTCACACAGAACATGTTTTCCTGCCTGCAGCGCTTTGAGCGTAGCCGGAAAATGCAGCGAGTTCGGCAGACTGATTACGACCGCTTGGACCGACTGATCCGCCAGCATTTCATCATAATCAGCAAAAAGGCGTTTGGGTGCGTATTTGGCTGCAAAAGCTTCGCGCCGAGCTGCGTTCAAGTCGCAGGCTGCATAAAGTAGTCCGAGCTCACTTCCTTGAACTCCTTCGGCGTGTCGCTGCCCCGGCCAGCCCAAACCCACGAGGCCCACGTTTACTTTTTCCATGGAGTAGTTTCACAGCGGGGGAATCGCCGTCAACGCCTTCAGCGCCGGGAACGGAGCTGTCGCGGCGCTCGTTGATTTGTATGCTCCGCGGCCCTATTTTGGTCATTCCATTTAAAGAAACAAAACCGATGTCGGCTTTCGCGGAGAATCTCCTGAGCTCCTGCAACTCCTCGATCTTCTGAACTCCTTTATTATGACGTCTCCTATCTCGATCCAAGAGCTGAAAACCCGGGTATTAAACGGCTCTGTGGTCGCCACGGTTTTTGGACAGGTGGAGAGCATCACGGAAAAGCAGACTCGGGATCAGAAACCGTACTTCGAGCTTGTAATACGGGACCTAGTGGGTTCACTCACGATCAGGGTCTGGAACGACCACCCCGCCTTTGCTTTCTGCGGAGAGACGGTTGCCGGCGCCGCGGTTTGTATCGAGGGCGAGTTCTGGAGCGGCAATTCTTACGGGATTGAGGTAAGAAACTGGCAGATACGAAATCTCACTGCTGAAGAGAAAGCAGTGCTCTTTGAAGGACCGGACGAATTGCGTCACCAGCAGGAGCGCGATTACGCTGAGATACTCAGCGCAGTTGAATCGATTGGCGATCCCAGGCTCCGCCGATTGAGCGAATTGTTTTTGACCGAGTTTGGCGACCGGTTCCGCAGAGCTGCCGGTGCTCGGACCGTACATCACGCCCGCCGGGGCGGTCTGATCGAGCATGTCGCCCAAATGTTGCGTGCAGCAGACGCGATCGCTGCCACTTATCCAGCGCTCAACCGTGATCTCTTACTGGCCGGCGTCCTCTTCCATGACGCTGGCAAAATGTGGGAAAACAGCTTTCCGAAAGAAAGCCTGCAGATGCCCTATGACTTGTATGGCGAGCTCCTTGGTCACATCAGTATTGGCACCGAGTTCGTTAATCGACTCTGGCAAAAGTTGCGGCAGGAGAAAGAGTTCGAATCATGGAAAGATCTTAAGCCTGAAAGCGATTTGGTCCGCCTGCATCTACTCCACCTGGTGATCGCGCACCATGGAGAAAGAGAGTTCGGGTCACCGGTCGAACCCAAAACCCCCGAAGCTTGGGCGCTGCATTTGATCGACAATCTCGACGCTAAATTAGAGATAATCTTTTCCGCGTACCGGACAGGATCGCGTTTGACCTCCATGATTTTAGACAGGGTTCGTCCACTGCATTCTAATCCCGTGGTGCCGCTGCCGAAGTTCGGCGGGACGGAAGAGAAGAGGAGCCAGGAGCCAGAATCCGTAGCTAGGAGAGCTGAGCAATCGTAATCGTCCTTCGTCGTCGTCCTCGTCCTCGAAGGCGCGTTGGTGTTCCTGCGTCTTCGCATCTACCGGACACGTTTTCCCGGGCCGCTCTATCGTTCAAGGTGGCTTAAAGCCTGCAAGACCAGCCGAGGACGAGGGCGACAACGAGGACGATTACGAGATTCACAAGAAAAGAACGGCCAAACGTGTCTCATTTGGCCGTTCGCGCATTTTGCGAGCACTTGGTCAGGATGAATAGTCGACTGGTTTCCCGGCGCTCCATATTGCGCCGGGTCACACAAAATCCGACCTTGACGTTGCCCTTCTTGAAACGCCCACCCGTTTTTCAAGAGCAGTAGCAAAACGAGTCTCTCGACTAGGACAGCAGTAAAAGGGTCTAGCGCGTTTTAAGCAAGCGCAGGTTCGAGTTTTCTTTGAGGCTCAGGTTCGATCTCGCCGCGGCGTTCGCGATCTTTACAATGATTCTTAGCCAGAATCAGGTAAACGGACGGCACCACGAACAGGGTAAACGTAGTCCCGATGAGCATACCGGTTACTAGAACCCAACCGATGCTATTACGAGCGCCAGCACCAGGTCCGGTAACCAGGATCAGAGGGAAGTGACCGGTCACAGTCGCAACGGATGTCATTAGAACCGGGCGTAGGCGTGTCCCTGCCGCCTCAAGAATCGCATTGAATTTATCCTTGCCGTCTTCCTGAAGCCGGTTCGCCCATTCCACGATTAGAATTCCATTCTTGGCCACCAGCCCAACCAGGGTGATAAGCCCAACCTGGCTGTAGATGTTGATACTGGTGAAACCGAGAAAACAGAAGGTTAACGCGCCGGCTAGACCCAAGGGCACGGAACCGAGCAGAATGATGAGTGGGTCGCGGAAACTCTCGAACTGTGCGGCCAGGACTAGATAAATCACAACCAGCGCCAAGAACATCGAATAAACGAGCACGTTCCCTTCTCGGCGAAATTGGCGAGATTCACCTGTGTAGTCGATGGAGTAATCGCGCGGGAGAATTTCTTTTGCCTTTTGTTCCAACACCTTAAGAGCGTCATCAATGGTGCCGCCGAAGGTCGGCGCACCTTGGATCTTCACGGAGTTCAGTTGTTGAAAATGATTCAACGTCTCCGGCACCACTTCTCGTTTGAGTGTTGCGAATGTAGAAAGCTGAATCGGCGTCCCGGGAGTTCCGTTTGGCCCGGCTGGTCCGGTTACATAGAGCTTGGTTAGATCTTCCGGTGTCAAACGCTGGGTGCGTTTAACTTCAGGGATAACCTGATAACTACGCCCCTGAATACTGAAATAATTAACCCAACCTGAGCTCAACAACGTGGAGAGATCTCCGCCTACCTGCTGCAAGTTAAGACCTAGCGCGGCCACCTTGTCTTTATCAAAGACGATGCGCGTCTGCGGTTGGTCATACTTCATGTCAGAATCGGCAAATAAGAATTTTCCGCTCTTGTTAGCCGCATCCAGAAGTTGTTCGGAAAAGTCGAGCATCTCGCGCGCTTCAGCGACCGACGTGATAACAAATTCTACCGGGAAGTTCGTTCCACCTGGTAACGCTGACGGTGTCGTGGTCAGAACATTAACTCCCGGGACGCTTGCCATTTTCTTACGCACCAATGGCAGTACCTGCGCCATCGTTCGTTTCCGTTCACTCCAAGGCTTCGCCACCATGCCCGAGAAACCGGGACCCGGAATTGGAGTGACCTGAAAGGTTTGAGCGGTCTCCGGAAAGCTCTTGAAAATATCGTTGACCTGTCTAGCAAACAACATGGTCTGATCAAGCGTCGCCTCTGGCGCAGAAAAGACGATGCCGAAGATAACTCCCTGGTCTTCTGTTGGCGCTTCTTCCTGTTTCGACATGTTCCAGAACGGGAAGATCAGAAGCGAAATCACAAAACCAAAAATGAGTACGACCGGTGACACCTTTAAAGTCACCGAAAGGGCCCGCATATAACCGCGTTTCAGAGCGTCGAACCGGCGCGTAATCCAACCGGCGAGACCGCGATCGCTAATCCCTTTCTTCAACACCTTAGAAGAAAGCATCGGCGACAGAGTTAGGGCGACCACACCTGAGATCGCTACTGCGCCAGCCAGTGTGAAAGCGAATTCGCGAAAGAGTGCACCGGATAATCCCCCCTGGATACCGAAAGGCGTGTACACCGCGGCTAGGGTTATCGTCATTGCGATAATCGGGCCGAACAGTTCGCGCGCCCCTTTGATGGCGGCATCGATCGGCCTTAGTCCTTCCTCGATGTGGCGCTCGACGTTCTCAACCACCACAATAGCGTCGTCGACAACTAAGCCGACCGCGAGAACGATGGCTAACAGCGTCAAAAGGTTCAGCGTGAATCCGAAGATCAGCATCAGGAAAAGCGCGCCCACCAGTGAGATCGGAATCGCCGCAATCGGGATGAAGACCGCCCGGAATGATCCCATGAACAGAAAGATGACGATCATTACGATGCAGAGCGTTTCCATCAACGTCTCGGTCACGTCGTGAATCGCACTATTGATGTATTCGGTCGCATCGTACGGCACGCCAAGGTTCATCCCGACAGGAAGCTGTTTCTCGATCGCGGGCAACGCGGCTCGTACGGACTTGATCACGTCGATCGCATTCGCGTTCGGGAGCACGTAGATGCCCATAAACGTCGCGGTATTACCAGAGAAACGGACATCCGTGTCGTAATTGGCCGCACCGAGTTCTATCTGGCCGATGTCTTTCAGGCGGACGATGGCCCCATTTGATTGCTTCACCGCCAATTGCTGGAAGTCGGCGACGCTCTGCAGGTCCGTGTTCGCGACGAGGTTGATCGAAGTCATCGCGCCTTTGGTTTGTCCAACGGCGGCCAAATAGTTGTTTGCCTGCAAAATATTTTGCACGTCCGTGGGCGTGACGTTTAGGGCGGCCATTTTGTCCGTATCCAGCCAGATCCTCATGGCGAATACGCGAGCTCCGAGAATTTCAGCCTGTTGTACCCCCTGAATGGCCGAAAGCTTTGGTTGGACAACTCGCGTGAGGTAGTCCGTTATCTGGTTCCGATCTAAGTCTTTCGAATAGAAACTGAGGTACATCGACGCGAACTGGTTATCGGTCGATGTGATGGCGATCACAGGAAGCTGCGACGCTGGAGGCAACTGGTTCCGCACCTGGTTAACCTTCGTCTGGACTTGGGTCATTGCCGCATTGGGATCATAGTTCAGCTTGAGGTGCACACTGATCATGCTGGTGCCCTGCAAGCTCTGCGATTCCATGTAGTCAATGCCATCCGCACTCGCGATCGATTGCTCGAGTGGCGTGGTGATGAACCCTCTTACTAGTTCGGCATCCGCTCCGTAGTAAGCGGTCGTAACCGTGATGACGGAAATGTCCGTCTTCGGATACTGGCGGACATTAAGACTCCGCCAGGCCTGATAACCTGCTAACAGAATCAGCAGGTTTACAACCGTGGCTACAACCGGCCGTCGGATAAATAGATCCGTGAATTTCATCCGCTATAACTCCGTTATTAGCTGTTTGGCGGCGTGGGTGAGGCCTCACTATTGGGCTGAATCTCGTTATTAATAATAATAGCCGAACCGCTCTTTAGTCGGAACACTCCCGAGGTTACGATTTCAACACCCGGCTTAACACCCGAGATAAGGGATATTAGATCGCCTCGAGCGGCGCCCAGCTTAACAAACTGCTCTTTTACGGTTTTGTTAGGTTTCCCGGTTTGTTCATCTTTTCCATCCGAGACAATGAAAACCGAGTCCCCATAAGGCGCGTAATGAACCGAAGACGCCGGCAGCGCGATCACCGGTTGGCGCTCGGGTAAGATCACACTGACTTTTGCGAACATCCCTGGCCGCAACTTCAGGTCGCTGTTGTGCAGAGTCGCCTGCACCTGGATGTTTCGCGTCGCCTGATCAACCATCGAGTTGATTGCGTTGATCTTACCGGAAAAGACTGTGTCGCCGTAGGCGTCGAGTCGCACGTCGACTGTCTGGTCCACGGCCAGCTTACTGAGGTCTTGCTGGGGCAAGGTGAAATTTACGAAGATTGGATCAAAGGATTGTATGGTGACAACGGCATCCCCAGTGTTCAGGTATTGGCCAAGGTTAGCTTGCCGGATCCCGACTACACCGTCGAACGGCGCACGCAACGTCTTTCGGGCAATCAACGCTTTATATTGTTCGACTGTGGCCTGCATTTGCCCATGAGTCGCTTCGGCCGTGTCATAGTCTTGCTGCGAGATGGTCCGCTTAGCCAGTAGGTCGCGATCGCGGTTCAAGGTTAGCTGGGCAAGAGTCAATTGTGCCTGCGCTTGGTCCAGCTGGGCTTGTTCTTGGTCGGTATTCAGATGGACTAACAAATCACCGGCCTTTACAACCGCACCGGAGGTAAACGCTATTTTGTCGACAATGCCGGCAAGGTCGGTGCTAACCGTAACTCCATTTATGGCGGTCACAGTGCCGATCGTGTCCAGAGTGGGCTGCCATTCCGATTGCGACGCAACCGTTGTGGTCACGGCCGTCGGAGGTGGCGTGAAAGCCCCGGATTTGGCCATGGCCATAAAACCCATGATCTGGGTGACCTTGAAGTAACCGAGCGTTCCGATGATCACGACCAGAAGCAGGATCGCGATCAGGATTGCTCGGATATACGGGGGTCGCCGTTTTTTGGGCGCTGCGGTGGGCTTTGACATGGCACTCTTCGTGGAAGGCGCTGACGAAGTCGTGGGGGTCATTACAATTTCCTTGTGTTGGTTAAGCCGCCGTATTTGCGGCCGCTGGTAAGCGCGCCGACAACTCGGCTAAACGTAGTTGGATTTTTTGTAGGATATTGACGAGCTGCAACCGTTCATCATCGCTTAGAGGTGCGACGATGCTGGTAAACCACTCGCAGTAAGGAGATCGAACTCGATCGAGAAGTTGTTCGCCGCCTTTAGTGAGATACAGGCGAGTCAGGCGTCTATTTTGCGGGTCCGGTCTGCGCTCAACCAATCCGTCCTTCTCGAGACCGTCCAACAGACCTGAGATCGTGGCCCGGGTTACTCCCGTCTTTTCTGCGAGATCGGCCGGCGTAATTTCACCGGGGGCGTGTTTATCTAAAAGCATCAACAACACAAAGCGGCCGTGCCGGGTACCGAGTGCGGCTAAGATCGCCTCATCAAGGGCGAGCAATTCGTCTCCGGTCCGCAAGAGCTGCAGAAAAACGTAACAGGCAGAAGCGTCGAGGCCGGGGAACCGTTTGCTATCTTCCAGGAAAACCTCGTACTTCGGCAACGACTTCAACAGGGTAACAGATTCCCGCATAAAGTTAGCCTACCTAATTATTAGGTTCCTAACTATTGTCAAGGGCGGCTTTTTGCAAGCGCTTGCTTTCAAATTACGCGGTCTCCCGGCAGGGCGAAAACCCGACTTCGCAAAGCCTACGGCGCGGCCGGGCTTCAAGGTGTGAGCCGACGCAGAACAGGTCGCGCCAAAGCGTAGCGGCGGCGGGTCTCGGCGCGTCCAAGACTGTGGCTTTTGAGAAGGTGGGCACGCGCTGGATTTGAGCCACGCGTGTGGTCGGGTGTTTGCCAAAATTGTCGCAACCCGACGTTTTGATGGAAGAGCACACCAGCGGCGAGAGCATCCCCAAGGTGCGGCTCAAACCCGGCGCGATCTGGCACAACGGCGCTGGCCCCACTCTTGCCGCGCCGAGGTTTTCGGCCTATCGGCCTCCCGCCCTCAAACCAGGTTCTCGGGCCGGCTGAGGCCGGACTGCTTTTCCAAGAAGATGGTGACCAGAGCAATGTCCGCGGGCGTGATCCCACTGATGCGCCCCGCTTGCCCCAAGGTTGCAGGTCGGATCTTCAAGAGTTTTTGCCGGGCTTCTGCTCTCAGGCCGGCGATCTGATCATAGTTCAACTCGGGTGGAAGAAATCGCGATTCGGCGCGATGCGCTTTTGCGATCGCACCTTCTTGCCTTCGAATGTAGCCCTCATATTTAGAATCAGTTTCAACCTGCTCCCAAATCTGGCGCCCGTACTTGGCAATCAAATCGGCAGGGATATCGTCGCACCCGAACTCAGGCCGTCTAAGCAATTGATCGAGACGTTGTCCATCTAAACGAACCGAGGCGGCCTCCCGCTTGGCATCTTCGATTTGTTGCTGCTTGGCTTCGACCTGGCTCCAGCGTTCGCCGGAGATCAGACCGGCATCGTGACCTTTTCGCGCCAGCCTGAGATCGGCGTTATCCTGACGAAGCAACAAACGGTATTCGGCCCGGCTGGTGAACATCCGATACGGTTCTTGAGTTCCCTTGGTAACCAGATCGTCGACCAAAACACCGATGTACGCCTCTTCCCGGCCAAGGAAAAATGGGTTCTTACGTTGCAGACGTAACGCTGCGTTTGTTCCTGCAATCAACCCTTGGGTTGCCGCTTCCTCATATCCGGAGGTCCCATTAATCTGACCGGCAAAATAGAGACCGGGGATCAGCTTCGTCTCTAAAGTGACTCTGAGCTGGGTTGGGGGACAAAAATCGTATTCGACCGCATAACCAGGCCGGACAATCTCGGCGTTCTCCAATCCGGGAATGGTCCGCACGAACGCGTACTGCACTTCAAACGGGAGGCTGGTGGAGACCCCGTTCACATAATACTCATGGGTCTGTCGGCCTTCGGGTTCTAGAAACAGCTGATGACGTTCCTTCTCAGCGAACCGAACTACCTTGTCTTCAATGGACGGGCAGTACCGGGGACCGACACCTTCGATTTTCCCGGAATACATCGGCGACTTATCAAGGTTCCCGAGAATGATCTCATGCGTCCGGCTGGTCGTGGCGGTGATCCAACAAGGAATTTGTTCCACGTGGAACATACCGTCTGCACCGCGATTCAAGGTAAACGGAAGGCCGCCTCGCATCTCGCCATCTATATAAGAGAACCGGGGCGGCGGCTCGTCGCCGTCCTGTCGCTCGCATTTGCTGAAGTCGATCGATCGTCCATTCAGCCGGCACGGGGTCCCGGTCTTGAACCGGCCGACTTCAAACCCGAGTGCCCGCAGGTCGTCGCTGAGAGTTGACGGGGCGTCGCCCATTCGCCCGCCCGCGACGTTTTGCAGGCCCACGTGCAATAACCCCCGCATGAAAGTGCCGGTCGTGATGACAACGCTCTTTCCTTTTAAACGCAGGCCGAGATTCGTCTCCACACCGCAAGCTCCATCCTCATCAATCAGAATCTTCGCTACATTGCCTTGTAACAGCGCCAAACCCGGCGTCCCTTCCAAGACCGCCTTCATCCGAAATTGATACGCTTTCTTGTCGGATTGAGCTCGGGGCGCACGCACGCTTGGACCCTTGTTCGCGTTCAGCATTCGGAACTGGATCCCGGTCGCATCGGTATTCTCGCCCATCAATCCGCCTAACGCGTCGATTTCTCGAACCATGTGGCCCTTAGCCAGTCCGCCGACCGCCGGGTTACAAGACATCTGCCCGATCGTATCCAGGTTCTGCGTCAGCAAGAGCGTGTTGCACCCCAAGCGCGCGGCTGCTGCCGCGGCTTCGATACCCGCGTGCCCGCCGCCAACTACGACGACATCAAATTCTTGAGGATATAACCACATGAGGCCGCTATTTTGCGCCTTTTTTTGGGGAGGCGCAAATGGGAGGAGCTGGGAGGTTGCGCGTCTCTTCGGACGCCTCCGAACAGAAAGCGGCTTGGGGAGGGATCGCGTCCCCGCGATCCGTCCTCTCGGAACCCGGAACGTATCAAACCCATGGGCGACAGTATCTTTAGATTGAGTGCGTCGCGGCGCGCGAGAACGTGCGCTCTCCAGACTCCAGACGCGCTGGCGTGCCCGTGTTGCTCGTGGCACCAGAAAACGCGCTTATCGGCTTCCTTCCCGCCAACCTCGATCCATCGGAAATTCGCGACCCGTTCGACGAACATGGTTGCGCATGAGAACGAGCTCATCCCTACCTTTTATTCTGCCCGCTTCTCGATTCGCCTGGGCGACAAGATAGAGAATCCTTAGGAAGCTGCCGCCTGCCTATGAGACGCCAGTTGTAGTGTCGGCCGTGTCGACGACACTTCGATGTCATGTGGGGACTTAGCAAGATCGACCGCATCCAGGGGGCCGTTGTCGGGACAGTATTCGGTACAATGCCCGGCGCTGCGCTGGTGTTAGGATTCGAAAATTTGGGCCCTGGCTCCACTCACTGGTATCATTGGGTGATTTTTATGCCGCCCGGCGCGATCGTCGGTTTGGTGTTTGGTTTGCTAGGGGGAGTAAAATCAATCTTCCACTTCCGCTAGGCATCTCGCCGGATTCAGGCGGTTCTCCCGTTGTCTTCCTCCTTTTTGGCCTACGCCCAACCGATTTGCCAAAGCACGCCTTTGGTACCGGATTGAATGGGACTTATGCGACACAGGGACCTATGTCCCTAGTCGGTCGCACGCACTGGCACCAGCTCCTAACTCCTAGATTCTAGCTCCCAGCTTCTGCAGCTATGTTCCACGTGGAACATTTATTCATCGCCCCGGAACGCCCTGTCCGGTCCTCGAACGGCTCTTCCGCACCATTTTTCGGGCCACTTCTCTCCTTCTTACTCACCTTTCACGTGACAACCGCCCGACTTTCCGTCAAAGTCTCCTCACGTGCTCGCCCACCATGGCTAAGTCCCTCGATGTCTCCCCTGCTAAGTCGTTCGCCGAAGAAGTCGAGATTCTCCGGAAGTCGTTCCGTGCTTGCCTCG
>JAFAIO010000345.1 GCA_019236675.1 Verrucomicrobiota bacterium
TGAAGGTTGGCGCAAACAAGCGGGATTGCGGGACGTTTGGTGTGGCGAACTGAAATCGATCTGAAGCGAAGCGGTAACAGATTTTAGCCCCAGGGCCGACGTCGTTTGAATAGAAGTGAAAGTCGGGTTTGCTCATGCCGAAATGCAGTGGGCGAAACAAAATTAGCCAACAACAATCTCACGCAATGAGGCCGCGATGGGCGGTGGCGACATCAGCAGACGTTCCCGGGAGCCGCCCGTCTACCCCGAAGTCTTTCGGTGGCTGCCAGGCTACAGAACTGCCATATTGCGAAGCGGCTCCCCTCCAGGTCGTGGGCTCCGGTGTCGTCGCTGCCCGTCACTTCTTTTGTGACATCTTCGTTCCGGCGTTCCCGGCGTTAACTAGCGCCTGGTAGACCGTCGATCGAGCGGCTGTTCTTCGCCTCGCGATACTCGGCCAAGCTGTCTTCACCTTTTCGTTCTGCCCATTCTTTTAGCTGGGACCGTTCGCCGCGGAACTCATAGAGCGGAACGCCGAAACCGCAGGAATCGGAGATGCGAGTCAATCGGATCCGGATGAAGGCGCGCAACCCAAGCCCATCCTTGAACCGGGCGCGCAGTGACTCAAAGTCCGGATGCTTAGGCTCGATGGGTTCACCTTGTCCATGCAGGCGGACAATCTTTGGCGGGCCTTCCATTGCACAGAACATGAGAACGATGCGGCCATTTTCCTTCAAATGGGCGATGGTTTCTACGCCGCTCCCGGTCAGGTCGAGGTAGACCACAGTTTGTTCGTCAAGAATACGGAAGGATGCGCCGTCTTTTGGCGAACAATTAATATGCCCGTGGGACGAGAGGGGAGCAGTTGCAACGAAAAAGACCTTTTGAGCACTGAGCCAGTTCGCAAGTTTTTCGTCGATGGTAGCGTGTACTTTGCCCATAGCGCTGCGCGAATAATTACGGTTTCGTTCCAGGCTCACAAGCGAGATCAAGCTCGCATAAAGCGGAAAATCTTACACAAAGCCGCAAAGGTTCGGAGATAGCATAATAAGTCCCGAGACTGGAGGGAGGTTATCTCTCTATCGAATGGTGGTTCTTAAGTTTTCTTTCATCTGGGTTTTAACCTTTGCGCCTTTGCGTCTTTGCGGGAGATTTTATTCCTCTTCTTTTGCCAGCGCTCCGGACTTTTTCTTCTTTTTGACTTCTTCCACGAAAATGTCTTGGTGGTCTTCTTCCACGGCGGCGAGTTCTTGCAAAAGCACGCGCACTTCGGGCGATTTAACTTGATCGACAGCCTGCTGATAGAAACGGCGGCTTTCAGCTTCCATAGCCATCACATCCTGGCGTACCCGCTTTGGTTTGAGGTGGATATTCAACCAGATCGGTTTGCGTTTGATAAATCCCTTCACGTCCTGTCGCCGAAAATAGGGAATATGATCGCCGAACCGGCCTTGGAAAACCTCGATCAGACGGCGGTTATGAGAGAGTTCCACTTCATGCATCGATTGCAGAATTGATGCGGTTTCCGGATACTTTTCTTTCATCCTCTCGGCGTAGTCTCGATAGATTCGACTATCTTCTTCTTCGAGTGAAATCGCCAGAGCGAGCACTTCCCTTTCGCTCAAATCGCTGAATGATCTGCTCACGTTGAGACGGTAACGAAAAATCGTTGACACAACAAGGCCGCAAAGAGACAGGCGGCGGCCGTCACCAAGCACTCCCCGAATTTACCTGATGACGTGAGGGTGAAGACCAAATTTCACAGCAAGGCCACAAAGTTTGCACAGATCCGAAACGGAATATCTCTCTTTGTGGCCTTTGCGGCCAAAAATTTTGGCCACTGCTACCAGGCATTCTGAGCCGATCGAAGCGGCATAACCAAAGGGGAGACTTCTCCGGACGGTAAGTAGCCAGGCCGCCACCTTAGATTTAAGCTTGCTTGTGCCAGATTTGGCGGGCAGAGATTTCGGCTGTTTCTGCGTTGAGTTGTAAAGAGTAAATAGCGACCAAAGATTTCCCATCGTCTGTCAGGTACCTTTTGATGATCAGTTGGCCCTCTTTTCCTTCTTTGGTTTTGATCTGATGAGTCTCTAGGAGCTGCTGGTAGTCCGTTGACCAGACGGTTGTGGTGTTAACGGAGGTCGCTCCTAAGACTTGTAGGTTGCTTTGGTAGCTGCGTCCGTCGAGGTAAAGGGTTTCGTCTAAGGCGAAGCCGGGACCACGGGCATCGATCGTCAGAACCTTTTCGGTTTGGTGGAGGACGGCTGTAAGCGTGGTCCAGGCAGCGTATTTTCTTTCGAGGAAACTAGCTCCCATTCGCGTCATCAGGGCTTCGAGTGAAGTCGATGCTTTAAGGTCCAGCGTCCAGGCCCCGGTTAAATTCAGTTTGTCCGGTTCCGGTTGGGGTGCGGCGGAAGACTGGGTCGGGGTAAAAACACTGAGCCAAGCGAGGGCGGCCAGCGAGTGGAGCAGGAAGTGTCTCATCTGAGTGGAAGCGTCTTTCTTATCTGATGCGCTTTGGGGAAGTTAATTGCAGGATTTTTGCGATCCTGAATTTGATGCCAAATTGCCATTTCTTTATCATAAACCCCGAAAACCCGCGGTGACTCGCATCGCTGAACCCCTAGCGCGGCCGTGAGAGTTGAGAGACAGCGTGATCGGTGATTGGAACCTTGAGAGGGCCTCATTACATTCTATTGTTGAGATCTGAGCTGGTCACGCGAAGCAAAACCACGAAAGGTATCTCTACCGTTTGTGGAAGTGCCAATCAGGCGATCGATGCTCAGTTCGTACTGACGTCGCCACCGCAAAGACTGCACAATGTCGATATTGACCATCATCAGCAATATTACTATTAGCGGCAGCCCTATCACTGGGACGCTGAATAGCCAGAAGGGCAAACCGGCGATGACAATAAGCCAAACAAGATAGCTAGCCGTCGTAAGCACACGCGGGCGGCGACCCCAAAACCAGTTGGCGCGGGTGAGCTCATCGTTTTCTCTCGAATCTGCAAGAAGATTCAATCTCTCAAGCAGTCGAGCTGGGGATAACTCCTCATACTTACATTTCTGCTCGTTTTGCAGGTCTTGCCAGACTCTGGCTAAACGTTTGCTAAATGGAAGTTTCATTCAGCCATTTACAAAAGAAGTCCAGTCTCCAAGTTTCAGGATTTCTGTTTTGAAAACCTGCTTGATCCGCTGCAGGAAGACAGGTGACCGGCTTCCCAATTCTAGGCCATGATCCGCATCGCACTTGGGCTCGCCCAAAGGTAAATAAGGGTTCTTTAGGGCGTTGTGGCATGTTTCCAACCCGTCTTGATTTAAAGCCCGAGGAACGAGCGGGCGAAATAATCAAAAGCAAAATATAGTCATCTTTCAGGGCAAAGCGGCCCTTGAAACTCGCGAGACGGATACTTTCAACCGACGTGCTGGAACGCCGTCAGCGTGGACCATCCGGTTGATCGTTCTTGACATCAGTCACCGGAGCCAGCTTTACTGACACTCCGTGGGGAGTGCTCCTGTAGGCGTCCGCCCAAGCTTCCTTGCGCGTAGCCAAAGCCGCCGGATCGACCAAGCCTTTGACGGTCGCCAGATGTTCGAGAGCCCCAAGCCAATGATCATAGTAATGGGAACCGTCGTCGGGTTCGCCGCGACTCGTGGCCGCCTTGAGCTCGTTGGCGAGGGCAGCCGCCCATTCCTTCCACGTGAAATGCCCCTGCTCGGAGAGCTTGACCGCGAGCGCGAACGCCTGGGC
>JAFAIO010000221.1 GCA_019236675.1 Verrucomicrobiota bacterium
GACTTCTGCTGCCCGCCGGGACAACTCTGCTGCGATCCGCAAAGAAACCTTTGCGCAGATATTCAGACCGATCCTTTGAACTGTGGCAAGTGTGGAAATGCCTGTGGTCAGGGCGCGACTTGCGTCAACAGCCAATGTGTGTGTCCCTCGGCCGGCACACTAAGTAGTTCTAACAACGTCCTTCTGTACGATAGCACCTGCAATGGAATACAAAATCTGAAGGTATCTTTGAAGGTTTCTCAGGACATGGTCGCAACGGTGACACCTTTCGGAGGTGGCACTCCAACCTCAGATGGAGGGTTCACCCTGCAGCTTAACGCTTTCAATCCCTCGGGTCAGGGCACCAGTTGGATGCAGTACATTTTCTTGGTTAGCGGCAATGCCATCAATGGCCAGGTCCAGTATTGGAACATGGCGGCGTATAACAATTGTGTAAACAACTGCGACCAAAACTGCGCAAACCAAGGTGGAAACGTGGGCCAATGCCAGAACAATTGCCCTGGCAACTGCGTCACTTCCCAGACCCAGACCGTGAATTTGTCCAAGCACATCCTTGACCTGTCGTCGAACACCATCCCAGCGGGCTACGTTTTGGAGGTTGACCTCAATAACGACAGCAAGGGCAATATCACGGGGGGAACTTTTAAGGTCACAGACAATCAAGGAAACCCGACATCCCAACAATTTCAGGTGGATTCAAACCACCAGTTTCCGATCGTCGCATTTCAAGTAAACATCGTGGGCCCCGATAACCTGTCAAACTCGGCCTTCACCTCCGGGGCGGGAACTATTGCATACGAATCGAGTGGACAACCATGCATCGAAGGGGGCATTCCGGACACGTGCTCCGGGAGCAGCACTTTCACTGGCGAAAGATCGAATGCAACGTATGGAACGATTGGGCCACCTTGCTGCGGCTCACAGCTAAGCCAATCATTGAAAACCTAACAGCGTGTCCTTTTCTTCGCTGACTGCGAGAGTCCCCGCTAGAATTCGTTGTAAGGTTAGTCGCCCACGTCGGACAGCAGTCCGCAGGCTTCGAAGCACGAGGCCGACGGCGTCCGCATAGAAATCCCGGGTCTCAACCTCCGGAAATATTTACGCCAGATGCGAATCGCTTAGGCGGCTCAGCAGGACTTGCCTGACCTTACTGATTTGCAACGCCGATAGCACAGTGTTGCAACTATCAGGGCTTTTGCGGTACCCTGCCATGTTGAATTCGGAGCAGAACCTTTCCGTCACGAAGGATTTGTCCTTATGTCAGTGAATTGAACATTCGAGAGAGGCACCTGAGATGAGCGCTATCAGTATGTCTAGGCTTACCGCAGAGTTTTCGTTATACCGACAAAGCCAACACTACCTGATGACACGTTCAGTTGGTTCCATAGGGGATAGCGAACGAACCGTCGAGCCTCAAGCGGGCTCTCCTGTTCCGCCCTGTCTAAATCTGGCGCTTGGCGGTTGTTACCCGGCTCCCGACGGCAGTCTTCTTAGCATTTGCCCCTGCGGGAGTGCCGGAACTTGTGGACCTTGTTTTGACCTCTCGGTGGAGGGATTTAACCTTGGAAATAAGAATATATGCCTGTGCGAGAGCGTGCTTTCTCGTTGCTGCCCAGATCCTAGCAGACCGATTTGTTGCGGCGTGTGTCGTCCGCAGCCGGGCGGAGGATCTCTTTGCGACGGGCAGTGCGCCCACCAAATCGGGGATTGTCAATAGGACCCCCTCGATGCGTCAAATCGGAGCTCGGAGCATCCAGGCTGGGCCGCGCGCTGCAGCGGCAAAATAAACCTCTAATATTTGTTAGTCACTCCGTCCGCACTGGCCTCCGGCATGGAGGCCCCTCCTCTTCCATCTTGGGGTGGGCTTTGAGTAGTCAGGTCAGTATCTGCCCCGCCTGTCTGACTCGACTCCGCGTTTAACCGCAGAACAGTACGTTGTTAAAAGGGTCATTTTCGGTAAGCTTGCACAACTTTTGGAATGTCGGTAGGCCGGTTGCAGCAGCTGCCACAAACACAGCGAGTCGTCAGGGAGTCGGGCGTCCTCGGCAATTGTCACTCAGCTGCGATTCCAGGTACGTCAAAGTAAGTATGGACAGGTCTCAAGGAATGTACTTGATTGTGGATTGTAGAGGATTGCTCTTCGCTCGTCCGATATCCTTCTGCCCCCATTGCCGCGCCCTGAGGCATTGCTTGGTCTAGGGTTTCGTTCGGCCATAGCACTTCTTTTTTTTAGTTCTAAGCGCACGTTTGAGTCGCTTCTAGTATGGCCACTTTGTCCTCCACAACTGGAAATGTTGGCGCGCCGACGCTGGTCAAGGGGCCTGGCATTAACGACTATTTGGATTTAATCAGATTGGCTCCATTGCTGGAGCGGACCAGTGGCAAGCCTGAGATTAGGATTGGACTAATAGATGGCCCTGTCGTTCTCGACCATCCCGGCCTCGCGAAGGAAAACATACAGGAAGTGCCCGGAGAGTTTAGCGGTGCTTGCGCTCTCTCGAGTAGCGCGGCTTGTCAACACGGCACGTTTGTTGCAGGGATACTATTAGCAAAAAGAGGTGCTGCTGCGCCCGCGATCTGCCCTGGCTGCACCCTATTAGTCCGACCGATTTTTCGAGAGACGAATTCTGGAGACGGGCAAATGCCGAGTGCAACTCCTCTAGAATTGGCTTCCGCCATTGTCGAAACGATCAATGCTGGCGCCCGGATCCTGAACCTCAGCGCGTCTTTGGTCCAGCAATCGGCCAAGGGCGAACGCGAATTGGAGTCAGCACTTAACTACGCGGCCCGACATGGTGTGATCGTTGTCGCCGCGGCCAGTAACCAGGCAGTCGTCGGCAGCTCCGTTATTACCCGTCATCCATGGGTAATCCCGGTTGCCGCTTGTGATCGGCAAGGCAGGCAGCTTGGCCAAACTAACCTGGGTAGCTCGATTAGCAGGCGCAGGCTGCTAGCGCCGGGCGAGAACGTCACCAGCTTGGGGCCACACGGGGGAACCGTCACTTTAGGTGGAACTAGTGTCGCCGCTCCCTTTGTAACCGCAGCCGTGGCTCTGCTTTGGTCCGAATTCCCCAAAGCGTCCGCCGGCGAACTGTTGTTGGCGGTGCGAGGAACACAAAAACCAAATCGCATGGCCATTGTACCGCCTTTGCTGGACGCGTGGTCTGCTCACCAGTTCATGGTCCGCAGAAGATTTATTGGAACACACTAGACTTTAATTAAACAAAACTATGAGCAGCGAAGAGAAGAAAGAATCAGCAGGTAAAGCTGAACGTCAGCCGTATCGGATTCGTTTACCCGGTTTCATCAAAGAGGAAGAGGTCGGTCTTGGCGACGTGATTAAGAAAGTCACCTACGCAATGGGGATAAAGCCTTGCACCGGCTGTGAAAAACGGGCTGCCGTGCTGAACCGTTGGATGCGTTTCACGCGATAACAACTGGATAAAAAAAAATCCTCGAGCAGCAAAATGCTATGGAACAGCCAGAATCAAACGAACCACTCGAAGCCGTGGCCCCTAGCGCCACCAACCCGGCGCTACCTCTAGCTTCTGTGACGAGATCCACGCCAACCTCCCCGGCTCCCTCTCCGTGCCCTACTTGTGGAGTTCCAATGCAAGTCAAGCCACCTGGGAGCGTCACCACGTCCGCCTACGTTTACGCTCAAGGTAGAATCGAGCCGCGCTTCCCCCGCCTATCCGTCGAAAAGGAGTATGCTCAGGTCACCGGCCGAGCCGAGACAGCTGGCCTTACCGACCGGCAAGCGCTGCAAACCGTTCTGTCGCAGCCGGAGAATCGTTATTTAGCCCGCCAGCTCTGTTATATTCTAACAATAGAAGGTCTCGACACCTACATTTTGCAGCCGGGAGATCCTGGCGACCTGCAGATCTTGATTGAAAGCCTCCGGCCCACGCCGCAGCCCGGGGACGTCGATGTCGTCGTTGGACGCCGCGGCCCTATCGCTCCATCTGAATTGTGCAACGGGCTGATGGTGCCGATAGTGATTTTCGATCAGATTTATTCATTCGACCGGGAATTCTTTATCAAATCGATTCCGCGCCCGGAAAAGATTTCCGCTAAGGAATTCGGCCCCGCGGCAGAAGAACTATTCGATAGGATCATGCAAATGGCCGATAACGCCGGTGCGACTGATGCCGATCGCGCCATAAACTACCTCGCTCTGCGCTATCCGGCCATCTACGCCAGAGCGGCAGAATCTTTCGCGGCAAACTCGTCTCTCACAGCCCTGGAAGTGCGACCTTCGCCGCTGAGCGGCACGCGCAGGATCGTCGAAGTGATTTTTTCTTACACCAATCGAGAAACCGACGTGACGGAAAAGTTCTTTGTGCGGGTCGATGTGACGGAGGAGTTTCCGTTCCTGGTCACGAAGTTATCCCAGTATTACGACCGATAGGAGACGAAGGTTCGAGTCGGAGGTCAGTAAAATGCGTTTGCCGAGCTTTGACGCTGCGAGCTCCCTTTACAGAACGAGCGGCCATTACCAGGTGGCCGTAGCTGGTGACAATTTGTCCTCGACTTTCGACCTCCGACCGCAGGTGGAGCCGTTATCCCTTGCTCTTCCGTCTCGGGCGCCGTTTCGTCCGCAGCCGGACCTGACCGGTAAAAATTGCGATGCATGCTTCTGGAGCAACGGAATCTGTCTGCAACGATGCGTGACGTGTGAGCCCTGCCCACCTGGGAAGCTCCCCAATGGGTGTGGGGGATGCACCTTCACCACTGAGCCCTGCGACGCTGCGACACCCACATGCTCGTCTGGCGAGGTAGCCTCTTGCGGTATATGCTGCCCAAGCGGACAGGTCAACTGCGGGGGCACGTGCTTCAACCCGAGCACCGACGCTAGCAACTGTGGGACCTGCGGGAATTCCTGCCCAACGGGCGAGGCTTGCGTTGAGGGGCAATGCGTGCTCCTGTCCGGCGCCTGCAATGGCCAATCGTGTCCGGCTGGTCAAGCCTGCTTCAATGGCTGCTGCGCAACCAATACGGGTGGCCTCACGCTGAGCAGTAACAGCAATTATCTTCTCACCAACGGAAATTGCCAAAACATCAAGGACCTAAAAGTATCCTTGGAAGTTACGCAGGATATGTTTGCGATATCACCTACTCTCGGCGGCGATGCAGGGTGTACCATGCAGCTTAACGCCTACAATCCCGCGGGTCCCACAACCAGTTGGATGCAGTACGTTTTCCTGATCAGCGGCAATGCGATCAATTACCAAGTACAGTATTGGGATATCGCGGCGGCGTGCGCCTGTGGCCATGCGCTGTGTGACTGCACTGGACCACTCGTGAACCAGATGGGGACACTGCTTTCCTTGCCAAACAACACGATCCCCGCAGGGTATACTTTGCAAATCGATCTTAACAACGATACTGCTGGAAATACCACCGGCGCTACTTTTAGCGTGACAGACAACGACGGAAATACACATCGCCAGACAGCCACGCTGGACGCAAACCATCAGTTCCCGATCGTTGCATTCGAAGTTAACGTCGTGGGCCCAGGTAACGGCTCAGACTCGCAATTTTATTCTGGGGCGGGGACTATCACCTATGGAATTTCCAACGGCCAGTTATGTGTCGAGGGGGGCTTGCCAGACCTATGCTCGAACAGTTCGGGAAGCGACACTCCGACGGGAGAGACATCGAACGCCATCTACGGGCCCATCCATTCGCCCTGCTGCGCTTCAGAGCTAACTCAATCGTTAAGTACACCTGTTCCCCCTCCAATTCCTTGCTGCCCATCGAGAACACCTTTTTGCTGCGGCGTATGTCGGCCATTGCCGGATGGAAGAGGATTGATGTGTGACGGGAACTGCGCCGTCGACCGTGGGCACTGCCAATGAACCAAATTTCCGCGACCGCTTTTGCGACATCTTCAGTTGATAGTTTAAGGCGGCCAGTCTCTGGAAGGTCTGGATCGCCGTTCCGCTGATCTCGGCGTCCTCGAAGGAAGCTTCCCGGCACGGGAAGGACGCGGTTTCTGAAACGCCGTCCGGAGGGGTTGTTCGAACGCAGTACCTTTGTAGGCTTCTAACCCCTTCTGGGCGACGAAGACCGAGACGAGTTCCGCTTCGGTTGGTTGGAAGAGAGGCAACTCGTCGATCGGCTTCGTGAATTAATAGCCGCACCTCGCAAAATCGAACTCGATCGGCACGCTCATCTGGTAACGAATGTAGTCGATATCGCACTGGATCGTCTTGGTCGTGACCTCGATCGTTTCTGCGAGCTTTGTGCAATTGAGGTATCTGCCCGTCTTAATGGCGTGGAAGATTTCCTGAAACCGCTAGAGCAGCGGGCGGGAATGCAGGGTGCGTGGCTTCCGCCTCCGCAGGGCCTGCGGCGCGACAAGTTTTGCCGCAGACGAGATTCGGACGGAGCGGCTCTTCTTGCTCAGACGGGGCATGAATCCCGTTTTAACGGGCACAGAGCGATAGAGACGGCCGCACGATTCTGAATCCCAAACACGGCAATCTGCTATCCAGTGGGACGGTTGATTTTTCACGTTTCTGATGTCGACCGTTTCTGCGCATACATGGTGGAAAAAGGCTTACATCCAGACCGCCCACAAGATGCGTCGTGGGGCGAACGCATATTTTCATATGCCCGATCCGGATGGCCATGAACTTTCATTTGCTCGTCCGCTCTGAAGCTAGCTGCTGATGGGTTACAAAACGGCCGTTAGTTCGGTAAACGAAATGCTATCACAGGCCTATGACATAAACTCCAAAACTAATTTTCCCGTGAGCATTCAGACCAAAATACCGGATGATTTGGCGACAGGTGCTAGGGTACGAACATTATTTAAGCTTTCGTTAAGGCCTTGAGAATCCTTAGGTGTTTGTCCGGCAAATTCACACAACCGCTACTGTCCCGGTCTGTTACGTGCACAACTGTTCACTTGCGTTGGCCACTTGTCCTCATTAGACTCTGAACCACAATTTTACCGCGTTAAAGTGTCAAGCAAGATCAGCTCAATGCGATCTTCCATCTTCCTCCTTTTGTCTTAGGAGCTCGGATGCGCGCACACTCGCGGTTATTGTTGTTGACCAAGGAAAAATCACCTCCCAGAAAGGATTCGGCTTATGCTAAAAAGGCTGCTATCTATTACGCTCGCACAATCACTGATTGTGCTGACTAGCGTAGGTGTCGGTGCACAGTCCCAGACCACGGTTGCGCCGGTCCCAATTCCGAGCGTAACGCTCGTGCCGGTGACCAGCGATTCTTATCCGCTGGGAGCGGCTGACCACTTAAACGTCCCGGAGGATCTCAGCAAGGTTGGCTACATCGAGGAGGAGTACTTCGTTAGCGGTTACGCCAACGTTTATGACTGGGCTGCTCCTGGAACCGCAACCATTCGGACTCCCCACGCGCCCTATACAACCCGGATGCTGGTCAGACGCCCTGCGCAGAAACAGCACCTGAGCGGAAATGTGATCGTGGAAATTCTGAACGCCACCAATCTGGTGGACTTGGAGATCGGGTGGGCTCTGTCCAAAGATTATATTGTTCGGAACGGTGACATCTGGATCGGAATTACCAGCAAGCCGGTAACTGCTCTCGCTTTGCAAAAGTTCAATCCGACGCGCTATGCCCCACTGAGCTGGGCTAATCCCCTGGCCCTAAGCGATCCGGACAATTGTGCAAACCCCATTTCCATCATCCCCGGCGATAGTTCACGCGCAACGGAAAACGGCTTGCTCTGGGACATATTTAGTCAGATCGCGGCCTGGGCACGAAATAACGCTGCGTTTCATCCGAATAGTCGTGATATCCGTATCTATGGCTACGGATACTCTCAGTCGGGATTCGACCTGATCACTTACATCGACGCGGTGCTTCCCCTTGCAAAGCAGGAAAATGGGCAACCGATATTTGATGGGTTTGTGGTTGCTACCTCATTTAACCAGCCTGCTCCCATCAATCAATGCTCTCCAGCCCCTTCAGGTTCCGGCCCCGGCCAAATCAAAGATGCGGGGGTGCCAGTAATTCGTATCGCCTCGGATAGCGAGATTTTGCTCGACTCTGTACGGGCGGCTCGGCGCCCCGACAGTGACCAGTTGCAGGACCGTTTCAGAGAGTATGAAATCGCAGGCGCCGCGCATGCTTCACAGAATGAACTTGATTATGGGCCTGCTTATGTAGACATCATCGCCGCGGGTGCGCCAATGCCGCCCTTAACCGCCGGATATGGGACTCGAAGTCCTCTGAATATTGGTATTTTCCAAAGCGCAGCATTTGCTAACCTCAATTCATGGGCCCGATATAACATTCCGCCGCCCCCAGGAGCTTTGGTACCCTTTCAAAACGGGGTGCCTGTTCTCGATCAGTTTGGTAATCCGGAAGGCGGTTTACGCCCACCGTACCTCCTGGTTCCCACGGCGCAGTGGTTCTCCAGCAGTCCAGGGCCAGGTCTCAACTTTCTGCTCGGTTACGTTAGCCCCTTCGATCATCAACGTCTGACGCCTCTCTACAACGATCATGGAAAATATGTCAGCGCAGTCGTTGGCGCCGTTCAAAGTCTCGTACATGAACGCTACATCACAGAAGAGGACGGACAAGAAATCATCCAGCACGCACAGAATTCGGATGTACCGAATCTGCCCGATATCCCCTCCGATATTCCAGATGATTTGCAGTAGGAGTCGGAGTTCCTGGCTGTGTGATCATTCATCAAATTAATTAGCGGAGCGCGGAAAATCCAAGAGCTAGAATCCGTCCATGGATTATCGCAAGAGGTGCGATAAGGTCCCGCGGCCGGTCCAAACACGCGAGCCACCACCGGCAAGACTGACCGCATCGACCGGCGCCATCGGTGCGGGTTCACCCAGCTTGGTCCAATTGTCAAAGGTCCATGAAGCGTAAAGGACGATCCTCGGTTCGGACTATATTATCCGACCCCAAAAATATAAGGCCTTGGGAACACGGATTCGACTAAGCAATCGGCCTTTCCCTGCCCAGCGAACCGGAGGTCCCCTCATTTTGTTGGGGGATTTGTTAACCTGCGCCGGGTCGGTTAAAACGGATTAACAACTCGCAGTCGACCGCTAACCAGTAATCCGTCCTGAAGATCCTCGGTGAACAGGGTATCGCACTCCGTAAGCAGAGCTGCTGAGGCAATCATCGCGTCGTAAACCGAAAGACCGTAGCGTTCCGCCAGATCAATTCCCGTCTCGTGCATCTCAATGGTAACGGGTTCAACCTACAAAAGGCCACGAACCATTGAGAGAAAATCGCGGGTCTCGACCCAGGACATCCGCATCTTGCGACGCGAAACATTCGCAATCTCATTAAGAACCTGAACGCTGATCGTGCCACCGGTTGCAATCAGCTCTTCCGCACGGTCCGCTTTGGCCTGCTGCCTGGAAGCCAGATACAGGATGACGTTGGAATCAAGGAAATTACCGGGCATTGGCCTCGTCCCGATCGAATTTGAAGCCGTCCGGCAGGCGACCACGAAAAGCGCGCAACCGTTTTAAGAGGTCTG
>JAFAIO010000391.1 GCA_019236675.1 Verrucomicrobiota bacterium
AACCCGTCCCTACCACGTGCTCCGACAAATGCGACTTCACATCCGGCTCTTGCCGCAGCGACGGCGCAGTTAGCACCACGCCCCCCGCCAAAAATCTGCATCGGTCCGCCAACCAGACTTTTTCCCGGTTCCAGCGATCTCTCGCACGTAACCACGAGATCGGCATTGTACGCACCGACTACTGCGACCCGAGGCTTGGTCGAATTGTTATTCTTCATCTGTCACCACGCATCGCGCGTAAAGGTGATGTAGTTGTAGGCCGGAAAAGTTGTTAGACATTCAGAAATTCAGGAAATAGAAGGAAAACGCCATCCACTAAGGATTGCTCGGTGCGGACGGCCTGCCTTACCTCGCCTTCAGGTGTAAAATGGCAACCATACCTATCCCCGCCGTCGATGGCCCTAGTGACCTAACGTCCTGCTTTTCCGCACTTACCTCCCCCGAACTTCTAATACAATAGAATCTAGGATTACAATAAAAATTAGTTCCGGAGCGAGGTAGAGACCTTTCGGTGGAACTTACAGCTGAGGCACTTCGATGCGATCACCAGGTCTGACGTGAATATCGAGAGAGGGATTCGCACTTATTTTTTGGGCGTTTATGATGATAACCCGGTTATTACGCAAAATTAGCACTTTGCGTTGATCGGCGACTGGAGAGAAACCGCCCGCGGCGTTGATGGTGGCTAACACGGTCAGGTTCTCATTGTAAGCGATGCGCTGCGGATTTTTCACTTCGCCGCCGACATTCACCCAGAGTGCATGCGCTTCTAGCTTGATGTTGATCGTTGGGTTTGTGTACACGTCATGCGCGCGATATCCCGTCTCTATCGCCGTCTGAGCAGCTCCGATAGATAATCCAGCGATTTTGACCTTTCCTAAGTCTGGCATACTGACGCATCCCTGCGCGTCGATCTGGTATCGGCCTTTGATCTTGTCAATATCGCCAGCCGGGACGCCACGAATCGTTAATTGAATGGTGTCACCTGGGTCCAAGACTTCCTGTCCCGCCACAACCGGCCCATCATGAAACAGGAATAACCAACCGGCAAAAACGGCGGCGTGCATTCCTCTAAAAGACATCATTTCTGAATGCTGGTCTCTCCCCGCGCGCTTGGAAGCCCTTCACAGAATGTTCACTGATTTTGGCCTTGGTTACCGACGGCAAAGGGATCTTGTGGGGGGAGTTCACCATCGACTCCGCGCGTGCCGGCGTCGTCTGTTCCTTCAAGTTTTCGTATCCGTAACCGCGGTAGGCAGTGAAGTAGCGGAAATTGCGGTCGTATTTAACCTCCACCTCGGTCAGCGCTACCCCGAGGATTTTCGTCCCAAGATTCTGAAGCACGGCCTGGCCTCGAACCATCATCGAACGAGGAAAGCGGCGATGCTGAGCAACGATGATCGCCCCCTCCGCCAGACTACTGACTACGGATGTATCGCTCAACCCTAAAATCGGCGGGCAATCGAAGATCACGATATCGAACCACTCCTTAACCGTTTCCACTAGCTTTTCGAGTCTGTCAGAGCTGAGGTAGGCCACTGCGCTGCCTGGCGAAGAGCCCGTGGTGATGACGAACAGATTTGGCATCTGTCCATGTTGAATGATTCTGTCAAAAGCCACTCGCCCTGTCAGGTAGTCGCTTAAGCCAATTTGGTTATCAAGTTTGAACAGCTGGTGTTGAGCAGGACGGCGTAGATCTGCGTCGACCACCAGAGTTTGCCGGCCGCCGGCGGCACAAACGGTCGCCAGGTTGCACACGGTGGTTGACCTACCCTCTCCAGGGCCGCCACTTACCACCGTCAGGACTGATGCCGCCACTTTTTGCCGAGCGAAATCGGTGTTGGTTTTTAGAATCCGATAGGCCTCTGCATCGGCATCGGCATCGCCCGGATCGGAGCCCACCGATCGTCGGATACCTTTCGGGATAACCCCAAGCACAGGGACACCGAGACGCTTCTCCACTTCGGCCAGCGTTTTTATGCGGGTGTCGAGGCAGTCGAGCAAGAAAGCGAATCCCAAGGCCAGCACCAGTCCCGCGATTGCACCCAAGAACATATTTAGCAAAATATTTGGCCGGCTCGGATACACTGCGCGTTCCGCCAGCCCGCGAATCGTATCAGGATTCTGCGACGTCGTGTGATCGATTGTCTCCTTAGTGAGTTTGCCTTTCGCTACCTCAAGCAACTTGCTCTCCTGCGTGTATCGGTCCTGGGCCTCGAGATATTGAGCGTTGGCGGTTCTCTTTTCCTGGTTCGCCTCCACGCTCGCCCGCGTGCTCGCTTGCATACTCTTCAATGCGTTCTCGGCCGTCGTCAGTTGGGCTAGCAAACCTTCGCGGCGACTGTCGATCTCTTGCACTAGCTCCGCCTGGGTCGTGTCAATCTGCGCTTGAATGGCTTGCACGTCAGGATGATTACTTCCAAGGCCATGGCTGAGCAGGCGCGCCTTCTCTGCCAGCGCGTCTTGATAAAGCGGCAACTTCTGTTCGAGCGAGGGGTCGCCTAGGATCAGGGGCAATGGTCTCAAGGGCGGCACATAGCGTAGCAGCCCCTTGGTCCGTAAGATGTCGTCGGACCTGAGCCGATCGAGCTCGTCCACGCGACGCTTCAGAGCTGCCACCATGGCAGCAACTTCATTCACCTTTTCCTGGTTAGTAGTAACCGCTGAATCGTCGCTCCGGGCGGAGGTGTCGCTGCTGTCCCCGTTCGAGTCGGCCACCCCCGCTTCATTCCTTAAACGAGACATTTCTGAAGACGCGTCATTAACAGCCTTTTCTTTCTGCTGCACGTCGTCTCGCAGTTGCTTCAAGCTCTTTGAAATGACCGCCTGCCGTTCGGAGGCTCTTTGCGACAAGTATTCTTGGGCGACGGTGTTCGCGATAAGCGCCGCTTCCTTCGGATCGGTGCTATAGACACTGATCTGAATTAGATTCGTGCTCCCAATCTCCCGCGGCTGAATCATGCCGCGCAACTTGATATAAACGGACTCCAGAGGAACCGTGACCCCGTTCTTAGACCAGTTCTTTTGGAGATCAAGGAGTTGGATGACCGGATAGAGTATGTCCTTGCCGGTGATAATCTCTAATTGGGTCTCGGTAAATTTCGGATCGTCAGCTTGGGTTGGCGCCGTGTCTTTCGAGGTCTGGACTTGAGTCACAGCCGGCTCGACCCGGATCGTGACAAACGACATGTACTCCTTGGGCGTCAACAATGTAATCATTGCTGCAGTGAGCACGACCAAAACGAAAATGAGAAGAACGGAACGGAGCCGAAACCTGACGATTAGCCAGTAAGGGAGACGCGATCTCTGATGGGATAAAGCTTTCATGGCGAAACGGGGGATGCGTACCGGATGCTGACAGCCGGGATTATAGCATCAAATTAACCCTGCAAAACCGTCAAAAACCAAGCTCGCGCTCCAGGTACCTGGTATCATATGCTCGACTGCAGCACCGAGAAGCGCCCTATCTCGCCCGACTTTACTCTGGCTGGACAACTACGACCGTGCCCCCGATGCACTCAATGACGCCGCAGGCGACGCCTGGAGGAACTATTTATGAGCGGTGAAAAACCACTATTCCCGAGTACAGAAGAAATAGTTAACCGAGTTGCCGCCATAAACAGGGCGAGCGGCAATTCAGTTGCCCTTGAGAACATCGAGGTTTTGGTAAATCCCGACACCGGCGATTTCGTTACCATCAGCGTTGGCGAGCCCAGTGAGATTACAGGAATCAGAATGTCCGACGGAACGCACGGTTGTGATGATTGCGGCGCTCACGAATGGAATGGTGAGGATTTGCCTTTGGTTTTTCGTTCCGGTAACTGGTTTTGCCCGAATTGCTACGAGGCTGCCCGATCACCAGAAGAACCGGGCTGCAAGGAAATATTAGGGTTCGCCTGTTAGTTACTTCCGATTCCCGGCTTACATTTGACTTGACTACAATGACATTATTGGTCAAGTTGGTCTACTTTGGAATCTGGTGTTCAGAGACGCGACG
Organism: Verrucomicrobiota bacterium; assembly: GCA_019236675.1. Taxonomy (GTDB): domain Bacteria; phylum Verrucomicrobiota; class Verrucomicrobiia; order Chthoniobacterales; family JAFAMB01; genus JAFAVN01. The sequence goes on from JAFAIO010000391.1 coordinate 3,998, forward strand.
ATATCCTCGAAGCCGCTATCGGGGTTTTCGGGCGGTTCGGCTTCAAGAAAACCTCGGTCGATGATTTAGCTGCTGCCGCGGGCATTTCTAAGCAAGGGCTTTACCTTCATTTCCCGAGCAAGGAAGCGGTCTTTCTAGCTGCTCTTCAGAAATATTTGGACGACTGTCTCGGTTCTTTTCAGCAAGAATTAACCAAACCAAACCGGTCGCTCTTAGATCGGC
>JAFAIO010000437.1 GCA_019236675.1 Verrucomicrobiota bacterium
ATTTTATTTATGTTCGCGAGATGGTTCAGGTCTTTTCCCTATGCGTCACACAATCTCGATTCTGGTTGAGAACCGCTTCGGCGTGCTCACACGCGTTGCGGGCATGTTTAGTGGGCGCGGATTCAATATTGACAGCTTGAATGTCGCCCCGACCAATGATCCTTCGACTTCTCGTATGACGATCGTGGTTCGCGGCGATGACACCGTCCTCGAGCAGGTCACAAAACAGTTACATAAGTTGATCGACGTCATCGAAATACAAGATTTTAGAGACGGCGGCTACGTGGATCGGGAGTTGGTCATGCTCCGTGTGAATGCCGATTCCGAAAATCGGTCCGAGGTCATGCAAATCTGCGACATTTTTCGCGCTAAGATCGTAGATGTTCAGCCAAAGCGTCTCGCCATCGAAATCACTGGGAACGAAAGCAAAATCAGCAAGTTCCTGCGTCTGATGGAAAATTTTGGAATCAGCGATCTGACTCGAACCGGCCGTGTCGCCATGGCCAGAGTCGAATAACTCTTTTTCGCGCCAACCTTTATGCCAGCAAAAGTGTATACTGATAAGGACGCCGATTTGAACAACCTGCACGGTAAGACCTGTGCGGTGATCGGCTTCGGTTCTCAGGGGCATGCCCATGCCCTCAACCTCAAGGATAGCGGGATCGATGTGATTGTGGGGCTCTACAAGGGCAGCAAGTCGATTCCAGTCGCGAAAGAACATGGGTTCGAGACATTCGACGTGGCTGACGCTGTCAAAAAAGCCGATATCATTTTCTTCGCGACGCCCGACCTGAAGACTGCGTCGATTTACGAAAAAGAAGTTCAACCGAATCTCGCTGACGGTAAGGCCTTACTTTTTAGTCATGGTTTTGCCATTCATTTCAAGACCGTCGTTCCCCCTGAGAACGTGGATGTGATCATGGTCGCGCCGAAAGGTCCCGGGCACATCGTCAGGCGTCAGTACCTCGAAGGTAAAGGCGTACCGGCTTTGATCGCGGTTTACCAGAACCCATCGAAGAAGGCTAAGAAGCTGGCATTGGCCTGGGCAAAGGGGATTGGAGCAACTCGAGCCGGAGTCTTGGAGACCACGTTTAAAGAGGAAACCGAGACCGATCTTTTTGGCGAGCAGACCGTGCTTTGTGGCGGCCTCACCGCCCTCGTTCAGAACGGGTTCGAGACCCTAGTCGAGGCCGGTTACCAGCCCGAGATGGCCTATTTTGAATGTCTCCATGAACTAAAGCTGATCGTAGACCTGATGTACGAGTCCGGTATCGCCGGCATGCGATTTTCGATCTCCGAGACGGCGAAATGGGGTGATGTCTCCGTTGGTCCGAAGATCATCGACGCCAGCGTGAAGAAGAAAATGCAACGAGCGTTGAAGGAGATCCAAAACGGAAAATTTGCCCAAGGCTGGATCGCCGAATACGAGAACGGTCTCTCATCCTATAAAGACTTGTTGGCCGCGGGCCAAAAACATCCAGTTGAGAAAGTCGGGCAAAGACTGCGCTCATTAATGCCCTGGATTCAGAAGAAGAACATCAAAGGGGCACAAGCCGCGTACTAGGACTCAACGCGGGGAGGGATCGCTGCCTGTCCGCCATACCGTTCGTAAGATAGTGCCGATTCCAGGTATGATGGCGACGGCGAATCTCCGCGATCCGTTCTTGGATGACGAACGTGCCTGCCTCAATACAGATATCTGCACACGCCTAGGTCAGGCGCATCATCGCGGCGCGCGGGAATCCGACTTCGCCAATTCGAACCAGAAACAAACGTAGGACCACAGGCTACGTCGGACAAGCAGCGCGTCCTCCCTCGCCAAGGTGATCCCGACGTTCCGCTATTCAATGTACCGGTTGAGCAGAAGGTCTTCCGTTGAAGGACGCGGCACAGGTTCAATCGCTAAGCCCAGTTCTGCCGCCAGCCTAAAAAGCTGACTGGGATTCATTGCAGAAAGCTTCGATACGTTCAGACCGTCCCCCCCGAGCGTGGTAACGGTCCCTTCCGCCGTTCTTCCATCCTTTTCCATACGTCCTCGCCCCCTATTTCTGTTGGATACTGCGTCAGGACCGGAAACCCGATGAATCCTTTATCCATCGGGGCCCCGGGCCTTTGCGAAGATAAAGTCGAAAGTTCGAATTTCAATCCCGACTTCATTAAAATTATGGTGCCTGTAATTTTTTTTAATGGCATCTGGCCTAAAAAGGGGCCAACGGACTCAGCATCTGCAATCCTCGGTAGCCTGTTCAATCCGGAAAGGTGTACGTATCCAAGGACGAGGACAACGACGAGAACGATACTGAAGCAGCGCCGTCAGCCTTTCTTCACCAGCGTCCGCAACTCCTGCAGTCGCCGCTTAAAAAGCTCTATCGTCTCTTGAATCGGGCTGGGCGTAAGCATATCCACCCCGGCCGATTGCAGTGTCTCAATCGGATATCGCGAACCGCCAGACTTCAGAAACCCGAGATAATCTTCGACCGCAGCTGCCCCTTGCTGGAGAACTCGCTGCGCTAAAGCCACCGCAGCAGAGATACCGGTCGCATATTTGTACACGTAAAACGCGGAGTAAAAATGCGGGATCCTGAGACACTCGAGACTGAGCGCGTCATCGAGCGTAAATCGCGGCCCAAAGTAGGCTTCGAGTAACTCGCGGTATCGCTCCTGGAAAACGTCCAAGGTCAGAGGTCCACCTGCTTCTTCGATCGCATGAATTTGTTTTTCGAATTCGGCGAACATCGTCTGTCTGAACAAGACGGACCGAATATCTTCGATCTGGCGATCGATTAGAAAAGCGCGAAGCCGGTCGTCCTCCGCGTGCTGCAATACATGGTGAGTCAAAAGCTCCTCATTGAAAGTAGAGGCAACCTCAGCCAGAAAAATGGGATAGCCGTAATCCTGAAATAGTTGGTTTTCTTGGGCGAACCAGGTGTGCATCGAATGACCGGCTTCGTGAGCCAGGGTAAAGACATCCGATAGAACATCCGCTCGATAATTCATCAAGATAAAGGGCGGGTTTTTGTAGCTCGAAGAGGAAAAAGCACCGCTGCGTTTACCCTTCGTTTCGTACCGATCCACCCACCGCGATTTCAGGCCGCCTCGTAGGGTAGCGACATATTCGTCTCCCAAAGGTCCTAGTGAAGCCGTCACCAGTTCGATGGCTTCATCGAACCCGACCGTCTTGGCGACCTCAGGAAACAACGGAACGAAGGTGTCATACTGACGGATATCCTCTAGGCCGAGGAGCTCTTTTCTCAGGTCGTAGTAGTCGTGCAGCGCCGATAGATTGTTTCTGACCGTTGCGATCAGATTGTCGTACACCGCCACCGGGACATGATCTCCGAAGAGAGCGGATTCCAACGCACTCGGGTAGTTGCGGACCCTGGCATAAAAAACATCGGCTCGGACCGAGGCCGATAGGGAAGAGGCTAGCGTGTAACGGTGGTCCGAGAACTCGCGATAAAATTGATCGAACGCGCGTCGCCGGACCTGCCGGTCCCGGTTATGCAAAAGGGAGATATAGCTGCTTTGGGAAAGCGCAACCTCTTGACCTTTATCGTCCGGGACCACACCGAATATCATGTCGACGTTAGTGAGTTGCGAGAACGTCTCGCGATGGCCTCGAATCGCCGAAGCGCCCGCGGCTAAGATTTTTTCTTCTCCTTCCGTAAGCGTATGCGGTCGATAACGCCTCAGCCGTTCCAATGAATTTCGCCAATCTTTAAGTAACGGATCGGCTGCTAGAGTCGCAAAACGTTCATCCGAGATCGCCTGAATTTCCGGAGTAATAAATGAAGCGGCTTCCCTGATCTTTGTCCCCAAGTTCGAGAACTCCGCTTTTCTCGCCAGATTATCACGATCCGAGCTATCCTCCGACGCTTTCAAAGAAACGTAATGCCCAAGCCTCTCAGCCAGGAGATCAACCGATTTATCGAATTCGAGAACGTCCAGTAAATCCTGGGCTGATTGGCCGACTTTGCCCTTGAATGAGGCGTACTGAGGATATTCTTTTTTCAGCTTCTCGAAACCCTGCTGATAATCTCCTTCAGTTTGATACAGCTTCGTCAGGTCCCAGGTGTCGGCCTCAGCAATTTCACTTCTAGTCGGGATAGTTTGAGAAGACATGGATAAAACAAGAAACTTGTATCTGCCACCCGGAACCTCGAAGTGCAAGCGTGACGGTAGATTGGTGGGGCGAGGCTCCCAAAAGATCTAACCGCGACGCCGAAGCACCTGCTATTCACCTGGCCGGACAGCGTTATTGTTCCGCGAGATCCGCCGAGCCGTGGTCTATCACTCGGCCACGGCTCGGCGCGCTGTTAGAACCTGCACATCTACCAAAGGCGGAACGCATGCAGCGTTGCGAGGACATTGGGTTTTTCAGGAGCCTCGCCCCACCAATCAACAGCCGCTTAAAATCACCCGCGAATACACGCGAATTGACTCGAAGATTTGTCGCCAATACATGCAGTCGTCGCCCAGGCATCCAATCTGCGTCAATCCGCGTTCATCTGCGGTTGATGCCTTTATTCGTGTCCATTCGCGATTGGTCTCCGCTCTTACGCCCGCGGATGGGCTTCATCGTATGCCTTCTTTAGCCGTTCAACCGTCACATGCGTATAAATTTGTGTCGTCGAAAGGCTTTCATGCCCCAATAGGGTTTGCACGCTGCGAAGGTCAGCGCCATTCTCTAACAGATGGGTGGCAAAGCTATGCCTGAGCTTGTGCGGTGTCGCTGGCAATTGGATCGAGGTCCCGCCCAGATGTTTCTTCAGTAGCATCCACACGGAGCGAGCTGTAATCCGTTTCCGAAGTTTACTGATAAAAAGAGGACCGGTATGAACGCTGGCCTGTGACCGGTATTTCTGAATCGCGTCCAACGCCGGCGCACCCACGGGCACAACCCGTTCCTTCCTTCCCTTGCCGATGACGCGTACCGATTCCGTATAAACATCGACGTCCCCGACATTGAGAGCCACGAGTTCGCTTAACCGCAGTCCACTGCTATAGAACAGCTCCAGAATTGCAGCATCCCGTGCCGATGCCCAAGCCGGAGCCTGATTTTTCTTCTCGGTCCGCCCTGGTTGGCTTAATAACTCGTCCACCTGATTAAGCGAAAGGACAACGGGCAACTTTTTCTCCAGCTTAGGCAACTGAACTTCTTTTAATGGATTTTCGCTGAACCCAGCTCGCTCCGTCAGGAAACGATAAAAACTCCGGAGCGCGGCGAAGGTTAACCTGACGTAGCTGCGGGCCATCCCGGATTTCATGCACTCGAGCAGGAACAACCGAAAATCAGCCGCGGTCGCGGTATCCCAGCTTACATCGCGGAACTGTTTAAACCGCTGCAGCGCGTGGCGATAAGCGATGATCGTCCGGGGCGATGCTGAGCGCTCGACTTCTTGGTACTGGATAAACCGTTCCAACAAACGATCCTTCTTAGGATACCCCATGAGTTCTGAAGTGTACCGAAAATCGGCTCAACGGACAATACCGAGGGTTTTAAGATAGTTCTTCCAACCGCCAAATTCGGTAATATCTGTTGCGCCGTTTGCCGCGATCCCCTCGCACAGGAAACCTTTTACTTGCTGCCCGTTCTCAAGCTGGATCGTCCCGACGACCAAAGGAGAGGGAACGTTTTGAAAGAACTTACCGAATTCGTCGACTGGAATGTCCCAGACCTCAACATCGATTGAAGAACCGTTTTCGGAGCCGACCCGGATGAGACCCGGTTTAGGCGGGGAGGTACCTTCGAGCGCGAACAGGCGATAGATCGGAGCGGTCTTGGTGCTTTCAATCAAACGGGCGCGCAGGTCAGTAAGTTGGTAGTTTAACGGCTCACCGGTTAGGTGAGCGCCAACCACTGCTAGCCTCACTCCTTGGGGCCATGCTGGGGGTCTGCTCCGTTCCGGTGACGTGTCAGGATAGGCGGCACTAGTCGCGCCCAGACGTGGACGAAAAGATTCTAGATATGGTTTTGCAAGGGCGAACAGCCCAGCTTCTGAAAACGCAGGGCTGAGCAGAGTGATGCCGAAGGGCATGCCGTCCGCCCGGAATCCGGCTGGGAGAGCGATAGCCGCCAAGTCTAGGAGATTGGTGAAGTTGGTAAAAATTCCAAGGCGGCTGTTTAAGGAAACGGGCTCCCGTTCAATATCTTCTATACGATAAATATTTGGCGCTGTCGGCAGGAGCAGAACATCGATAGAGTCCCAAGCGAGGGCAGTTTCTTGTCGAAGCTGTTCCAAGCGATATTGGGCCTTAAAAGCATCCACTGCGGTGAAGGTCTCTCCACCAAGAATGATGTCACGTACCACCGGATAAACAGAAGCCGAGTGATCTTTAATAAATGCACCGACCGCGGCGAATCGTTCTGCTACCCAGGGCCCGCCGTAAAGAAGGCTGGCGGCTTCAAAGAAAGGTTCGACGTTGATGGTCAGGATTGTGTGGCCCAGCGCCTCTAAACGTTTTACCGCTTCGGTAAACAACATGCGGTATTCATCTTCGACCTGCTCGAGCTGACGGTCCGGCGGAACACCGATGCGCTGATTCTTCGTTGGTGTCGCATTCGGGCGATATGGCCGTGAATAACAATCTTGCAAGTCATGACTTGCAGCTATCTCGAAAACAGTCTCTGCATCGTCTGGCGTTAGCGAAAAGATCGAGACGCAATCCAAAGACCGGCAGGCCGGCACTACGCCGCTGGTGCTCACAACGCCCCTAGTCGGCTTTAGTCCGACAATGTTTGCGAAAGCAGCCGGTACTCGCCCCGAACCAGCCGTATCCGTGCCCAAGGCAAAACTTACCAGTCCGCCGGCTACCGCCAAAGCTGAGCCGGAGCTCGAACCGCCCGAAATAAATTCCGG
>JAFAIO010000510.1 GCA_019236675.1 Verrucomicrobiota bacterium
ACGACCTTTATAACCGTGGTTTGACCCGGATCCCGGAGCTTATTGATGTCGGTGAAAGACTGTTCGCTGCTGAAGCAGACCTTTACGACGATCCGGAAAAGAAGTCTGAGGCTTTGCAGCGGCAATTGGACGTCTACACTGAGGCGGAGACCAACCTTGAAAAGCAGGTGAAAAACGGCTTGGCAACGCAAGCTGATCTCGAGCGACTGCGCTACGATAAATTATCGATTCAGATCAATCTTCTTAAGGCCAAAAATCCGAGCACTGAATGAAGGCACGCCCGGTAGACTTTCTATAGGTCTTCAAGGGGAAAAGTGGGGTGTTAAGGTTGCTTGAGCTGAAGGATCCAGGAGCCGTGTTTGAGCTGGTTGCGATGATGGAGCTCGGCGTCATAAGGGGTGCTATCGAGCCACATTTTGTAGATAATCTTGAGCCAGCGGTTGGCCAGTCGGCGCAAGGCGCTAGCGTGGCTTTGGTTTTTTTGGCGGTGAATTTGATAGTAAGTTTCGGCCCAGACACAGCGAGACAGGCTCTTGTCTGCCAAAAGGTGAAGGGCATGACGGAGGTGTTTGTTACAAGCCCAGCGTTGATGAACGTGCCAATATGTGCGCTTTTTGCCTGAGCGTTTGGTCACCGGAGCGGTACCGGCAAGGCATTGAAGAGCTTGAACATCATCAAAGCGCTGGCGATCATCGCCTATCTCGGAGAGCAGCCGTGGAGCGATCTTGGGTCCAGCCCCTGGCAAAGAACCAAACAGTTCATGATCGGGATGGCGGGCAAAGAGCTCTTCAATGCGCTGACGATAGATTGCCAGTTGTTTTTCAATGGCAAAGAGCATCTGCACTAGGCTCAAGGCCAATAGACTCTTGGCTTTGACCGTTGGGAGGCTGCCAGCAAATTCGCTAGCTCGAGCGAAAATCTCCATGCGCCGAGCTCCCTCATCGCTGCCCCACAGCCGACGACTGTGCAGGAAATTCTGCCACTTGCGTTTGCCGGCTTTAGCCAGCTCATCAGCAGTAGGAAAACGCTGCAAAAACATCCAGGCCGAGATACTGGTCCAATCCTCAAAAGCCTCTAAAGCAGCGGGATAATATTCTGCCAGGGCATGGCGCAATTGCTCAATAAAGACGGTGCGCTGTTGGATCAGGCTAACTTCATCCCGACAGAGCAAACGTAATTCTTTAATTAGGGCTTCTTCCGGGCGAAGTGCTTTCCATCCGTGGCCATCAACCCGTAGGGCATCGGCAAAACTCCACGCATCTAACCAGTCGTCCTTAGCTCCACTAGGGGCTTTGCGTTCTCGATAGGCCTGAGCGCTTTTTGGGTTGAGCGGGTAAACGATCATTCCGGCTTCCAACAGCTGCTCGACCGCAGCTCCTCGACTGGTCTCGATAGCAAAAGGAATCGAGCCGTAAGCTTGGAGCTTTTCTCGGAACTTTTTCCAACCTAGAGCTGAGTGTTCGATTTCGAAGCGTTCGATCACTTTACCAGCTTGCTCTAGGACGATAACGGAGTGCTTTTCGCTGGCCCAGTCCACAGCGCCAAATACCCGATGTTGCTGCCACCACTGTTCAGGATCACTCATAGAACCTTTGTTCCGTTTTGGGGTTTTACGTCGCTTTGCCTTGCCATCCATCCTGCTGATATTGCGGCCTTCTTGAGGCCTCTTTCTATTAGATGTCGGAGCAAGAGCCTCCGGCTCGGCCAGTGGCCTACCGGTAACCCTCTTGGGGTGCGGCGACTGAGACTGTGATCGAGCCGAGGCAGGACGACCGCCGACGAAATTCTCGCCCGCGGCGCGGTTATTCACAAGCTCGCTCCGCCTGACTGGGGCCGACTGCTCCGCTCGCTTATGCATAACCGCGAAACTGATATCAGCGGCGACTGTCCCAAGACATCTATCGTGTTGCGCATCGAACAATTGGACCAAAACGATTCAGCGCCGCCTAACTCAACGCGCAGTCGCCATCCCAGCGCTCGGATGGCGACTGAGCTTGGAGTCCCGGCTGACGTATGGCTTCGAAATATTGTGTAGTTGGGAAACACCATATAGCTAGCTGGATCCGGCGGCTGCCTGGCGGCTGCCGGACCGCTACCGGCTTGTCATACCTTTCGGGTCATCAAACGTATGTACGGGATAGCAAAAATCAGGGTAAGCGAGAAAAGCACGACGGCGATCGCCGTGCCCAACCCCACTTCGTTATAGTTGTAAGTCAGGAAATACATCCAGGTGCTTAACAATTGGGTTCGGTTGGCCGGCCCTCCATTCGTCATCGCATAGATGATGTCGTACGCTTTCAAGGCGTTAATCGAGGTAATAGCCAGAACGATTAAGGTAGTCTCACGGAGCAGTGGAAAAGTGACGTGCCAAAATCGTTGCAGCGGGCCTGCTCCTTCAACTTTCGCCGCTTCATGTAGCTCTGGAGGGATGGTTTGGAGACCGGCCAGGAAAAGCAGCATGGGCAAGCCAACTGCATTCCAAGTCGCTGCCAGAATAACGGGATAAATCGCTATGTTTGGGTCAGATAACCAATTTCTCTTGAGTGCTTTTAACCCAAGGGCATCTAACAGCTGATTAGCCAGACCAAGGTCAGGATGATAGATCCAAGTCCAAATCAATCCTACCACCGCCAACGAGAGAACGGCGGGAAAATAAAAAATGCTGCGAAAAATGTGGCTTCCCCGAAATCTCGAATTCAACGCCAAGGCCAATCCGAGTCCTATGCTGGTCGGCACGAGCAAAGCCGCTACCAGCCAGATCGCATTGTTTTTGAGTGCGATCCAAAATACGTCGTTGTGGGTTAAGAGCGTGATGTAGTTTTGAAAGCCGACAAAGATTTTCTTTGGCGCGACCCCGTCCCAGCGAAACAAACTGAGGTACGCTGAATACGACATCGGGTAGACCACGACCACAGAGTAGATGACCAACGCTGGTGCGAGAAAAACCCAAGGAAGGTACCGCAATTGGTCTTTCCGTCTCTTGGCATATGGAAAACGTTTGGGTCCCGCCGAGACTGTCTCGGCGGGCACTATTGTGATTGCCGTCTTGGAAGTACTCACGCGCGCTAATGCGAAGCTTTATAATCCTCCACCGCCTTTTGGATCTGAGCGCAGGCGGCTTCCGGAGTTAACGAGCCTAAGACCATCGAGTCCTGAGCTTGAAAGAATGCGTTTACGATTTCTTGAGGCAGGGCCTGATCCGTCGGCAGATAGAGTTGAACTCCGGACTGCAACCATTTCACCATCGCGGTGGTAATGGGATGATCAGCGGAGGGGAATACGCCTACTACCGCGCTGGGTGAACCAAACTCCGACACATGTTTTTTGGCCACCTCCGGCGTAGTCACGAACGCCGCAAAAAGCAACGCCGCCTTTTGTTGATCCGGCTTCGACTTAGACCAGAACTGAATTTGCTCTTGGAAACCGGAAACTCGTACCGGTTTCTGGTCGGCCGGCGCAATGATAGGAATATAGTTCTTAGGATCTTGGTGTGCCGAAATGATGTTTTGGTCTTCTATCCACGGCCCTTGGAACGTCATCGCCGCCCGATCCTGGAATAGAAGCGGCAATGATTCATTTGGATCGAGTGAAATGAAACCGTCATTAAAATAGCCTTTGTTCACCCATTCCTTCAGTTTCGTAAACGCCTGAATCACCTCCGGCGAGCTGTACGACGCTTCCATTGCGAACAGCTTGTCATGAAGGGCCGGCCCGGCGAAATGCTCGATTAGGAAGTCGGTTGTTCGCATAGTCATCCAGCTGAATTTGCCGCCGCACGCGATTGGAATAATTCCGTTCGCTTTCAGTTTCGCGCAGGCCTGCTCGAG
>JAFAIO010000427.1 GCA_019236675.1 Verrucomicrobiota bacterium
GCAAAGCATCGATTACGGCAAGCACACTCAATAACTGCACGTCGTCAGGATGCGTTTCACACCTTTGTGCAAGCTGGTCACGCGCAGCTCCGAAGCCGGTCTCCGTGGTTGGATGCATGCCCTGGAGCGCCGCGATCCAGATTCCACCACATTGACGGGGAATTGCCACGTTCACTGCGCCGCCAATCAGCAGATCTTCGGCCTCGTTCTCATTCAGAATTTGTTTTGCAGCCGTCCACTCCCGCGCGTAGACCTCAAAAAAAAAGCGACCTGAAGAGATCCACGACAGGTTTTTCGCCGGAGACGGTAGCGAATCTAACGCTGCCCGATAACTCGTGGCATCCCCGGTTCGAAGGAAATCCGCGAAAGCTTCGCCCGTTTTGCTTACTGGGTTGTCGGGCTCAACCTCGTTGAGCCGAGCGTACATTTGCTCCTCCTCCCGATAACGCCCTCGAAATTCATAGTCGTTAGCTAGATGATAGATAATATCCGGGTTTCGTGGGTCCAGACTGTAGGCCTTTTCCAGAGCCTTAGTTGCCTGGTCCCAACGGCCTAGCCGGTGATCGATTCTGCTAGCGAGCCAAAACGCTTCGGGACTGTTCGGGAGAGCTCTCTGAGCCAGCTCGATTTGAGCGCTGGCTCCCTCATAGTTTCGATAGGATGAATATAGATGATAGGCCATCGCCAAATGAGCCTCCGGGCTGTCGGGCTCCAGACGAAGCGCCTCGTTCGCAGCCGCTTCAGCGAGTGCGCGCCTCTCCGGTGTCTTGTCCATCCAATAGTGATAGAGATCATCATGAGCTCTCGCTAATACGCAATAGGCCAAGGTGAATTTCGGGTCCTTTCGGGTCGCTTCTTCGAGCAAGTTGATTGCCTTTCCAAGATTGTCGGCCTTGTATCCCTCGCTCCTAACTAACTCTTTGGCCTGAAGGTAAAGCTCATAGGCTTCCAAATTCGTTGTGGGTCTTTCTCCGATGTCCTTCTGTTCTTCCGGGGATAGGCGGGCACTCAGCTTTGAAGCAACTGCCTCAGCAATCTCGCTTTGGATCGCAAAGATGTCAGTCAAATCCCGATCATAACTATCCGCCCAAATCATATTGTCATTGCGGGCGTCAACTAACTCCGTACTAACCCGCACATGATTTCCATCGCGACGAACAGTTCCTTCCAACACATGCACTACCCCTAAGGCATTCGCAATCTGCCGCAGATCGCGTTCGGTGCTTGCTCGATACTTCATCACCGAGGTACGGCTAATGACTTTTAGTTGAGCAACTTTGGCGAGATTATTGAGGATCTCATCCTGCACTCCGTCCGCAAAGTAAGCGTCGTCTTTATTTGGAGTAATGTTCTCGAAGGGTAGGACTGCGATGCTTTTGTCCATTGGCGCCGGTGCTGTAGCTCCCTGGCGAGATAGTCCAAAGTGATGGGTATAGAAGAACCAGCCCGTCGGAATAAGGGCGAGACACAAAACCGAGCCCACCAACCAACGGACAGAGCGCTTTCCAGGTTTGCCTTTCGGCGACGTGTGCTTCGCTTGATCGCTAGCCGGCCTTAGTTCATCCGGGGTTAATTTTGTCCCGGAACCAACTGCCTCCCTGACTCTCGCCACCGCCTGCTGCAATTGGGCGGGAGTTTGAAAACGTTTGCCCGGATCCTTCTCGAGCAGAACCTGGAGCAGCGCGACAACCGGCGCCGGAATGCCTTTCAATTTTTCAATCGGCGGCGCCGTATGCTGATGTTGGTCCATTAACTCTGCGATTGAGCCGTAGAAAGGAGGCTCACCCGAAAGCATTTCCCAGAAGGTTACCCCCAACGAATACAGGTCCGAACGGATGTCCGTTCCAAATCCGGAAAACTGTTCCGGGCTGGCGTAAACAGGAGTTCCAACAAAACCTCCTGCCATCGAAAACGTGTCTTCTGTAACCCCTTTCGCTAGCCCCAAGTCGATTATCTTGACGTTTTCCAATCGGCCCTCCTCCCAAGTGAGCATGATATTGCTGGGCTTAATGTCGCGATGGACGAGATGCTGTTTGTGGATCGCAGTTAGTCCCGCAGCAACCAGCGTCAGAATCTCAAGAGCCAGTTCGCTCTCCAGCCGGCCGCGGTGACGGATGAGGGCTTGTAACGTTTCACCATCCACAAACTCCATCGCGTAGAAGTAGTTGCCGCCGCTCTCTCCCAGATGAAATACGGTGGCCACATTCTGATGGCGGACAGTGGCGGCCGCTCGGGCTTCCCGCAGGAAACGGCTGCGGGCAGATTCGTTACCGATGAATTGTGTGCTAATGATCTTCAGAGCCACTGGGCAGCGGAGGTGGGTATCCACGGCTTTGTAGGTGACTCCCATGCCACCGCGTCCGAGCTCGAGTGGTGTTCCGTCTTTGTTTTTAAGGACCTGGTAATGTTCAAAATGGAGCTGGGAAGAAATGTCCAAAAGTGACTCGGTCTCAGGTGAAAGAGCTCCCCGCATCGCGCAAACCGGACAGAACTCACTGTTTTCGTTCAGTACGGTGCCGCAAACCTCGCAGACGCGTTTGCCTTCTGTTTTCACAACCGGGGAGCAGGCTTAGCTTCCGGGGATTCTAGTCGATTTGGTTGCGGATCGCTTGCGGAAAATGGTCAGAAGTCGCGATTTAGGCAGGAACAGGTTCGACGCCCCTGCGCGCTCCACCGAGTCGTACGAAACTGCTCGGGCCTGGTCGCCGCCAAACTACTGTCCCGCTTCACGTCTAAACTCCGACAAGACGAACGTGCCAGATGCGATCGGCGCTTGAAAGAAAAATGAGGCGATGTAACAGCAATGCGCATCATCTTCGTAAGCGAGATGAATGGTCGCTACGAAAACTCGTTTTTGGCGCGCCATTTAAAACCTGCTCCGTATGTAACCCTTTCCCGATTGGGTTTTATAGGATTTAACCTGTCGAACCGATATCGGCGGTTCGGATCATCACCACGGCAGTTGAGACAAAAATCCGCCGGGTCCGTGAATCTCGGATTCATTATGCGGAGTCTGGAAATATGATGATATCTGCTGATAGGCGGAGCCGAGATGTTTTGGGCGCAGACTTTAATGAGCGAGTTCGCCTGACCCTTTCTTCAGGGTTCTGCAGGCTGCCGGTTTTAACCTTTAAAAGAGCGAGACTGCGCTCAAGAAGAAACAACATAAAAATGAATACGATTATCAAATTGGGATTGGCAGTGTTCGCCGTAGGAGCCTTTTCCACCTTGTCGAGCAATGCCGAGACACCGGACGCCACGTTTGCGTTTACGAAACATGGCCTCCCTGTTCCTGGAGCCTACTTCCAGAAAAGAGAAAGCCAGCAGCCAGCGATGGGCGCAGTTAGTAAGCCGGGAGGTGTAGGACAAGTCAAACAGACGTTCTCAAAAACTGTGAAAACGCCGGCCGAGCACTTTCAGCTAGCGAAAAGCAGTCCTTAACAAGAGGCACCCAGTATTAGGCAATCAGCCTAGCATATGACATCGATTGATTATGAAATGTTACGTTATATCTGGCTGAACGATGCTCCGTGGGCGACCAGAAACGATCGAGCATGGTGTCGTTTCTACGAATATTACAGGCTAGAACCTCAATTTGTAATCGAGGAGCAAAGGGAAAGAGAACAAGAACTAGCGGCTGATTTTGATTGTCTTGCTCTCAAATGCATGTTTTGAAAAAAATAGGATATAGGAGACAGTACAAGGCGATCCTTTCAGCGATCATCGAGGTAGTCGAAATCTGCCGGCGTCTCAAAATCCCCATTCGCGACTATCTGGACACTAGACGCCAAATGCAGAAAGGCTACCACCGCATATTTGCTAGCCGGATACCTTTGTCTCACTCAACGTATCGATAAGCGCTGGAGGGCGGGGGAAGGGAATGAAGAACAAACCAGTATCGTGGGACGAGTTGGCGGCCTGATCTGGACGGCATCTTCCGCGGTTGGTATCCGAGATCAGGCCGCAGCCAAAACGCAGGAACCAGACCGCAAGGCGGCTTTAATCCGACTTTTTGGCGCTCTCCGTTACCGGCTGCTATGCTGTTTGTAAAAGGCTTTTATATCCTTTTTGTAATCCTCCGGGGCCTCTACCTCATGCACCTTGTGTCCGGGCTTCAGCACCGGCTTTACCACGGGACCGCCGGCAACTGCATTCTCAAACGTCGCGACGACCTTCCCATTCGCATCTTTGACTAGATTAATTTTCATCGTTCCTCTCCTACACACCGTTGCTTTCGAAGTTTCCCGTTATGCCCAGGTCGACTGGGTTCAGAAAGTTGTCTACTGCGTTTAAGTTAAGTATATAACTTGTCTGATTAGGGGCATTATCCTCATCCAGGAAGACTGTAACGTCGGAAATGAGCGCCCCGACATTGTGCTCCGCGCCTTGCAGCGTGAATGCAAAGACTTCATGGTTGGTAATGTTACCGCCCGCGACCCACCATTGGCCGCCACCGGTTTGTGTGATAGTTGACCACGTTGCCATCGCTAACCTCCACTGTATTTGTTGTTTTTGCTTTCGAACAGCCCTGATGGCTGGTCGTCTTAGGTAATTACTGCCACCTCAGGTTAGGGCCTACAATGAGGTTAGTCTATACGCAGTTTGACGTATAGGAGCGTTATGTAACATGATGGGAATCAGGACAGAGAGATAACTCGTGAAGAACTGCACCAATTGGTTTGGCGGCGGTAAGAGAATTCGGTCGAACGCGGCACCGAGACTAAATTGTGTAGACATAAGCGCCCGGTTTTGATAGGCAAGATGCTTATGCGATCTGCATCTCGTCTTGCGATCGGGTTAGCCTCCAGCGTTCTCCTTTTCGTGCAGCCGCAGATAAAGGCTGCTACGGAAGGAACGACCGCGTTCGATGGGACCTGGGCGGTTACAGTGGATTTCCATGCGTATAAGAATCCTGACGGCACTGTCGCCAAGCCGACTGTCAGGCGTTTTGCAGCGACTGTAAAAAACGGAATCTTGCATGGGCAAACCGGGACCAAGGGTCAGCCTAACTTCTACGAACTAAATGGAACAATCGCAGCTGACGGCTCGGCGAATCTCCTCGCGAGCGGGCTGACCAAGTATTCGGAATATACACCGATGAATGTGGGCCCCGGTAAACCGTTCGAATATCAGGTGACGGCCCGCTTCGAGGGCAGAACTGGAACCGGCGAATCGGTTGGGGACCCCAAGCCTCCGCACGCACCTCGCACACGTATTTATACGTTCGTTAAGGAGTGAGTCGGCGATAGTCTGGGCACTCAAGAGCTTTGTCTATTTGCCGCCTTTTCGACTGCAAGACGGTAAGTCTCGGAGGTGCGGTAGTCCCCGCCCGCATCGCTACGCGAAGCGTTGCGAGCGGGGCAACACTCCAATACCCGTTAGTCCATCACTCCGGCTTCTGCCTGATCGGGCGTTGCCCGGCCGTCATCGACTGGACTATACGTCGTTCGACGTATTTACCGGTTCGCCGCTGCGGCGTAAGATGAGCGCCTGTGGGCGAAACTGTTGAACGGTTTCGTTCGCATCGATCAACGAAGTAACCGAAAACAACCTAATTGAAGGAGAATCGAACATGCCAGAATTAACCGGAAACGTACACATTCGTGTCGCGGAAAATGTGACGCTCGATAACCTGCATACCATCGTAGATAGGATTGTTGGCCTGAGCGGCTGCAGAACCTGCGGGCTATTGGGCATTGACCTGCATTTGAGTGGCGATCCTGTGGAAGTACAGGAAATCACAAAGCTACCTGGCGTGAACTCCGCGAGCTTTGGCGGGTAAGCCAGAAAAAATGGCCAGCGCTGATACAACGTTAATCGGCTCCCGGCCTGCGCTGGCTACTACCTACGAGGGAGATGATCCCGCTCTTCTGGAGCGCATTGTGCCCCTGATTGACGCGATCGAGATCACTCCAGACGCAATTGCCCGATCCGACGGAAGGGGCGCATCGTTGCGCCTTGAAGTGCTCGAAGAATACGTTTCAGCAGCTCCGGACGTTAGTTTCATCGCGCACGGAGTAGGTCTTTCAATAGGATCTTTCGACCACTGGAATGATGAGTATCTCAGGCTGCTTGACGATCTTTTTAACCAAGTTGAGCTCGATTGGCACAGTGAACACCTCGCTTGCACCATGGTGGGAGGAGAGAATCTCGGCACAATGTTGGCGTTGCCCCGAACTGAGGAAGTTTTGGATTTGGTTTGTGAGCGGGTGCAATCGATCCAGCAACGATACGGGGTTCCATTTCTTCTCGAGCACGTGATCCACCTTTTGCCGGATGGTCCGGCCCAATTCACACCAGCAGGTTTTCTCAATGCGATTACGTCGCGGACCGGGTGCGGACTGATTCTCGATGTTTATAACCTTGAATGCGACAACAACCCCACGTCTCCATTTATTGAAAAGCTTAGCCGGGATTTCCTCAGGTTCCTGAAAAGCGACCCGGACCCATTGATTCGTTCGGTTTCGCAATTCGAATGGGCTTTTATAGAGACCCGAGCCGGTTCTACTAAATCCTTCGAAGTTCTTTGGGACCGGCACCCGGATCATATCATTCTTGCGCTTGACGCGGGCAGCGAGCTGCCCGCTGAGGACGGTGAATATTACTATCGCATGCGGATCGGCCGCGGAATTCCCTCTCTCGTCAGTTGTACGCGAGAACCGTTTGACCAGGAGGATTAGCGCAAGCGGTATGTCGGTGTCGGTTCCCCGCGGCACAAGCGCTGGCAGCCGCGCTCAACGGCCAGTTGCTATCAATACGTTGTTGCGCGTATTGACTCTGGCCGCCCGAAGCCGGAGTAGAGAAAGCAGCTGGGCAGCTTAAGAGAAGGAGACGGGGCCGGAAGTTATCACGATCGAAAGGCTTTGGTCTGCTTCGGCGA
Organism: Verrucomicrobiota bacterium; assembly: GCA_019236675.1. Taxonomy (GTDB): domain Bacteria; phylum Verrucomicrobiota; class Verrucomicrobiia; order Chthoniobacterales; family JAFAMB01; genus JAFAVN01. The sequence goes on from JAFAIO010000427.1 coordinate 6,881, forward strand.
TAACGTCGCAATTGCGGGAGCGGGCTACGGCAAGGTATAAGGGCAGAGCGATGCGAAATTCGGATCGACTTATTCTGGCGACGCTGGGAATTACTTTGGCGCTTTGCGGTTGTAAAACGGCACCCGTTACATCCCAGTCCGCAAGTAACCAGCCGACTGTCCAGTATACCGAACCCCTGATGGTGATTAAAGCAGTCATCCATCCTAATCCCTTGGTGATATCAGGGAATGATGTTCAAGGGATCGTCGACGTCTACTTCAATCATCCGACCACGGAATCAGGGAATATCTCCGTTCGAGCAAGAATCCCTGGCCGGCCATGGAACGAAACCGTGGGGGACCAAAAGTATGACTCGGGGCAAGCGACGGTGCATGTCCAGATTAAGTTTCAGCTGCAAGCACCAGCGACAATGCCGATGAATGTGCACATCTTTGCCTCGAGTCAGAACGACTATCCAAGTTCATTGACCGTCATTCAGGGGCAATAACGGTCGGTAAGTTGCGTCAGAGGTATTCCGCCTTCCTCATCTTCGACTTGATAGGTAGGAAGGCCACCTCTGAGTGCGAGCCAGTGCCCGAGGTCATCGATTGAGCCTAGCTGAAGTTCGC
>JAFAIO010000478.1 GCA_019236675.1 Verrucomicrobiota bacterium
AATTCGCGATCCTAGGCGGAAAGGAGCTTGCTCAGCTCAACGAATTGAAGAAAGCGAATCGAGAAGACCTATTGATCGACGGACTGCTCGAATTGCACACAGGGCTTCTGGACGACGCGCAAGCGGATTTTCAGAGTTTGTTAGAAGAGGCGAATCAGACGCCGGAAGGGAAGGACTTACTCAAGCGGCTGCTTAGCGGCATTGAGAGGCTGAGGGAGTAAGTGTAGCCGGCTGGGAGAAAGGTGAAAGGTGAGCGATGGACGGTAGGGCGAGAAACTCGCCGCGCCCAGGATTTCTGATCTCCCATCGATTTACCGCGCCGGTTTTGAGCCGTTGGGCGGGGCGCGTTTTCCCAACGTGCGTCGCCCAGGTCAACCGGCAATTCATGCCAATCCGAAAAGCCGCCAATCCGACCGCACGCAATGGCTCAAAACCGGCGCGATGCAAGTCTTGGAGCAGTCGAGCCAGCAGCGCGCCGAGTTTTTCGCCCTATCGGCCATCGCTCATCTCTCACTCCTCACTCCGCTGCGCCGGCGACTATAAAGGATGCCCAATAGAATGGGTGGGCGTATTCTTCATTTTGCCGAAGCTTCAACTCGGCCGCACGCAGAGCGTTGGCGGTTGAGAGACCGGATCGGAGCTGACGATGAAATTCTAACATTAGCTCGGTCGTGCTGGCGGACTCGACCGGCCACTGGCTAGCGACCAGGGTTGGACAACCGGCGACGAAGAATCCCCAGGCCAACCCTGTTATCCCTTCACCAGCAGTAATCTCGCCGCGAGCCGTTTCGCAAGCGGACAGGACCACCAGGCGCGCCCGGAGCTTGAGTTGCATTATCTTCCAGGTCTCCAACAGGCCGTCTTCACCTTTCGAACTGTCAGGCGACAGCAAGATAAACGAGTAAAGCGGATTGTGATCGCTAACGACTGCATGCGTCGCCAACTCAATAATGTCGGCAGCTCCTGCTTCTGCCTTGAACGCGCTCTCAGTTGCATCGGCTCCGGCGAAGACGCGGGCAGACGATCCGTAAAGATCTCGTAGCACGCTCGCTTCACGGGCACTCTCCGGCAGCGGAGCAAATTTCTCACCTCGAGAGACCGTAGACTGAGACGTTGGATTCTTGTCGGAGGACTCACTCGGATTGTCAAATACGAGCAATGAATAGGCTGGCGATTCCGCTTGTTTCAGTTGGTCCAATGAGTGGCTCATTTCGTGCAGCACTGCCAGCGATGGAGCTTGCGAAATCGTAAAGTCCTCCAATAGGTAATGCTCCGACCGCAAAGCTTGAAACGGCAGATCCCACAACGGGCCGTCCGGGACAATAATGAGATTTTCTATCCCCTGCAGGTAGGGACGGACCGGTGCAAAGGCGCGTTCGTAGAGGGCTTGACTACTCTTTTTCGGTATGGGGTGCTGCGGGTTAGTAAGATCGCTACGAAACTCGCTCACGAGCTTTTTTAAGTCCGAGCTGCTTATATCGATCGAGACCAAAGCGGGGTTCCTATCAAGTGTGAGGACAAAGGCATAGAGCTTGTCATCGGTAACAACATACTCAACCGCGGCAGTTTCAGGGTTGCGTAAGATCCTGGTCGCGTCCGCCATCTTGAACGGGAGGCCAGCCTGTCTCTCGAGCTGCGGAGCCCGGGCACCGAGATCGGTCAGAAAAGCTTGGATCTCGTTACGGGCATGCTGTCGCTTCACCTCGAGGTCCGCTAATCGAGTCTGGTCCGGTTTATTCTCCTGACGCAGGTTGAGGACCTCCTTATTGAGAGCCGCCAAGCCTGCACTCAACTGTTCCAATTCATCAGACTCCTTCTTGGAAAGGTTCTGTGCCAGTTGTGTGCCGCTGTTCAACGCGTCTAATAGCGCTCGCCCTTTCGCGCGCTCGGCCTGGACTAGCGCTTCTGCCAGGTCGCCTTTAGCGAGTAGCAACCGCATAAGCCCGTGATAGGCCACCATTTTGTCAGTTAAGAATCCCGCTCCACCCTGAGCGCCTCCGGATAGGTCCAACCGGATATCTTCGATCGTCGCGATCGCTTGTTCGAAAAAGAGTTTTGCGGTTTGATCGTCGTGTTTCTGGACCGCTATTTCTGCTTCGTTGCAATAACAGGGCCAAAGCAAGTCAGGTATGTCGATCTCTTCTGCGAGAGCAGAAGCTTTCTGGAATGCAACTTTTGCGTCGTCCAATTTTGAGCTGTCAAGCAGGGTCTCGCCCTGTTGGTGCAAGGCTCTGATCATTCCCTCTTTGAAGTCCTCGGTCTTGTACAGATCATACGCCTCATTGTACCTGGTCAGCGCCTGCTCGAACTGCCGCCGATTTTGGGCCACTAAACCAAGAAGAATGAGCGCTTGGGCTTTGGTGCTGCCGAGTTTGAGTTCATCGGCAATTTTTAGGCTTTCGTTCCCAGCCGATTCCGCAGCATCGATTTTGTTTTCCGACAGGTCCAGGTCTCCGAGATTGTTCGACACCTTTGCGATGACCGCCCTGTCGCCCAGTTCTCGCGCGATTGTCAGAGCCTGCTGGTAATAGTCTTCCGCTAACGGGAACTGGCGCTGTAGGTTGTATACGTTGCCGATATTGTTTAGCGTCGCCATCCGCACTCTCTTTTTTCTCTCGGAATCCGGCAGCGGCGCAACGATTGTGAGCGCCTCCGTGTCCTCCTGAAGGGCCTCGCGGTATTTTCCTTGCCATGCATAAGTAGCGCCTAATTTCCTGGCGGCGTCAGCCTGACCGGCGAGGTCATGTAGATCTTCGGCTAGCACAATCGCGGTCTGCTGCAGAGCGATAGCGTGCGGATAGTCGCCCTCGTCGTATAACTGTTGCCCGCGCTGCGTAAGAGCTTTCAGAAGCTCACTCGTCTCATGCTCTGAATGCTGTCTGAGAAGCTGTAAACGTCTTACAGAATCGGTCTCAGTCTCGAAGGCCTTAACAAGCTGGGTGATCTCAGCTTCAGTCGGTTCGGCTAGGGACCGTTGACAGTCGAACAGAAAAGAAAAGAAAAGAATTGCGATGGCGAGGATCTCCATACCGTGAAGCCTGGAAGGTAAATATCCAGACTCTCATGGCTCGGCATCGCGAGAAAAGTCAAAACAACTCGTTCCGATTACAACGGAGACAAGGCGCGCAAATGCTCTGCGAGGCGACCGACCAGTGCGGGGTCCTTCGCGAGCTCCGCGAACAATTGGTCCCGACTCTTGCGGTCAAGTTGGCCCACCGCCAGGAGTCGCAACCGAGCATCGAGACCGGACTCGATTCGGGTCCTATCCTTCTTCGCTGGTGAACGCTGTCGAGTTCTGCCCATACGTTGCTTGCTGCTCTATTAAAGAGACGCAGAGGCACCAGTGTTATACTCGGATTTTTTCGTTTCGTTGTCGGCCGCATACTCGTAATCGTCCTCGTCGTCGTCCTCGAAAGTTGGTACCGGCGTAGAGTCGATTTTTGCGAACAGCCGTCAGGGATTCCGTCCCTTCGGGTCAACAAGCGCATCCGACACCTGTCCATTTTTTCGACTCCACATGACCCTGCTGCCCTGACGAGGTGAAAATCTGGCCAACGAGCGCGCAGCGGTTGAGAGCCATGGGCGTTGGGAAATGTTAACCTTTCGAGGACGAGTACGAGTACGAGACGATTGCAAGGGCCTAGAACAGGCCTATTTTGGGGAAAGCTCCTGATGCCGGAAACAGGTCATCAGATGGTCATTCACCATTCCCACCGCCTGCATAAAGGCGTAACAAGTTGTCGGGCCAAGAAATTGGAAGCCATGTGCTTTCAATCGCTTGGCCAGTTCTTGTGATTGTTCAGTTTGAGCAGGGATGTCGGTGCCTGATCTCCATCGATTCTGTCTCGGTTTGCCGCCGACCGTTTCCCAGAGAAACCCAGACAGAGACCCTGTTTCCTTAATCACTTTGGCTGCCGCTTTGGCATTCGCGATGGCGGCTACGATTTTTGCTCGATTCCGAATAATGCCCGGGTTGGCTAAGAGTTGTTCAATCTTCTTTTCATTGAACTTCGCTACGGCATCGATTTCGAAATTCTTGAACGCGTCTCGAAATGATTCGCGTTTTCTCAAGACCGTAATCCAGCTCAGCCCGCTCTGCATACTCTCTAGGACCAGCATCTCAAACAGATGGCGATCATCGAGCGATGGCGTACCCCATTCAATATCGTGGTACGCGATGTAAAGCGGATCGCTATTGCCCCAGGCACAACGTTTCTTCAAATCGGTCGTCATTTCTGCCGAGGAAATTCACCACGAAGATGCAGACTTCGCAATCGGTTGGGTGAAAAAGTCCTAACGCTCCCAATACTCCGACCATGAGCTGCTCGTCTCCCAGACTCGGACTTTAACGATCCGCACGCTTGGGCGAAGCGGATAAATTTCCGTGGGAGCCTTAGCGTACTCGGCGAGCTTTTCTCTGCAGTGGTCGAAGAGTCGCTTGGCGATTACCTCTGTGGTCGGGTCAGCCCCTTGGAAACCGATCAATCTTTCTCCGTAGTAAGCTTTGAAATCCGAATACCTCGGATCATCCGTGTTCATACACATCGAGTGATCGAGGCGATCTAGGAAATCCGAGACCAGCTCCTTAACGATCTTAAAGTCGCAAACCATCTCGTTCTGATCAAGGGCGTCAGCCTCCAACACGAACTCTACCCGGCGGGTATGGCCATGCGGAAACGCGCACTTGTCCGGGTGCTTGCTGAGCATATGACCGCTTTCGATCTCGAAGCTCTTACAAATTCGAAATGGCATAGGGAGACTCTAGTAACAGAACAGAATAGCCGCAAAAGAGCACAAAGAACGCAAAAAAGACCACGAATGGACGCGAATGAACAAGATTAAAGGCTTAACCGCAGATTGGCGCAGATAGACGGTGATTTAGCCTTGGGCTCAGGTCAAATCACCGGCCGATAAAGACCCATTTTGCCAGAACTGTGTCTTTTGCAGTTTGTCAATAGGATGAACCTGAAAGCGGAAAATTATCTGCGTAAATCTGCGCCTGTTTAACCCGGATGTCGGGGCTGCGGTTCAAGCGCTTATTCGTGTTAATTCGCGTCCATTCGCGGTTTTTTTTTTTGCGTTCTTTTGCGGCCATTTCAGGTCCCCTTAGTATTCCCAAACAGATGGATATGCAGGCGGTCGCAGTATCTGTAACCATGATGTTTGCAGATATCGACTAGCAGGAGACTACGGTTGCGGATAGTCTCAGCATCGGTGCCCTCGGGCATTAGCAAAATCTTGGCGGGAGTGACTTGGGCGCCGAGACCGGCCAGCAGGTCGTGAATCTGTTCCAGGTCATTTTCCGATGCGACTACAAACTTCAGTTGATAGTTGTAGTTTTGAATCCAATCCAGAATAACCTCAGGCTGGAGCCGTCGTTTTTCGTGCCGATCTCGCCAACCGCCGGCGACCGCCGTGTCCGGAGTTGAGTTGCTAAGTTTGGGACTTAACGAGGCTAGATCGCACGCGATCCCTTCGGGTAAAATCGTCGCTGCGGTCTCGATGGTAATATGTTTTCCCAGTTCCTTTAGCCGCGCCGCCAAGTGATGAATTCTTTTTGCCACCATCGGCTCTCCTCCCGTTAAAACGGTGTGCCGGCACGGGAACTCGTCGACCTTGGCCGCAATTTGGTCGATGTTCATTTCTTCGCCCTCTGGCGTCCAGGAAGCGTATTTGGTATCGCACCAACTACATCGAAGATTGCAGCCGGAGGTCCTGACGAAAACGGAAGGAACCCCCGTCAACTCGCCTTCGCCCTGGATAGAGTGGAAGATCTCGGATACGAACATCGGACGCTCAACGTACCATGTCTCTGGCGGCGTTGATAGGCCGGCGCCCCAAGTAATCAGTAAGCAGTAGGTCAGTAATCAGTCCAGAAGCCAGTCACAACAAGCCATGAAACACTGATTGCTGATTACTTTCTGGACTAGGCCGCGGCGCTTGGCTTCGACGGAATCGGCTCCTCCGAAGCATACTCCGTCGGATCCGGAATACCGGCCACCATGAATGCTTCCCGGCGTTCTACACAGGTTCCGCAAGTGCCGCAGTGCAAGGCGCCACCTTTATAGCAAGACCAGGTCTGGGAGAAATCAACGCCAAGACTTTGGCCGCGGCTGGCGATATCCGCTTTCGTCATAGAAATGAACGGCCGCAGCAGCGTGGTCCCGGCATAAGTACCGAGCCGGATAGCGTCCGCCATTGATTTCATGAACTCTTCACGGCAGTCCGGATAAATGGCGTGATCGCCCGCGTGTGCTGCAATCACCAGCCCGGAAGCATCTTTGCTTTCGGCAAAGCCTGCCGCGATCGAGAGCATGATACCGTTCCGGAACGGAACGACGGTGCTTTTCATGGTCTCCTCTTCGTAGTGTCCGTCCGGTATGGCGCCGCCAGATTTCAGCAGGTCTGACTTGAACAATTCGCCTACAAAATCGAGCGGAATTACCCGGTGCTCGACGTTGAACTTCCGGCAATGATATGCAGCAAACGGAATCTCTTTGTGGTTGTGCTTCGCTCCGTAGTCGAAGCTAATCGCAGCAACGACGTCATGGTGCGCCCTCGCATCATAAAACGCCGCGACGGAATCCATGCCGCCGCTAAGAAGCACAATCGCTTTCACTGCGAGCTATAAAGATTTCGCTCCTACCGAGCTTGATTTTAGCGTCCGTTGGCTGTTATCGGCCGCGGGGACGCCCTGAGTATATTGGGCCTCCGCGGAGAGGCTTATCCCTCCCCGCGCTGCGAACTCTCCGTAGACCAAGGCTTCCTGCGGACTACAAGCCGCTACCACATCGTCTAAAATACGGTTAACAATCTCCTCGTTGAAACTCGGAGTATTGCGATAGGAAGCGAGATAGAACTTCAGTGATTTCGTCTCAATGCACCGGTCACCTGGTACATATTCTATCGTGATCTTGGCAAAATCCGGTTGAGCCGTCACTGGACAAAGCGAGGTGAAATCCGCGCACTCAAATTTGATCAGATAACGCCGGTTCGCGTACTGATTTTTGAAGGTCTCAATCGTCTTGGCCGAAGGCGAGCTTGGATATCGTGACACCGGCTTGCCCAGCAGGGTCAAAGACTCATATTTTGTGTTTGTTTTGGCTGGCATGGTTTTTGTCTCCTGGGCTAGCTCCGTAGGAGCGGTATCTTTATAGGTACAACAACAAAAAAAACACGACAAGCTCCGTAGGAGCGGCATCTCCTCAATGCTCGCGCCAAGACGGTCAAGTTACCGTCGGATTTCGCTCCTAACGGAGCTTGGCGCGGTTTGTTTGGTCCCAGCTATAAAGATTTTGCCCCCTACGGGGCTAAACACGTCCATAATCCAGCCAAACGCCCCTCCTAAAGCCATTAATGATTATCCTCGTTGGACGGGTCTTTTGGTTTGGAACCCAAGATTTGATCAAGTTCTTCCAGGATGTCGGGCGTTAGTTGTTCGGCAGCGGCAGTCGCTTTGAGATTTTCTTCGAGTTGCGAGACCTTTGAAGCCCCCAGGATGACGGTACTGACATTCGGATTCTTTAGACACCATGCGACAGCGAGCACTGCGGGCGATAGCCCGAGCTTACCAGCGAACTTGCAATAGTTTCGAACTCTCTCTAACCGTTCCGGTTTGATAACCCAGTCACGGAGCCAGCCGTAGCTTTCCAATCCCATCCGCGCATCATTCGGCAGTCCCTCGTTGTATTTGCCAGTCAATAATCCGCTCGCTAGTGGCGACCAGATCGTAGTTCCAAGCCCAATCCCTTGATAGAGGCTGCTATACTCCTGCTCGACCTTATCACGCTGCAGCAGGTTGTAGTAAGGCTGCTCCATGGTCGGAGGTACTAAATTGTGCTCTCGGGCGATACCAAAGGCCTGCATGATTTGATAAGCGCTCCAGACACTTGTGCCCCAGTAAAGTATCTTTCCTTGAGTGACCAGGTCGGACATTACTCGCACCGTCTCTTCAATCGGGGTTTCCGGGTCGGGACGATGACAAAAGAATAGATCCAGATAATCGACCTGGAGCCGTTTCAAAGCCGCGTGGCAGGCTTCAAATACATGCTTGCGGCTGAGACCGGTCTGATTCGGTCTGGGTTGTTGAGCAGAACCAAAATAGACTTTGCTTGAGACCAGCCATGTATCCCGAGGCCAACCGAGTTTCTTCAAAATGTTCCCCATCACCAACTCGGATTTGCCGCGGGCATAGCCTTCCGCGTTATCAAAGAAATTGATGCCCCCCTCGTACGCTTTGATCATCAACGACTCCGCCACGTCGTCTCCGATCTGGTCACCGAACGTAACCCAGGACCCGAAGGAAAGCTCGCTAACCTTAACACCAGCACTGCCGAGTCGACGATAGTTCATTGGTATCCTATCGCCTCGTTTCCGGTAGTCATGCAACCGGAAAGAGGGGCGGCGCCCTCGCACATCGTTCTCGTCCTCGTCGTCGTCCTCGATTCGGCGGTGGCGGGGCCTACGAACGCGCTTGCGGCAACGCCACCCGTCCAGCGCTGCGAACAGATCAGACTTATGGGACCTATGAGACTTTATGTGCCAGCTGCGATACACCTAAAGACCTTACGCGGATGGCCACACGATAGTGCTGCGTCTCACCGATCGAGGACGAGGACGACGACGAGAACGAGGACGACTTCGCTCCTCAAAACACCGTCCACTTCAGATCCAGCCAGACGTACGGCGCGCCTTTGACATCATAGATCGGGCCGGCGCGAATGTAGTCGAATTCCCGCCTCAAGTTCCAGCCTGCGACCGCTTCCACCTCGAAGCCTTTGACCGGCTCATAATTGAATCCGAGGCCAGCGCGGTAATAATAATACTGTAGGACCGCGTTATTGGTCCGATGATCGTTGGTCGGTCCATTGCGAAAGCTGTCGCCATCTAAGTCTCCCTGCACAAAGAACTCCCATTTTTTGCTGGGCAAATAACTAAGACGGGGACGGGGAAAAACGGCCCGCAAGTTCCATTGGTCGTTGATCTTCCAGTTCAGCCCGGCAACTGGAAAAACGATCGGATTCGAATAGACATCCACGCTGCAACCGGCGATCACATAAAGGTTATCGTTCAATTTCAGCCCGGGAGTAAACCGGATGGGCATATCAAACGAGTTTTTAGTGATGTGCGCCCGCGTGTAATAAAGACCCGGCTCGAGTTTCAAGACCGGATAAAAATCGTCTCCATCCCAATAGGCGAAGACTAGTTCCCCGGCCAAACTGGTCATGGCGTAAGGGAAGAAGCTGTTCGACCGCGAAAAATTGAACCGCTCCAGATCAAATCCGAGCTGCAGGAAATAGTTCTTAAATAGCTTGATGTCTTTATAGGCCTGCAATTCATATTCGACTTCTGCCTGGGACCCGAAAGACCCCGCCTTCATGATGCGGGCGGAACTGGTATAGCTCGAGGTTACCTCAAAGCTCCAGGTCGGATCTGGGGTCGGGCTTGCGGTAATCGGAGTCGGCCCCTGAATGGTCTCAGTTTCTCCCGCCAGAACCCACTTCGCTCCCAGCAGCAAACAGCAGAGCAAGAGTGGCTTTTTCATCTTCAACGTCTCACCTCTGGCGCCACGCCGCGGTCGGTCTCTCTTTCCCGTTTTTGGGGCGGTCGAACCGTAACTCCAGAGATGAGTCACGCTATACAGGGCATATTCGCCACCGTCAAGCGGAGCTCGCCTGAGGCTCGCTCAATAGCAAATAGAAAATAGCAGATAGCAAATTGGTGTGAGAACCGAGCGCTTAGCCGGTGCGGTACCCTTTGCTATTTGCTATCTGCTATCTGCTATTGAGCGAGCCTAAAGGCGAGCTCCGCTACGCGGCAAACACCGAATGTGCACGTTCCAGGCCGGCTTGGCGGACAATCTGGGTTACATGGTCGTTTCGGACCACGTATCGATCCTTGCCATAAATCAGATATTTTTCCTGCTCGAGCTGAGGTGTGAAATTGACCGTTAAGACATTCGCACCGGCGGCGAGGCCGTTGAGCTGGCCTCCCCCTTGTCGACGCTCCAAAGCGCTAACACTCGGTATCAGCCATGAAGGGTTCATGAGGCGGGCGATGGCGATAAAATTGAGAGTCAACTCTACGTCGCCCGCCGGATACCCAGCTAGCGGCGTATCCGGGGCTGGAATAAATGGAGAGGCACTCACCATGTGGGCGCCAATATCGCGGGCGAGTTCCAGATCGTCGGCGAGACTCTCAACTGATTGGCCGGGCAACCCGACAATCGCCCCAGTCCCAACCTTGAACCCCAATCGAACTAACGTTCGCAAACAGCGCATTCTCTCTTCAAACGACGAATGCCGCATTCGTTCATTCAGATCAGGATCGCTGGTTTCATGCTTCAGGATGTAACTCGTCGCACCCTGCTTTTTGAGAAACTCGTATTCGGCATCGGTCTTGTTGCCAAGACAAAGTAAAAGCTCGACCGGGCTCTCAAACCGTGTCTGGATCTCGGGTATCAGGTCGCCAACTAATCGAGTGGTCTTGCCAACTTCGCCTGCTTGGAAAAAGACGATGTTAATACCGGCCGCCTTAATTTCGGACACCACCTCTAGTATCTGGTCAGGAGTAAGCTGAAAAATCGTGTTCTGTTTCGTATTATCTCGCCGCATCGGGCAGAATTCGCAGTTCACTCGGCAAAGGTTGGTGACCTCAACCAAACCCCGAACGATCACGCGGCGCCCGTAGACCTGTTCGCGGGCAGATCGAGCAGCAGCAAACAGCAAGTCCTGTTCTGCCCCGCTAACCTGTAGCCAGCGAACGATGGCATCTCGATCCCAAAATAAATCGGGATCGCTGAGTTCTGAACCACCTACCTGTTGACGACCGTTTCTAGAGTGCCCCGCAAACGCTACCGTGTCATTAAACATCGCCTTTGATTCCTGCCTCCGGATAAACTTTAGGAAACTGCTAGTGCTGCCGCATCTTTAGCCGCATAAGGATCAGTATCCAGATAGGGATTGAGCGGACCATCAGCGTACGCCTCACGCGGATACGGGATGTAATCATCTGAATGAAATTGCTGGGCAACTTCGTCGGCAAAAAATGTTCCCAGTTGAGTCAGCCCGAGACTGACCTCGTCTTCTCGCAATAGGCCGTAGGCCTTGAGCCGGTCGATCTTTGGCCGAAAGACATTTTCGATGGACTCCCCCTTCGTCGCAGCCTCGAATGTGCTCTTATACACGTCTCGGTTCTTTAGCGGCAACACAATCGCCCAGCGCAATTGTTGGTCTCGGTCGCGTTTCAGGCCGCGATTTAGCGGCATTCTGCCTTCCTCAATATGTTGGTAGTACTCACCGAAGGTCTGACTGTTCAGAACGAAGCGGTCCCGCAAGCTACTGAACGCAGTCAGGCCAAAACCGACCTCATCGTAAAGTTTGCAACATTGGTTTTCCGCGTAGCAGGAGAAATGTTGCCGCTCTTTGGTATAAACTCGCCGCAAATTCTCATGGTAACCGTTTTCGGCCAGGATATCGATAGCGAGCTGCTTCATCATGATCTGCTCTTCGTGCGGGATAACCTCATCCGGGCGTTTATTGAGATAGTTTTTGATCGGCCCCTGGTAGTCGCCGTAGGCTTCCACTTTCAGCCGATAAAGCTGGATCTCTTCAGTGCCGAGAGTTACCGCCTCTCGCATTACGTCAACCCAATTCTTCAGCGTCTCTCCGGGGTGACCAAAAATGAATTCAATATTGACCTGATAACCGTGTTCCTGTGAATTCCGAATTGCTTCCAGCGCGACCGCTTTGTCATGCGGCCTGTTCATGATCTCCAAGACGCGCTCATCCAACGATTGGATCCCGAGGGTCAACCGGTCAGAGCCGTAATCTCGCAGGATCTTCAGCCGTTCCAGGCCGATAGGACCCACTAAGGTGGAAGGATCAACATCCCAGTTAAATTGATCGCACTGCGACATATCGAGACGTTTGGTGAAGAAATCCAGAAACCGTTTCAACTGCGCCGGGCTGAGATAGGAAGGCGTCCCGCCGCCAACGAGAATGGATCGAACCTTGATCCGATCAACTCCCAGACGCCGCATGTAGATATCCATTTCTTTCTCCATCGCGCCCAGATATTGATCCATCTCCGCTTCCTTTTTGCCGAGCATCACCGGGTAATGGCAGAAGATGCAGCGCTGCTTGCAGAACGGGATATGTGCATACACGTCCAATTTCCCGTCGGCGGGCAATGAATAGTCCTCGAACAGCTTATTTTCATCCACTTCGTCGTACATCGTGATCGGCGGATAATGGACGGAGGGAAAAAAGTCACCGCTTCGACAAATTAAGCCTTCCTCTCGGAACCGATTGAAGTCAGCGACTCTGCTGAGCGCACGATCCACCAATGCGTCAGAGATATTCGGAAATTGTCCGACGATATTCATAAGGATTAGATGCCGAAGTCGGCGTCAGTTGCAGAATTTTTTCAGGGCCATTTCATTCGTTTCTGGAACCGAGGTCAAGCCGGGAATGGGGGCGAGATGTGGCGGACTTGGTGGTGCGAGGCTCCCGAACGACTTAACCGCCTCCAGCAAGGCCTGGGACGGTTCCGTGTGTGCAGGGCAACAACGCCGACTGACCGCCGAGCCGTTGGGAGGTGGCTCACTCTCGACCAACGGCTCCGACTTCGCCACCGTCACAAAAGAGTATCCGTTGCCAACACAAGGGCTACGTCGGACAGGTCGGCGCGCGGTTTAGCTTCGATCCAATCGATACGCCTCACTCGCTATAGACTTCGAGAAGACCTTCAGGCCGTTCGGGAGCCTCGCCCCACCAATGAGTGGCCGGTATGCAGCCTACCCATTAAACGCCAAAATACCGGCGCCGCATAACGCAACGATGGCTCCGATGACGGCGGCGCCTGTAGCGTGTTCCCGGAGCCAAATGACTGCCAGCGGCAATGCAAAGACCGGTTCGGTGGCAAGCAAAGTATTCGCTATCGAAACATCCAGTCGTTTGATGGCATCAAGCGAGAGCCAGAACCCGCCGAATGTCACGACGACCACGGCCAAAAGAAAGCGCCAGCGCAACCCGGCTTGGTGCAGCGGGACCAACCAATTCCGAAGCTCGCCTCGGACCAGGCCGACGACCAGCATCCCGGCGAAACCGAAGAAGAGCCGGAGAAAGGTTCCTTCCATGGCAGACACATCTTGAAGGCCAATCTTGGCGATGATAATGGAGCCCGCCATCGATAAGACCGACAGGACACCGAAAAGCAAGCCTAATCCGCGTTGGCGCGGTTGCTGATCAACCTCAATCTTGTCCTTAAAAGTGAGCGAAACTCCGCCGAGAACGAGGATGATTCCTATCCAGCTGACCATCGCCGGCCGTTCTCCCAGGAAGCAGAACGCCATCAACAGCGTTACCACTGGGGCCAACAACATGAGAATGATCAATTGATGGGCGGGCAAACGGCGCAGCGCCGCGAAGAAGAACGTATCCCCGATAGAAATGCCAAGAAGCCCACTCACTGAAAGCCAACCGAGCGGGAAAGAATTTACCGGTTCCCAGCCCGCAAAGAAGAGCGCGCCGGCCAAGAGTAAGAGGCCCAAGGAGCTTTTGATGAACGTCATCGCCATCGGCGAGAACTCCTCGCCGATCCCCTTAAATAGCAGGGTCCCCACGGCCCACGACGCGGCGGAGCCCAGAGCAGCCAGGATGCCTATGAGGTGTGGGGTCAAAGCGAGGTAGAAACCGAGGCGTGAGGGGTGGCACGAAGGTAAGCAGTAAGCCGTAAACAGTAAACAGTAAGCAGTGAAAAGCCGGAGGAGACCTCCGTACTGCTCACTGCTTACAGCTTACTTTGGCGCCACCCCGTCAATGCGATGCTGACACACCTCTAGTCTCTTCCCCTGCTCTCTTCCGGAAGACCAGCACATAGCGTTGCGGAATAAATTGATATTGTTCAGTCAAATCGAAGCCGTAGTAATAGAGCTGCCCTATGATGAGCTCCTTGGCGATATGGGGTCCGTGATAAGGCAGGGTTCCCTGGGTAACGACCGCGTTATCGACAATAACGAGCCGGCCATCAGGTTTTAGTGCCGCCTTCAAGCTGTTAACAAATCGGTCTTTTACTTCCTCGGTGAGAGTCGTGTAGATAATGTGATACAAAGAGCACATAAAGACCATATCCGCGCTGTTGGCCGGGACCCCGGCCGAATCCTGGCGGTCCTTAAGCGTCTCGACGTTCTTTATGTCGAACTTGGTACTGAGACTCTTTACGTAATTGAGATGCTCCTGAACCGTATCAATGCCGATGACCTTGCCACTTGGTCCAACTAACTCGGAGAACTTGAAAGTATAGTAACCCGGCCCGCAACCCACATCGGCGATCGTCGTTCCTGGCTGAATCTTGAGTGCGTCGATGATTTTACTGGTTTTTTCCCATTCTTCCCGGCGCGGATTGTTGAAAAGGATGAAATCCTCTAGGAAGGCAATTCTATCCCTTCCGGCTTCCGTGCCGGAGTCGGCCAGCTTTTTTAACTTATATTTTCGAGTGAGGTACTCCTTTAAATTGGCGAAATCGTTTCCACTAAAGAATTCGAAAAAGCTCTTGTGATAACGATCCGCTACTTGCTGTTTGCGGCTTTCCTCATTCCCGAGAAGATAATCACAGAACCACTCTAAAGCCGTGTACTCGCCGCCATAGTGTTCCGTTGGGATAATCGTTTCATAGATTTCTTTGGCCTTCCTAGCATAGGTGACGTCTTTACTGTCCAGTGCGCTTAATAAGAACCGGCCGGCTAACGTTCCTTGTTCGGTAATCGTAAAGGTGTCGATGCTGCCTAGATGCACCAAAGAGACCTTCGAGGTAATTTCCGCGGCCGTCTCCGGTTTAGGAGCATTGTCGGTGTTCTCTTCCGCAGCGTTTGCCAGCGAGATCGAGCAACTGGCGCAGATAATTAATAGTAGAGGGTAACGTATTGGATGCATAGCAGTTTCAATTTGTGGAGCGGCGCCTTGCATAACACGAAAGTAATCAGTAGTCAGTACAGAGGTTCCTTTCCTGGCTTCTGGACTGATTACTGACACACTGATTACTGATTACTATCCGCTGTTCGGGAGCTTCGCCTTCCCATTCGCTTAGGCCTCGGCTCCATTCACTTTCAGCATGATACGCTTGAATGCGTCTAGCTGATCGGCATTCAGGATCTTCTCCACTTCCTGGCGTTCCGACTCCATTAGTTTGGTTAAGGTTTGCCTTAGCTCCGCCTCTTTTTTGGTCCGCTCGTCGTCGCTCAACGCGCTCAGATCCACGTTGCCGAGCTCTTTCTTGATTTCTTGCTGGTATCGATCGGCCAGACTCGCCAATTGCTGACTCTGGTCATCGGTCAATTTCAATTCCTCTTTGACATCTTTGCTTTGCAGGAGCTGCATGGGATCAACCCCAAACTTATTGCCGCCTGGGTCATCCTGCATCCAGGGGGGAGGGCGCTGGTCACCGCCGTCCGTATGATCCTTAGTCCAAGGCGGAGGACCGAGATTATCACCGGCGCGAGCAGTTACTAACAGCATGAGCAGCGCAATCGTCAGGATAATCCCGCCCAAAAAACGCGCGGAAACGCGCGGAAACGCCGGGAACGGAATATCCTTTCTCCAGCGGTTATTTGAAGCAGTTCTCATTGGTTTTCAGCAACAAACCCTGATTAACGCGGTAACGGCGGCGGCACTCCGGTCTGATCTCCCGACCTAGCTACCAGGCCGGCTCGCCGCAGAACCTCCGGTATATCGCGCACGGTTTGCCGGTCCTTCTCTTTTTCACCCTCTTCGAGCGCCTCGTACGGGACAAGCAATGGATGACGGCGTAAGGCGTTGTCTCGGATCGCTCCAAACGACCACCAGGCCAGGCGGCGCTCGGCTACCCAGCGCATATGTTCTAAACGGGCCAACTGTTCCAGGTTCTCTTTATCGAAAACGATAGGAGAAGCAGTCTGGCCGCGCGCTTCCTCGACCACGTAGCCCAGCCGTGCGAGCGCGTAGATCATATGATCCGCTCGCTCCCGGTTCGATTGCCGCGAGTCTTCATCGATGGCGTGCCAAGGCTTCAAACTTGGGTTGTCGTACGGCAAATCGCCCGCCGCCATCCGCGCTTCAGAGTAGCGTTCATGGATCGCCCGCGGTAACCGAAACCGGCCGGTCTCGGCAAAGCGTGCTTGGGACGCGACGCAGGAATAGTCTCCAAAGAATCGCACGTAGCCCGCGTTGGCGCTCCACGAGAAGTGCTTATGGAAGACTCGGTTTAATCGATCGCCGCGGCTGTGAGGAACATAGGTACCGCTAAAATGCTTAAGTAAGCCTCGCTGGCCGATCGTTGAGCACTCCTCCAGGCCCTTAGATCCCTCCGTTAAAATCAGGGCTCGAGTCGGAGTGGCAAACGACTCGATCAGCCCGAGCGGATTCTGCTCGGGAGAATGAAAGTTCAGGATACAAATATCCTTCAGCGCCGGATAGCGAAGCTCTATTTTTTGAGCCATTCCCGGATTCAGGATCCAATCGACCTTCGGTTTAGAGCCGTCGGTCAGACCGCCTAATTTGGCGATTTTGACAGCCAGCGCCTCGGCCAGCGAATTCGAGCCAACGATCAAGAACCCATCGGCTCCACTCGAGCTTCGGGCTTTGTTTCCAGAATATTGGAACACGAAATCGCGAGCAACATCTTCGTCTTCAGAAAAGAATTGCACAAAGAAATAAGGCTGAGGCTCAATCATCACCACGCCTCGACGAACCGCCGCTAGGCTTTCGGGATTTGGAGCCGCAGCAAACACACTGATGGGGCTTCTTTTATTCTTATCAACTGCGTCTTCGGCCGCCGCTAACCAAAGTACCAGCTCACACAAATCGGATGGAAAAATGATGAGATGACTGACGTCCTCTAAACCGATCCGGCCCAAAAAGAGGGAGAACGATCCAGGGTCCAGAGCAAGGCCGAAAGAAATGGCGATCCCGGCCGCCACCGACCCAGGGGAGGCAACCAGTTTGACAGGCACTCCTTGACGCGCAAGCTCCAGTGCTGTCAAAGCCGCGGAAGTCGAATCTCCGGCAACCAGAAAGAATTGATTCTGAGGGGACGGCACCTTCGGGGGTGGCATGTTCTTACTTTACTGGCCTGAGCGGCCCGGCAAAATCCGGGAGATCAACTGGTTAAATGATGCACGGAGAAATTGGAAGAAATCTTTTGCCCGATCGGATATGACCCGGAAAAGATCTTGAGCCCGGCTGGTCAAGAGCAGGCGTGAAATAGCTAATGCAATGACTGAAAGTATGATTAAAACGGCCGCGTTATACCATTCCGTCGGAACCACGGTCCCGAGAAACGGGATCGTTTTGTAACGGAGTAGTAAAAATTTGTTTTGCGAGCCAAATGAAGAATGGAAGAGTTGGTTGTCATAGATGATGTCCTTAACCAGTTGGTTATCGTACTTGGCGAGGAATACATCCCTTGCGTATGCCTCGACGTCACTTCCTAAACTGGTCTGGAGGCGCTTCACTTCGTCCGAAGAGACGTCCTTTGTTTCGTCGATGTGACCGTTTTCTTTTGAGCGGGCATTTTCATGCTTACTCCTGAGTTCCTCAAACTGCGTCCGCACTTTCTGTTCGAAAACTACATCCGAGGCGGCTGACTGGGCGGTTCTCAATGTGTTATCGAGCTTATCCAATTCATCCAAAAACAGATCTTTCTGTTCGCCGTTGTTGGCGTCTTTCTTTGGGTGTGCCGCTTGATACCTATTCTTGAGGTCCTCAAGCTGCGTCAGCGCTGCCTTGTACTTTTCGATGAATACATTCGTGGCGGCTGAATCCACGGTTTTTAAATTGCTGGCGAGCTTATCCAATTCATCCAAAAAGTCCTTTTTTGAGGCCTCCGATTGATAGTTACTCTTGAGTTCCGCAAGCTTCGCCAGCGCTGCCTTGTGCTTTCCGAGAACTACGCTCGGGGCCTCTGCCTCGATCGTTTTTAAATTGCTAGCAAGCTCATTCAATGCATCCAAAAAGACGTCTTTCGATTCACTGATCTGAGCGCCTGTATTTGAACGTGCTGATTCATACGCGGCCTCGAGCTCCTTACCCTTGCTCAGCGCCCGTATTTTCTCTTCTGCCGTCCATTTAGAATTATTGACATAAAGCGAAATCAATCCTTCGTATCCCCATCGAGACGGCATCACGTTCGCAATTTGCGGAACCTTACCAACGAAATCAGTGCCCGTCTGAATATAGACGCTGTGGTCTGTTTTTTGGGCTTCAGTCGCTTTTTCGCGCCCAAACAACAAATGCTGCAAATTGCCAAAGGCAAATGGATCAGCTCCCGCCAGGACCAACTGGGGCACCAGGACGAGGGGGAGAAAATTGGTCGCAGCCGCTTCCCCAATATTTGGAATGCTGGAAATCGCCAAGCCTAAAGCAACTCCAACCGCCGAGATGAGCCATAAATAAAAAACGTTAAGGAAAAGGGATCCGTACTCCGGTAGTTGTAACAAGCCCATGCTGATCAAGGTGTACAACAAAACCGGTATGAAATTGGTTAATACCAAAGTCGCAAACTTTGAAATAAGCCAAAAGGTCAGGTTTACCTTCAGGAGCTTTTCCCGGCGCATGATGGGGCGCTCTCGCGGCACTTCTGTAATACTTGACGACATCCCGATGAAAAGGGCGACGATGCAGGAAAGAAAAGGGAACGAGGGAAACAGGTCGTTCCTTACAAGCTCTGGCCTGGAGCTGAGGATGCATCCAATCACAACGCCCAGAACAATTGCAGTGCCCAAGGAGATCATTAAACCGAGGGCGTCTCGCAACTTGCAGAGAAATGACCGTTCGAAAAACACCCGGACCTGCCGGACAAGCCAGCCTTGCAATTGTTCATCCGGCGGCGCGCGATTTAATTCGGGCGCCAACTTCGGCGAAAAATACTTCCGCCGAAACCAATCGAACCGAGCCTTCCAATACGGAGGTTCGAACATCCGACCTTCCTCGGTGCGTCCATCCACGCGTCTGGGAGGCGCCTCTAACGCCGCCAAGAGATTTCCAGGATCGAAATCGTCCTGATCAGACGCGGTCGCCACCGGGGCGACCCGCTGCAGGTAGGAGAGCGCATGCAAGGGATCGCCATAGAACGCAGCGATCCCGTCATCCAACAAAAGAAGCCGGTCGAAGAGCCGGAAAAGCTTAGCGCTTGGTTGGTGGATTACCACAAAAACCAGGGCACCGGCATCAGCTCGAGCCCGGAGAATCCGTAAGATTCTTTCAGAATCTCCCGAAGACAACCCAGAGGTGGGCTCATCCAGCAGCAGAATCGACTTGGATGTTAACAATTCGAGGCCCAAGCTAACCCGCTTCCGTTGCCCGCCGCTGAGCGTTTTGATGTCCTCGTTGCCGACAATGACGTCCGCTCTGTGCCGCAGATCGATCTCATCCAGTGCGTTTGACACGCACTCATCGATTTTCGTTTTGGTCGGCTGCGCTAGCCGGAGACGAGCACCAAAACGCAGATTCTCGGCCACGGTTAATGTGGCGAAAGTGATATTGTCCTGGGGGACATAACCGAGCAGACGGGGATTCTCCTTCACCAAATCATTGAGGTCAGCCCCGTTCACCCGGATGTTACCGGCGGTTAACGGGACGCTTCCGATCATGGTTCCGAGCAGCGTTGACTTGCCGCAGCCGCTCGGTCCCATTATCGCCACCATTTGACCACCCGTTGCCAAGCACGAAATCTCCGAAAGCCCGCGCTTCCTCCCAAAACCGCAACTAACCTTTTCGAACTCCAGCAAGCAGGCGGCAGCGCTTCTTTGGTTCTTGGCGTCGGCCCCGGCGGACAATGCCAAAATAACTTCCGCCACCTCGCTCACGCGCGTCTTTGCCCCGTCAAAGTCCAAGATGTCTTGCCAATCCAGACGCCGCTCCCGGCCAGACTCGGTCAAAGCCAACCAGGCGGGCTTCAAGGTGCACGTTTTTTCGCTGGCCTCATCCGAAGGCCGCTTGATGATGAGGCGCCCGATCTTGGCCAGGCTGAAAGGCGGCACTCCATTGGATCCTTTGCGAAACCAACGGTGAAGGAGTTGCAACTGGCGATACAAAATGCGGAATCCTTCGAATCTCAGCTCTCCCAAGCAATCGAACCGGAAAGCGAAATTGGCAGGGATCAACTTTCCATCCAGCAACGCTCCCTCTCTTGCAGTAGAGACGTAGAAGTCGTTTCCCCAGTAGGTTACATATAGCAAATCGGGTAGAC
>JAFAIO010000482.1 GCA_019236675.1 Verrucomicrobiota bacterium
AGGCATTATCAAAGAAACAAATGAGTTTTGCGGTCGACCAGCAACAATGGTTGCAAGGATATCTGCCCGTAATTTTCTTGGCGAACTATGCGATACATGGGGCCGTACCAGAAAACGACCTGATACTGACAGGGCCAAGCTTTGTAACCCCAGAAAACGTGGACAGAGTCGCGAGTTTGATCCGGAAAGATTCTCCGTAACTGGAGCGCTGCCTTCCCGCGGCCGCTGGACGAGGCCGATTGGTCGGAACCCTGGTGGCGCGAGGCTCCCGAATGGCCGCGACACGAAACCAGCGCCAAGAAATGATCTAGATGCCTTGCGCCGCATTAGGCTGGAAATTCGCCGAGCCGCGGGTTTAGGACGTGGCATCGCATAAACCGAGATCACGCCACAGACCCACGGCTCGGCGAGAGTCGAGGTGTAGCCACGCGAAGTGAACCCTCCGAACAAGTCACCTCCGGTAAAATCGTCAGGCCATTCGGGAGCCTCGCCCCACCAAGGGTTCCGATCGCATCTGCCGCCCAGGAAAATTGCCGCCTCGGCAAACTAAGCACCTGCTCACACACGATCTCTTGATGCAGATGGCAAACACAGTAATCAGCGTCTCTAATCGGCTTCCGGTTGCGATCAAAAACGGCGAGTTGACCAAATCGTCCGGCGGGCTGGTCGCCGCATTGGAAGGGCTCCCCAAAGAGCACTACGAACAGAAATGGATCGGCTGGCCCGGGGCAGAAATCACCGACAAGAAGGAACAGAAGCAAATCGGACGGAAGCTCGCTGACGAATATGGCTGCATTCCGGTCTTTCTCGGTAAAGAAGAAGCAGCCGGATTTTACGAAGGATTTTCCAATTCCAGTATCTGGCCTTTGCTCCATTATTTGCCTAACTATCTGCGCTACGAGCCCGAGTGGTGGGAGGACTATCGAAAGGTCAATCAGACTTTTGCCAATAAAGTGCTCGAGATCGCGAAGGATGGAGACCTGGTCTGGGTGCATGACTACCAATTGATGCTGCTCCCCGCTATCCTGCGGGCAGAAGCGCCAAATCTCAGGATCGGTTTCTTCTTACACACACCATTTCCGGCCCCGCAGGTTTTTCGATTCCATCCATGCTGCCGCGAATTGGTTGCGGGGATGCTGGGCGCAAATCGGATCGGCTTTCACGCTTTCAACTATCTCAGACACTTCAGCGGCGCGGTCCGGCGGTTGCTACGGATCGAGACTGAGCTCACTCAAATTTCCAGAGATGGTCACACTACCGCGCTAGGTGTTTATCCAATCGGCATTAACGCCTCGAAGTTTGAGGAAACGATGGACTCGGAGGAATTCAGACAGCGGCGAGACGAGTTTCGCCGCGCCCACGAAGGGAAACGCCTGGTCATCTCTGTCGAGCGCATGGATTACACCAAAGGTATTCCGCATCGACTAGAAGCCATCGATGACTTTTTAACGAAATGGGAGCAAATCGATAAAATCCGTTTCATCTTTGTCAGCGTACCGTCGCGAGAAAATATCGAGGAGTATCAACATCTGGTCGAGGAAGTCGAATCGAGGATTGGTCAGCTCAATGGGAAATATGCAACCCTGCTCAATAGCCCAATCCATTTCATTCATGGCTCGATTCCTTTTGTCGATCTTTGCGCCTTGTATGCGTTGGCCGATGTGGCCTTGGTGACGCCGCTGATCGATGGCATGAATCTGGTTGCTAAAGAATTTATTGCCTGCCAACGCGAGAATGCCGGACTCCTGATCTTAAGCGAATTTGCCGGTGCGGCTGAAGAGCTGTTCAACGCGCGTTTTGTTAATCCATATGACTCTGACGCAGTAGCTGCAGCCTTAATCGATGCGTTAAGTACTCCGGTCGATCAAAGACGTAGCGGGATCCAGGCGATGCGAGAACGTGTGATCCGTTATGACGCTCAACACTGGGCGCGTTCTTTTATCGAGGATCTAGCATCGGACCCGGTTGATGACGCCGGAATAGGAAAAACTAATATTAAAGAAGCAAACGATCAGCTCAGACGGGCCATCGAGGGCGGGCAGAAAATCGTGCTCTTCTTAGATTACGACGGCACTTTGCGCGAAATTGAGGTGGAGCCGAGCGCGGCAACGCCAAACCTGGCTATCGAAACCTTGCTTCGCCGGCTTGAGCAACAGCCAAACCTGGACGTTACGATTCTGAGCGGGCGATCCGAAACCGATTTAGAAGCGTTTTTTGGCAGCTTTTCTTTTCGACTTATCGCCGAGCACGGAGCCAGTTGGCGACAACCGGGGAAGAAAGCCTGGAAAAGACCGGACCATAGTTTGAAGTATGCCTGGAAGGAGAAACTGCTCCCAATCTTAAGAGTCTACGAACAAACGACGCCCGGAAGCATGGTTGAGGAAAAACCGTCGGCGATCGCGTGGCACTATCGCAAGGCGGACGAAGAATTCGGAGGATGGAAAGCGAATCGTCTAACTCAGGAACTCTCGGCACTGGCAGCTAACCAGCCGATTAAAGTACGGCATGGTAAGAAGATGGTGGAAGTAAACGCGGCAGAGATCAACAAAGGAACTGCCGTTGCCCGGGTGCTTGAGCTATTACCCGACTATGGAGTCGCCATTTGCGCCGGCGATGACCTAACCGATGAAGGGATGTTCGAGCTAACGCTGCCGCGTCTGCTGACCATTAAGGTGGGGTCGGGTTCAACTCAGGCCCGTTTCAGAATCGCGGATCCGGCGGCATTCAGGGAGTTCTTGGGCGATCTGTTCAAATGAGAAGAAAATCTCACGCAAAGACGCAAAGGCGCAAAGGTTCAGAAATGGAGCCAGAGATGAATTTCTTGAATCACGCTAGCCCCGAGCGAGGCAGTCGCCCACGGAGTACTGCGGACAGAGCTTCGCTACAGATTCTCGCGCCACTATTTCTTCTCGCACCCAGCTCACTGGATTGAGGCATTCGTGCCGATTGTTTCACACGCCTTAGTCTTAACCTTTGCGTCTTTGCGTGAGATTTTTCTGGTGTTAAGCGACGGCCGCTCAGAGCCAAGGCGCAGATTGCTTAAACACCGTGCGCAGCGCTGCAACCGGATCTGCTTTGGGAATGAACTCGTGGGCGATGTAACCGGTGTAACCGGTATCTTTGATCGCTTTTAAGATGGCGGCGTAGTTTAGCTCCTGAGTTTCGTCCAAGTCGTTCCTGCCCGGGTTACCGGCGGTATGATAAAAGCCGATAAGCGGATGAAAAGCTCGGATAGTCCGGATCACGTCACCTTCCATGATCTGCATATGGTAAATATCGTAAAGCAGCTTGACCCGAGGCGAGCCGACCGCCTCACAAACTTGTGCGCCCCAGGCGGTGTGGTCTGCTTGATAATCAGGATGGTCCACTTTGCTGTTTAACAATTCGAGGACCAGGGTGACTCCGGCGTCTTCCGCAAAAGGCGCAAGTTTGCGTAGCGCTCCAGCTGTCACTTCGATCCCTTGAGTATCGTCCAGCCCCCCTCGATTCCCAGTGAAACAAAGAACATTAGGAATCTTGAGTCGTTGCGCGTTCGTAATCGCAGCCCGGACTTCTTGTTCGATCCGTTCGTGCTGATCCACTCGATTCAGACCGATCTCCAACGGTAGGTGGCCCTGAATCGAGGAGATGGCTAACCCATGGTCACTCACCAGAGACCAATACTCGGGTGGCACCAGATCCAGCGCTGTAAAACCCGCTTCCCCAGCAGAACTCACGAATTGCTCGGGTGTGAGCTTTTGGGGAACAAAACACCACCAACCAATGGATTGAGAGATCATAACCGCGAATGGATCCGCCGTCGCTTAGCCAAACGATGCCACGGGTTATAAACAATGCTATGGCGGACAGGACTTCGGCGAGCTCAGTCGAGTCGCTGCGAATTGGCGCGAATGAAAACGCTTTAACCGCGGATGGACGCAGATTTACGCAGATAAAGACTCTTTTTGCGCCTCATTGAGTCGGCTCGCTTTGAACCGGTACCGGGGGAAGCGCTATTCTCGGCGCCAGAAATAAGATCCAGGCGCCAATGAAAGCGGCGGCAATACTGGCAAACCAAAGCCACACCCCTATCCCGGGTGGTCGCAAAACCGCACGTCCGACGCCGCCTTCATCGGCAGGAATATTAGCGAAAAAAACAGAAAAAAAGTCCAGGCTTAGAAGAACGGTGACGACGCTAGAAATGAGGGTTGCCCAACGAAGGCCGCACAAAAGAAAAACCAGGGTCAATCCTAGGACGAAGTTCGCGAGCCAAGCCACAGATCCCACTAGAATCCCGAGCCAGCCCAGCAATAGCGCTGTCCAGCCGAACCACACGTCACTGGATTGTGGCGTACTATTGCCAGAATAATATTTGTCGAACGTGAGCGCCGGACAACAACAGGCCACTAGATAGATAAGAACGATCACGGCCGTTACGGCAGACCGCTGATAGAGTGTCAGGGTTGTTTTCTTCTGGAGCATTCCGGAGAAGAGGTTTCAGGTCGCTATTAACGAGTTACTGGGCCGATCCGTCGCCGTGGTCGAGCGCGTGTCATTCTCGGTATTTATCTGCGTAAATCTGCGTCTATCCGCCTTCGCTGCGCTACGGCGCGACCAGTCTGCGGTTGGCCTCTCCCTATTCGCGTCCATTCGCGGTTCGGATTTGCTTTCCCGGCCCAAATCTTTCGCTCTATTGGCTGCATGCTCAAGTTTGATTCCTCCAGACCTGCGCCTTTTGGATTCGTTACTGACGGATTTTGCGAAACCATTGGTCGCACGCCACTCCTGCGATTGCGCAAATTGTCGGAAGCAACCGGATGCGAAATCTGGGGGAAAGCCGAGTTCTTGAACCCGGGCGGGTCGGTGAAAGATCGTGCGGCCTTGGGCATCGTCCTTGACGGTGAAGCCGCTGGTGCGCTCGAGCCTGGCGGAACCATTGTCGAGGGCACCGCCGGGAACACCGGGATTGGGTTGGCGTTAGTCGGTAACGCGCGCGGGTATCGAACATTGATCATCATCCCTGAGACCCAATCCAAAGAAAAAATCGAAGGATTGCGCGCCATGGGCGCTGAGGTCAGAACCGTACCGGAAAAGCCTTATAAAGATCCCGATAATTACATTCGGATCTCTGGTCGCGTTGCCGCTCAGACGCCAAAAGGTTTTTGGGCCAATCAATTCGATAATGTTTCCAATCGTCTCGCGCATTATCATTCGACCGGCCCGGAGATCTGGGAGCAGACTAAACATCGGCTCACAGGTTTTGTGGCCTCTGTCGGCACCGGTGGCACACTGGCGGGGATCGCTTTCTTTCTCAAAGAACAAAATCCGAAAGTGCAGATCGTGGCCGCCGACCCGTATGGAGCCGCAATCTGGTCGTGGGTAAAATTCGGGCATACCGAAATCAACGACGGCGATTCCGTAGCGGAAGGGATTGGACAGGGCCGCGTCACCAAGAACCTGCAGGGAGTAACGATCGATCAAGCGTATCGAATCAAGGACGATGTGGCCGTGGAGATGCTTTATCATTTGCTGCATGCAGAAGGCCTTTTTCTAAGCCTCTCCTCGGCGATCAATGTATGCGGTGCGGTCAAGCTGGCGAAAGAAGGCGGAAGCGGCCAAGTCATTGTGACGATCTTGTGCGATGCCGGTTCGCGTTACGTCTCGCGTTTATATAATCCGGAGTGGCTGGCCCAGAAAGGGCTCACGCCAACAGCGAAGGGGCTCGAGTTTCTGGAGCGGTTGTAACCCGGAAGAAAAACACCTCAACCGCAGATGAATGCAGATTGACGCTGATAAGATAGGCTAGGCCACACGAAGGACCAAAAATTAGCCACGAATGGACGCGAAAATAGGAAGCAAATGCTGATACGGATACAGACTTGCGAAATCCGGTAAACAACCAATCAAAAGCCGCGGTTCGGAGCAGTTCTCTTTTGATCTTTAT
>JAFAIO010000534.1 GCA_019236675.1 Verrucomicrobiota bacterium
CTACTCTTCTTCGGCGCAGGGAACGTTTACCTCCATTCGGGTAGTGGGAACATCGAAACAATGGGCGGGTTTGGCCGTGTCCTCCCGCTGACCGCGGCGAGTTTCCTAGTTGGCGCCGTGTCCATCTGTGGTTTGCCACCCTTCAACGGGTTCGTGAGCGAGTTCGTCATTTATAAGAGTCTTTTCCGAGCAAGCGACTTGATGCGAGGCTACGCGCCGCTCGTCCTGCTCTTTGCGGTAGTAGGGCTAGCGTTTATGGGCGGGCTAGCTCTCGCATGTTTCACAAAGCTCTATGGCATCGTTTTCCTTGGCCGGAATCGCTCAGACATTGAGCTTCGGCGCCGACCCGAAACAGCCACGTCTTCGGCTGCGCTGCTCGGCCTGGTTGCCCTGTGCGCGGTTCTCGGATTTTTCCCGGCATTAGGCTTGCGGCTGGTTGCTCCCGCCATTCGCGATCTGCCCGAGGCGATGCGAGCACCGGCCGACTGGGCTTCGCCCGTGAGTCAACTCGAGGTCGTTTTCCTTTTATTTCTGGGTCTGGTACTCGTGGTCTGCGGCGTTAAGTTATGGGTCCAGAATAGAATCGGAGTGCGCTTGCGCGAGACCTGGGGTTGCGGTTATCCAGCGGTGAATCCGCGCATGCAGTACACTGCTTCCGGATTCGCCGAGGAGTTAGTGAAGCTGGGACGTCCCATGCTCCGTGCCAGCACCAACTGGCAGCCCATTCGCAGTATTCAGCCGTTAGCCCGCTCTTTCTCCTCGCATTGCCACGACCGGGTGGAAGACGGATACCGATTAACCGGTGGTGCGCTTGAGCGCTTGCTCGCTTCCTTTCGCTGGATCCAGAGCGGTAACATCAGGCATTACGTCCTTTACCTCTTCGCCGCTTTAACCTTTTACCTCCTTTGGGCGCTCGTATGGTAAAGTTCTCTTCCGACCCTGTCTCTTGGCTCGCGTGCGCGCTTTTCGTACTCTGCGCTCCACTATTTGTTGGCATCGTCAACAAGCTCAAGGCCCGGCTCACTGGGCGACTGGGGCCAACGATATTCCAGCCGTACTACGAGTTATTTCGACTTGCCCGCAAGGAAACCGTCTATAGCACGGACGCCGGTTTCATTTCCCGAGTGGCGCCAGGATTGCTTTTGAGCACGGTCGTCTTTACGTCGTTACTCTTGCCGCTAGGCCGGACAGCCGCGATTTCATTCCCTGGCGACATCATTCTGTTTGCCTATTTGTTAGCACTAGGCCGCTTTTTTCAAATTCTAGCTGCGCTTGATGTGGCCAGCAGTTTTGAAGGAATGGGCGCCAGCCGCGAAGCACGTTTCGCCGTTTTTGCCGAACCAATTTTCTTCTTCACAATTGGGAGTCTAGCCATCATCACTCGACACTATTCGTTCGAGGCAATCTTCGCAGAAATTTCGTGGCGCGACCCTCTCTTTGTGGTGTTCGTGTCGGTGGGCCTCCTCTCGCTTTTCTTTCTCACGACGGCGGAATGCTCGCGCATGCCCGTCGATGATCCGAACACACATCTGGAACTAACGATGATCCACGAGGTGATGATCCTCGACGCCTCTGGGTCTGATTTGATGCTTTACCAATACGCTGCCTCGCTAAAACTGGTCCTCTACTGTGCTCTGGCGACGCTAATACTGAATCCGTTCGGTGTGTTTGGTCCGGTCGTCGGCTTCGTGATTTTCTTGACGACCCTGGTTCTGTTGGCTGTCGCGCTGGCGTTGATCGAAACGGTGATGGCGCGCTTTCGTCTGCCACTGGTTCCCCAGTTTCTCCTTTTTGCGACCGCGATCGGTATTCTGAATATCCTCGTTTTCACTTTCTCTCATTGACGATGATCAACGTCCTAACAATTCTTTTTTGTCTCACACTGATTTATCTCGCTTGTACGACTCGGCTAACGGCTTACGTGCTTATTCTAGTGGTGCAAGGAGCTTTGGTGGCCGGGGTCCACACCTTGGCGTTCTTCGGCGATTTCTCTTGGTCGCACATTGCGGTGGCAGCAGCCGTCCTGGTTGTGCGGACGGTGATTATTCCGCTGGCTATCGCCAGGATCATCCGTCAGCTCGACCTGGGACACGGTGACCGTACCCGTCGTTATCATCCCGGTTTCCTGATCCAGATGGCAGCAATCGTTGTGGCAGCGTTCCTGATTTCGAATCAGCTCTCGCATCTTGCCGCCGTAAACGTGATTCCTCTTGGCGCAGCAATTGTAGGTGTCGCGGGAGGTGGCCTGCTAATTGTCCGTCGCCGGTTACTGCTCGCTCAAGTGGTTGGGTTTCTCATCATTGAAAACGGCTTATTCTTGCTTGGCATCGGAGTTCAAGCGCAAGTGCCGTGGACGATTGAACTGGCCGGCCTCCTTGATCTGTTCGTGCTGGTGTTCCTTATGGGTATCGCGATCAATCAACTTAAGTCGCACTTTCCTGAGGCGGAGCGCGCCGAACTTACTGCGCTGCAGGATTAAAGTGATGCTAACGATTTTTGCCCTAATCGTTCTGCCGCTGATTGCCGCGATCCTGACTTTTTTGAGTGGCTCGCCAGTTACAAATCAGCGGGCGACTTTGTTAACCGGTAGCGCGCATCTGGTTGCGTCCGTGTACTGCCTCTTTTCCCGGCAGAATCCGTTTCCCAGTGGCTGGTGGTTAGCAGTGGACCCGATTGCGGGTTTTTTTCTGACGATCCTGTCGCACACGTTCTTACTGGTAGCACTCTACTCACCCGGTTTTCTCCGACAAACACAGGGTCCAGAATATGATAATTCGAAACGACTATTTTATCCTGGGCTGAACTTCTACCTGCTGGCAAACACCCTCGTCCTGGTCGTACAACAGTTTGCCTTGCTGTGGGTCGTCCTGGAGCTCACCACGTTCAGCTTGATGCCGCTCATCTTTTTCTATCGTTCCAAGGAATCGCTGGAAGCAGTGTGGAAATACCTTTTTCTTGTTTCGCTCGGGCTTGCTTTTGTATTCGTCGGTGTCCTGTTCCTGGGCACCTCGGCTCGAGGTGTGACGGACTACACCGCTTTCACTGTGCCAGGGATGGTCGAGTCGGCGCCACGGCTGGACCCGTTCTGGCTCAAAGCGAGTTTTATCTTCGTCATGGTGGGGCTGAGCGCGAAGATTGGCCTTGCGCCGATGCACCCAGGTGACGTTGATGCGACCTCCAATGCTCCAGCACCGGTGGCGGCGCTGATGGCCGGTTCCTTACGAAGTACCGCAGTCCTAGTGCTATTGCGGTTCTACGAGGTCATCGCCCCTACTCAGGTCCGTCCTTTCGCAGAGAAGTTACTAATCTTTGCAGGCCTGCTATCGCTGACCGTCGCCGCGGTCTTTATTTGGCGTAATCGAAACTACAAGCGACTCCTAGCCTATTCCAGTGTCGAGCACCTCGGCATCATTGCCGTGGGGTTGGGCATCGGTGGTGTGGCACTGCTGGGCGCGTTTTTGCACCTTCTATTTAACTCATTTGGCAAGGCCGCGCTATTTTTCATGGCCGGCAATATTCACCGCAGCTATGGCTCGCGGGAAGTCGCACGGATCACCGGCCTGATGCACCGCCTGCCTTGGAGCGCTTTTGTATGGGCGCTGGCCTTCCTTTACATCGTCGGGACTCCACCTTTCGGAATTTTCTTTAGCGAAGTGTTTGTCCTGCAAGGAATGATCCACGGTGGAAATTGGCTGTCGCTCTTGATCTTTCTGGTATTGCTGCTGGTGATTTTTATCGGGATGGGCGGGGTTGTTCTACGAATGTTACATACGCCAGAGGCAGGATTGGCGGGTTCAGTGGTGGCGACTCCCGAACGGTTGAACCTTTCTCATGCACTTGGCCTTTACGCCATGGTGGTTTCGATACCGATAGCGCTCTTCCAACCGGCCCTTTTATTTGACCCCTTGCATACAATCGTCACCGCGTTTGGAGTCAAGCCATGAGCCGGCGCGCGATGAGAATCCTAGAATCCGTCGACTACGAACGGGAACCGTCGCTGAGCGTCGATGAATGGTTAAGTTCCACTCGCCAATTGCTAATAGAAGGTGCTCGTCCGGTTTGTGTCTTCGGCCAAAGGATCAATGAAGATAATCGCGTCTGGATCGCGCTGACTCGTCCCGGTACAGGCGCACTTTGGCTGACGAACACGATGTTTGCCGCTGAACGACGCCAGAGCTATGCCGCGTTCTCTTATGACATCGCGTGCATGAATTACTTCGAGTGCGAACTTTATGAAGAGACCGGAATAGAACCCGACAGACATTCTTGGTTACGACCGGTGCGAACAGCAGAGGCTTGGCGCCGGGATGGTAAGCCCTACGATTTTTATCAAGTCAGGGGCGACGAGGTACACGAAGTCGGTGTTGGGCCAGTGCACGCCGGTATCATCGAGCCCGGACACTTCCGATTCCAATGCCATGGTGAAGAAGTCCTTCACCTGGAAATCCAGTTAGGGTATCAACATCGGGGCATCGAAAAACTTTTGCCTGGCCGGCATCAGGCGCAGCAACTTGTGCTGGTTGAGTCCATCGCCGGGGACTCGGTTATCGCTCACGCAACGGCGTTTTGCTCCGCGATCGAGGCGCTGGCGGGCTTTACGCCTTCTCTGCGTGCCCAAGCGGTGCGTGGGATCGCAGCTGAACTGGAGCGCATCGCGATGCATCTATCCACACTTAGCGGGATTGCCACCGACATCGGGTTTGCTCTTCCGGCAGCGGCGTTTGGGGGAGTACGCACTGCCGTCATCAACCTTACCGCCAGGATTTGTGGCAGCCGATTCGGGCGCGGCTGGATCATCCCCGGCGGAGTTCGCTTCGACTTGGATCGGGAGTTGACCGAGAACGCCCGCCGGGTTCTTGCCGGTGTACTGAAAGAATTCTCTGAAATTGAAGCTCTGTTTTTTCATGCATCGTCGTCGCTTGCTCGTTTGGAAGAGACCGGCACCGTCACCAGTGAGCAGGCTCACGCCGCCGGTTTGGTCGGACTCGCTGCTCGGGCGTCGGGTGTTGCACGCGACGTGCGCACGGAGTTTCCGTACGGCATCTACCGGTACTCCTCTATTCCGTCCCTGACGCTGGATTCGGGTGATGTTTATGCCCGGGCCAAACTCCGTTCCCTAGAGATTCGAAGCTCCATCCAATTCATTTTTGAGCAGCTCGAAAATCTTCCGGCTCTGAAGCCTAAAGGATCAATCGGCCCGTTGGCCAAGAACGCGTTCACGATCTCCCTGGTCGAGGGCCACCGCGGTGAAGTGGTTCACGCAGTTCTGACCAACTCTGATGGCCGTCTGGCTCAAGTGAAAATCAAAGATCCTTCCTTTCACAACTGGCATGGTCTTGCGCTGGCAGTACGCGAAAATGGCATCTCGGATTTTCCGCTTTGCAATAAAAGCTTTGATCTTTCTTACGCCGGTCACGATCTGTGAACAGCTTACCTTTATGAATCTCGAACCCAGTTCAGCCCCTCAATCTGACCCAGGCGGACGGTCCAAGGAATCCAAACCTCCACACTTCACTCCGACCGATGACGTACCTAAGGCAAGCGTTACGACCCAGGTTTTGGACAAATTGAACATTCCCTACACGTACGAAGAGTTCGCGGATGAGGTCCATTCCATGAACGTTTGGCGGCCGTCGGTGAACAATTTTATCGCGAAATTGTTTCCGGTGACGGGGTTAGGATTCCCGACGAGGTAGATCCGAAGAACAGCCAGGCTGCGGACAAATGACAAATTGGAGAGTTTTTTTCGGCCACCAAACGGTAGGCCGGACTTCAAGCAGTCACAATTTCTGGCCGGGGACTTTTCGCTTGTTGCTCACAACCGCCATGGTCTTGGCGAGATTACGTTCCGCAGCCCGGTAATCGCGTTGAGCGACAGCCACAAATACCGCATCCAGGATGTTTAGTTGTGCGATTCGCGCCGCTGCGTTCTCTCCTAGGAGGGGTGAGCCGCGAGAGGTCGACGCTAATACGACGTCAGAAAGTTCTGCCAAAGGCGATCCCGCATAACTGGTTACCGCGATCGTTCGAGCGCCCTGTTTACGCGCAATCGCGACCGCATCAAGAACGGCCGTTGTGGCGCCGGAGTGGGAGAAACCGATTACCGCGTCATCGGGTCCAAGTAGGGAAGCAGACATCAACATCATATGTGGATCATCGTAGACACTCGTTTGAATCCCG
>JAFAIO010000224.1 GCA_019236675.1 Verrucomicrobiota bacterium
GGCAACCAGGCGGGAACACTTTGATCGATATTAACCCAATCCGGATCATCTTCGGTGAGAAGCGGCCGGGTAGCGCCGGTTTCCGGGTTTGTCTCGAGCAGCGCCAATTCGTGTTGGTCTCGGGTCTCAACCGTGATCGTCAATGGACCAAATTTGCTAGGACTTACCCGCACTAAATAGGGGTATTTGTCGCGATCCCATTCAATCCAAACCGCAGGATCCGACTTCGCCCCATCGTCTGAGACTCGGGAGGCTACGTCGGACAAGTCCGATTTCGCTCTGCTGTCGGACGCGTCCGGTTTAATCCGGTTGCCGGCGATCGCGGCGTTCCCGGCGTTGTCGGCGTTCACGACGGCCAAGCGCACGTCGACGTTGTTTTTCCCTGGCCGTGGATAATGCGAAGGATAAGGAGGATTCTGCGGGGCAGATGGATCACCGACGTACCAAATCTCCACCTTGGAGCTATCGTTTACCTGGTAAACAATCGTTTTGCTATCCGGCAACCACCAAAACCCTTTCGTTCTGGCCATCTCTTCTTGAGCCACAAATTCGGCCATCCCGAATGATTTGGTTTCGGTGCCGCCGCTAGTGACGGCGTGCTCCCGATCTTGCTGGAAGTCATAAACGAACAGGTTGTAATTGCGGACGTAGGCAATCTTTCTACCGTCGGGCGAGAAAGTGGGATCTATGGCATTACCGGCTCCGGTCTTGAGTTTAACTAAGCTCTTCGCCCCAAGCCGATAAACGAAGAGAGCACCTGGCAACGTGAAAGCGATCTGATCGCCATCCTCCGAAAGCGCAAAGCTCGTGATCCCTGTGACCTTGGTTCGCGTCCTTTCTTGCCGCATCTTTTCTTCCGCCGATAAGCTGCCCGTTTGTTCTCTCAGCAATTTCTCTGGCGAGGCCAATTGTTCGGTCTGGCCAGATGCGACATCAAACCCATACAGGCCGGTTGTTCGGTCACGAGGCGAATCCGATCGAAGAAAGATCACGTATTTTCCGTCGGCCGTGGGTATCGCCTCAGTTGGACGCCCCAGAGAGAAGTTCTGGGTTTCCGCCATAGCCTGGAGATAGCGATCACTATCCGAGTTTTCACCAAACGCGGACAACGCCGCCAGGGCCGACAACGCCAGCAATGCCAGCGGCGAACGAAAAATGGGAAGAGGATGCATTTCGGGGAAACTCTTCGCGTCGAGTTGCGCACCCGGCAAATCGAATCGGTGGGGAGCGCTCCGACTTTGGTGGGGCAGAGGCTCCCGATCTTCCTCAAGAGGTGAGCAAGGCGGGGGATCCTGACGAATCAGTAGCGTTTTGCGCCGAATGGTTGCCGACCTGTCCGACTTAGCTTTTCCGCCTAACAACAATGCCTCTCCTTCTTCTGTTAGCGAAGTCGGGGCCGTGGCCCAGCGTGTGCCGTAGTCTACAAGGTGGCCAACCGCGAGTCGCACAAAGCCAAACTGATTCAAACCCGCTATCCTCATGGCTGCATCATAGAGACGGCTCCGACTTCGCCCACAGTCTGAGACTCGGGAGGCTACGTCGGACAAGTCCGATTTCGCTCTGTTGTCGGACGCGTCCGCTTTAATCCCGTTCCCGGCGATCCCGGCGATCACGGCGATGCCGGCGTTGCCTATTGCACTCAACCGAATCCCGGCCCATCGTTTCTTACTCTGCGTACGATGGTGTCTAGCAAGCCCCTAAAGATTCCGTTGTTCCGCTTGGCCAGTGGCCGAACTCAAGTGGACGAGCGCCTCGGTATTTCTCTTCAGAAATTGGCCCAGCGTGTCCCTTTCCGGCACATCCCGCATCGGCACGATTTCTATCATGTAGCCTGGATCGAGGCGGGAACCGGCATATTCATACAGGATGATAAAAGCTACCCCATAAAAGCGGGCAGCCTGATCTTTATACCGCCAGGCCAGGCGCAGCCCGGGCGAAAAGTGTCAAAAGTTCGTGAGAAAGTGCCACATAACCCCGTTTCGTTGCGAAGCGACGATGCCCGAGATTAGTTAGAGAACCGCCATGAAAATCCAAATTAATGGTTCATCCTGTGAGGCGTCAGAGGGCGAGTTACTAACTGACGTCATTAACCGGGTGACCAAAACGTTTCCCCAAGTTTGTTATCATCCTCAGCTTGGACCCATCCAGACTTGCGATACTTGCTTGGTGGAAATCAATGGGACGCTGGCCAGAGCTTGCGGAACTAAGGTCCTGGCTGGGATGGAAATCCTCACCGAATCACCAAGAGCCAAAGCCGGGCAAAGCGAAGCATTTGACCGGATTTTAGGAAACCACCTGCTCTACTGCACGGTCTGCGACAATAATAACGGCAATTGCACCGTTCACAACACGACGAGATTGTTGCAAGTCGAACATCAAAAGACACCTTATCGTCCCAAACCGTACCAAGCCGATTATACCAATCCGTTTTATCGGTATGATCCGGACCAGTGCATCCTGTGTGGGCGTTGTGTCGAGGCGTGTCAGAATTTCCAAGTCAACGAGACCTTATCGATCCGTTGGGAGGACCCGCATCCGAGGGTCCTCTGGGATGGTGGAAAAACCATTGGCGAGTCGAGCTGTGTCTCCTGTGGGCACTGCGTTACCGTCTGCCCGTGTAACGCGTTGATGGAAAAGTCAATGTTGGGCGAAGCCGGTTACATGACGTCGATTCCTCAGAACACGCTCAATGAAATGATCGAGCTGGTGAAGGCCGTCGAACCGGAGGTCGGTTATGGCGGGATTCTTAAAGTATCAGAAGTGGAATCCTCCATGCGCGAATCTCGTATTCGCCGCACCAAGACCGTTTGCACTTACTGCGGCGTTGGATGCAGTTTTGATGTCTGGACAAAGGACCGCCACATTCTAAAGGTCGAACCGCTTGATGGTCCCACTAACGGAATTTCAACCTGCGTAAAGGGTAAGTTCGGCTGGGATTTTGTGAACGATAAGGAGCGGCTAACCGCACCGCTGATCCGGGAGGGAAATCGGTTCCGCAAAGCTAGCTGGGAAGAGGCGCTGGATCTGATTAGAACCAAGCTGACTGAGCTGAAAAAAACTCATGGACCTGACTCCATCGGATTCATTGCCTCTTCCAAATGTACCAACGAGGAAGCGTATTTGATGCAGAAACTGGCCCGGGCGGTGATGGGTACGAACAACGTTGATAATTGCTCCCGGTACTGCCAGTCGCCGGCCACGATGGGGCTCTTTCGGACGGTGGGTCACGGGGGAGATAGCGGTTCGATCAAAGATATCGCGAAAGCGGGTTTGGTCATCATTGTCGGAGCTAACACGGCCGAGAGTCATCCGGTTCTGGCCACGCGGATCAAGCAATCACACAAACTTCTGGGCCAGAAATTGGTG
The DNA here is from genome assembly GCA_019236675.1 of Verrucomicrobiota bacterium. GTDB lineage: Bacteria > Verrucomicrobiota > Verrucomicrobiia > Chthoniobacterales > JAFAMB01 > JAFAVN01. The sequence continues at coordinate 3,367 of JAFAIO010000224.1, forward strand.
GTCGCCGATCTGCGTAAGAACGAAATGGCTCGGCGAGCTGACGTTCATCTGCAACCTCGTCCTGGCACCGACCTGGTGTGGTTATCCGCAATCAGCCGATACATCATCGATCGTGGCTTGGCCAAGAAGCCATTTATCGAACAGTGGGTAAACAATTTCGATGACTATCGCCAGAGTCTGGAGCCTTTCACCCTTGAGTTCGCCGAAAAGGTTTGCGAAATCCCTAAGGCAACGCTCGAGCAAGTAGCCGAGATGATTGTTGCTGCCGATGGAGTCGCCATTTGCTGGGCGATGGGCGTCACTCAGCACGGAAACGGGTCCGACACGTCGACTGCTATTTCGAACCTGCTGTTAGTAACCGGAAACTATATGCGCCCCGGTACCGGCGCCTATCCGTTACGTGGACATAATAACGTCCAAGGTGCGTCGGACATGGGGGCGATGCCGGACCGATTCCCGGGCTATCAGTCCGTCACGGATCCCGAGATTCGTGCCCGTTTCGAAAAGCGTTGGAACACGCCGGTACCTGTGGGACGCGGCCTTGATAATCACGAAATGGTGGACGCGATTCTCGAAGGCAAACTGCGGGCCATGTATCTTTATGGTGAAGAAATGAGTTTGGTTGATTCCAACTCAAATCTCGTCGGCAGCGCTTTCGAGAAATTAGAGTTCTTCGTCATGCAGGACATCTTCTTTACGGACACTTGCCGTTTTGCTGATGTGGTTTTACCTGCTTCGCCCAGCCTGGAAAAAGAGGGAACCTTTACGAGCACGGAGCGGCGAATTCAACGGCTCTATCAAGTGTTGGAGCCTCTGGCTGGAACGAAACCGGATTGGCAGATTATCCAGGAGGTTGCCAACCGATTAGGAGGGAAGTGGAACTATCAACATCCTTCCGAAATCATGGATGAAATTGCTTCGCTGACACCGCTTCTGGCGGGTGTGACCTACGAAAGGTTAGAGGGCTATAAATCGCTGCAATGGCCCGTGCACGCCGATGGCTCTGATGAACCACTGCTATATACCGAACGCTTCAATTTTCCGGATGGTAAGGCACGATTCTATCCGTTGAAGTGGGTCGAACCTTCGGAGCAACTCGATGATGAATTCGATCTGCACCTGAACAATGGTCGTCTACTAGAGCATTTCCACGAAGGGAACATGACCTATCGGGTGAATGGGATTAAAGAGAAAACCCCTGACAACTGGATCGAAATCGCTCCGGAACTGGCGGCCGAACGCAAGATCGAAACCGGCAACTGGGTTAAGCTAACCTCCCGGCGTGGCCAGGTAAAGGTGCGTGCCTTGGTGACTAACCGAGTGCAGGGACGCGAATTGTATATGCCGATGAACTCGAGTGACCATCCGGTGAACCGGTTAACGAGCAGCGTGACGGATAGTGTGACTCACACTCCGGCTTACAAAGAGACCGCGGTGAAGTTAGAGGTTCTCAGTGAGCGAGATGAATCGCCGCTTCCGCCGACCAATTTCCGTTTCGGCAATCCGACACCGCAGAACGGAGTAGAAGTAGAACGGAAATGGAAGCGTCCGGATTACTGGCTGCCTGGAACCCGGAACGGTTTGCACCGGAATGGTCATGGAGGGGGACCTCCGCCTTCGGCGGACTCCCAAAACGTAACGGAGGATCGCTCGAAAACTTAACCATCGGAGGAGAAGTAATGGCTACGCCTATCAAGTTCGAATCACCTGGCCGCAACGCCCGCGAGGTATTGTTGGAGCGGCTGGAACAAGCTCCGGGCGAACACGCCGAAGCGCTTCTGGGCATTTATGACTTGCTGCAAGGGTTGCACGATCGCGGTGTCATAGACGCGCTAAACGGCGCTTTAAGATCGAGCAACTTCATTCTGGATACGGTTGTGGAAACGGCCAACGCCCCGGAGAATATCCGCGCGATTCGGAATCTCTTACTATTAAGCAAATTACTGGGCGCCATCGATCCTGACGTGCTTGGGCGTCTGGTCAGCGCCGTCCCGGAAGCGTTGCAGCAGGTTCCATCTCCGGAAACAAAGGTCCCGGGTACGTTGTCTCTTGTGCAGAAGTTTAATAGCCGCGATTCCCGCCGCGGAATGGCGTTTGCCGCTGCTTTGCTCGAGAGCTTGGGGAAAAGGTTGGGAGAAAAGCGGGAGGAATAGGGCTGCGTTGGGAATGTCCCGCAGGGACTAAGTGATAGTAGCCAGGCAGTGCATTTGCCTGGGACCGATCCAGAATGGAATCCGTCCCGTAGGGCACGGTGTGATTTCGGTCGGATAGGTTCACCATGCAGGCCAGCAGCGAAATCAGGGAACCTGTAGACGCGCGCATCCCAAAACGGACGTCGGAACCAGAATCATCCCGCCCCATCCGGGACGGTTTCGTGGAGGCCGAATCCAGGCAATAAATTGCCTGGCTGCTATCAGCCTGTCCCGACGGGACGATTCGATGACGACCACCAATCCTGCCGCCGATCAGAAGTGTCAAGGATTCGGGAGAAGGTCAAAAACTACGCTGTTTCGCCTCCGAAACGCGGGTCGAAGCTTACCCGGTTGTGAATGAGCGAAATGGCGAATGGGCGACACGGCGAAAGGGCGATGGAGAACATGTGGAGCTGTGCGAGCCGATGGGACCAATGCGACTTATGGGACTAATGTGATCCGATAGAATGCTCGGTCGTCCATTGAGCACCAGATCGCCCCTTCGCCGCGTCGTCGTGCCGCCCTTTCGCCTCACAGCGGCATCCCTCTTCCGGACTAATCGCCGCTAAATGCCTTGATCTGACTCGCAAGTCGGTCGAATTGATCAGCGGTACAGCATGGAACTTCTGGCCCTGGACATAAACCGACCGGAGATGACACTCGGGGAAGTGCTTATTCCGTGGGTTGTGGTAGTAGGCACGTTTGGGTTCCTGGCAGCCTGGCTGGTTGTGGCCATCATGGAACGGACCGGCCTTTCTCGATACGTCTGGCACCTTCCTCTTTTCTTCCTTGCGCTGGTCGTGCTATTGAGCTCGTTGATCGGAATGGTCTTTCAACCATGAAGGTTCGGCTAGTTAATTACCTGATCACATTCGTTCTAATTGCGCTGGCAGGCTGGGCCGGCTTTTCACTCTATTCGAGCTACATACAAAATCCTTGGACCAGAGATGGTCAGGTCCGGGCTAACGTCGTCGGAATCGCTCCTCGGGTTTCCGGGCCGATCATTCACGTCGCGGTCCATGATAATCAACAGGTGAAAATAGGTGATCCTCTGTTCGAGATCGATCCTTCCGATTTTAAGGCGCAGGTCGATGTGGCCGCGGGTCAGGTGCAAAATTCTGAGGCGAACTTCAAACAGCGCGAACAGGATCTCCAGCGGCAGACCGATCTTTACCAAAAGCACGTTTCGGCACAGCAGGACTTCCAGAATGCGCAAGATGCTTTTTATGCCGCACAGGCCCAAGTCGTCTCCGCCAAGGCGAATCTTGAGTTGGCTCAGCTCAATCTAAGTTATACGAAGGTGGTAGCGCCGGTAGATGGGTACGTGACGAACTGGAACACGAGCATCGGTACCTATGTGACGGCTGGAAAAGAATTATTAGCACTGGTCGATACGGATTCATTCTGGGTTGCTGGCTATTTCAAAGAAACCCAACTGCCGCACATCCAAGTCGGTCAAAAAGCCAAGATCATGATTATCGGTTACGAAAACAAACCGTTCGAAGGTGTGGTTCGAAGTGTCGGATGGGGGATTTATGTGCAAGATGGTTCGGGTAGCGATACGACCGATCTCTTGCCCTCCGTTAGCCAGACCATTGATTGGGTTCGTCTCCCTCAACGTTTCCCGGTGCGAATACATGTGACAGGAGAACCCCCGGTTCCCTTGAGGATTGGCCAAACGGTTTCTGTTGCGATGCTTCCGGAGGTTGTGCCGGCCCAAAGCGAGAAGGAGAACAAGGCACCCTAGGAGAAGGAGCTGGGAGCTAGGAGGCAGGAGCGCGTATGGGCGTGTGGGCGTTTCGGTGTATGGGCGTAACTGCCCAGAACGCTTCACGCAAATGGGAAATCATCCTAAACGAATGAATCGTAATATTTCTGTAGGATTGACAGGTGATCTCGCGTCCAGCAATCGCTCGCTCGTTCTTACGCCGACACGCCAAGACGCCGAAACGCCTACACGCTCTCCTAGCTCCTAGATTCTAGCTCCTAGCTCCTGCTTCTATGAGCACTAAGACCGATGCGATGCCTCTGGAGCGGAAGTGGCATTGGCCGCTCCAAGATTTTTTTGGCGATCGCCGGGTACGGAACGGGATCAAGGTCGCTCTAGCC
>JAFAIO010000239.1 GCA_019236675.1 Verrucomicrobiota bacterium
AGGGATGTTGAGCGTGGTAGGATAATGAGACTTAGGCATTTGTCGAGAGAGAAACTCAGGGAAGGAGCGCGAATGGGCGAAACGGAGATACGGCGAGTGGGCGATACGGCGACGCGGCGACTGGCCTCGGGACTCTTTTCGCTCTGAGGGGCTAGCTCGTTTCACTAGGCCAGCCTAGCAACCGCCGACTCAGCATCGTCGCAGCGCGTTTCAGTTGAAATCGCAATTTGCCGCCTCGCCCATTCGCCCATTCGCCGTTTCCTCTCCGTTCCCGGCGCTCCCGGCGTTGACGGCGTTGACGGCGTTCTCAATGTGCGGTGGGTGAGGGGCTTGGGTTCAGTAACTGATTGTCCAGAAGCGTGCCCGCGCCGGCACTGGGACTTGGGCTCGGTGTCGGACTGCCTAAGTGACCCAGTCCAGAGCTGTCCGGGGTCTCGGTCACTCCATAGCTATCTTTTACCGGCTGAGTGCTCAGGTATTTAGTCTCGGTCCACAGGTCGACCACAATGCCGGATGCGCGGACTCGAGAAAGTCCGGCTGCGCTATCGTTTTCTAGGACAAAAACGAGCATCCCAGGAAGGAGGAAATAAGCATGTGTCTTGTCTTGGAGCTCAATATCACTGGAGGCGCTCTTTGCTCCAGCCAGCTTTGCGGCATCGTTCTTATTTGGGGTTGCGTAGGGGCCGTTGACCCGAACCCAACGATAACCTTCCTCGGCAAGCGCTTTAAAATCGGTCGCTGTTGCCGCCGTCACCGTTGCGGCTGCCAGCAGACAAAAGAGGGCGAAAAATTTAGCGGCCAACCCCTTGCGGGTAGCCCCGGCGCTTTTTGATCTTTCCTCCATGATCATGTTTCCATTCACGTACTCCTTTGGGCGAACGTCAATCATACCTTTGAGGGAAAAGCGTTTACGCGAAATTCCGGTCTTTCTAAGTCTGGAACGGAGTGCAGATGGCGGATGTCGGAATAGTAATCAGTATTCAGTGGATCAGTAATCAGTGTTTTGATGGAAAATCCGGACTGATTACTGACCGACTGATTACTGATTACTCGGCCCGGAGTTTCGCAAACACCAAAAAAGCCGAGCACGAGCACAAGGGCGAGCACGAACGTAGGTCCGCATTGACCGTGATCACCTATTGTGATTGGTAGTCTAAGGATACAAGAGGGCATAACGCTTCTGGTTTCATGAGTACGCAGCTAGTCTCGACGTCACCCGCTATCTCGCGGTTGCTTAGCAAAAGTATTGATTACGCCGGCCTGTTTCCGCCCGCTAGCCTTCCCTTGTCGGAGGCGATGGAGACGTTCAAGCGGTACTTGAATGGAAGAGAGTCCTGGATCATCAGCTCGATGGTTTTGCCGATCGACCACCTTACGGAGGTAGCCGGCGCCTTGGGTGACACGCCTTTTCGTCTGACCGGTATTCCCCGACGAACTGAGGACTCGCAACTGTGGTTAGGCCCTTTACAAGAAGACTGCAGCCGTCTGCGAGCGTTCATAGCGGCTAACCCTCAGATTACTCTCCAAGCCCTGGAAATTCCGTTGCCTGCACCAGCCGATGCTGGCGAGATCACAAAGCGGGTCGAGGAACTGGCTCCGATAGTGAACGAGTACCGAGTATTTTTGGAGCTGCCGCCGGGTGACAGTTCCTTTAGGGAAGAGCTGGCTGCGACGATAGCCGCTATTCAACGTCATCGCTTATCTCTCTGCGGAATAAAGTTACGTATGGGGGGCACAGTTCCCGATGCTTTCCCATCCATATCTAAGGTCGCCGAGGTCTTAGCAACGGTGCGCGATCATCGGGTGCCGATAAAGTTTACCGCCGGACTCCATCATCCTTTACGTCACTGGAACAATGAACTCGGCGTTCACATGCACGGATTTATCAACGTACTAATGGCAGCGATGTTTGCTCACACCTGCCGCCTGCCCGCAAAAAATATTGAGACGATTCTCGCCGACGAACGAAGCAAAGATTTCGTTTTCAGCGGGAACGTTGCTCGATGGCTAGACTTGCCAATTAGAACCGAACTGATTGAAGACTTACGCCATTTGATTGTCGGTTTTGGTAGCTGCAGCGTTGATGAACCCTTGGATGATCTCAAGAGGCTAGGCTGGGTGGACTAAGCCAGATCCGGAAGAACGGAAAAATCTCACGCAAAGACGCAAAGCCGCAAAGATTCGATCAGAGATTGATTGCCTTTGGTGGGGCGAGGCTTCCGAACAACCCATCGCCTTTCCGAAGCACTTGGTATTCGGAGGCAGATTAACGTTGCTACGCCATGAAACGTGCCGAGCCGTGGGTATACCGCACGACCTCGGCTCGGCGCGTTTTCCGGCCTAACCATACCAGAGGTCGGGTGCGCATCTATCCTTCGCGACCATTGTACGTACGTTCGGGAGCCTCGCCCCACCAAAGGTTCTTCAATCTCTGATCTTACCTTTGCGTCTTTGCGTCTTTGCGTGAGATTTTTCCGTGCCTTGCTTCTTGCCTGTTCCCGTGGACCATCCGTTTCCGATACAGAATCTGCCGTACGGTGTGTTTAGTGGCCGCGAGAAAGGGCCGCGAGTGGGGGTAGCGATTGGAGACTACGTGCTGGACTTATCGGTTCTGTCGGAAGCTGGGTTGTTGCCCAGTTACGGTGTTTTTGCGGAGCCCTCCTTAAACGCGTTCATGGCCTGTGGTTCAGAGGTTTGGAATGAAGTGAGAGCCACTCTGCAATACCTCCTTGATGTTGAAACTCCGACTTTGTCCGGGAATCCCCGGCTACGCGCCCGCGCTCTCATTCCGGTCCAAGAATTGACGATGCATTTGCCGGTGGCAGTTGGAGATTACACGGACTTCTACTCATCAAAGCAGCATGCGACCAACGTGGGCAGCATCTTCAGAGATAAAAACAATCCATTGCTGCCAAACTGGCTTCACCTGCCGGTCGCTTACCATGGAAGAGCAAGTAGCCTGGTTGTTTCCGGTACACCGATTCGCCGGCCGCGAGGTCAAACCAAGCGCCCGGATGCAGCAACTCCGGGTTTTGGGCCAAGTCTGGAACTCGATTTCGAGTTAGAGATCGGCTATTTCATCAGCCAGGGGAACACACTGGGCGAGCCGATATCGGTGACGGATGCTCAGCAACATCTGTTCGGGTTGGTATTGGTCAACGATTGGAGCGCTCGAGATCTGCAGCGCTGGGAGTATGTTCCGCTGGGACCCTTCCTGGCTAAGAATTTCGGAACCAGCATCAGTCCGTGGGTCGTGCCATTGGCCGCCTTACAGCCTTTCCGGGTTGCCGGGCCGAAACAGGACCCACCGCCTCTGCCTTATCTGAGTACAGGCGAAACCTGCGCGTACGATATCTCACTCGAAGTCAAGTTGCAGACCGCAGCGCTGGCCGAGGCGCACATAATCAGCCGCACAAACTTCAAAGAAATGTACTGGAGCATCAACCAACAGGTGGCACACCATACGGTCACGGGATGTAATCTCAGAACAGGCGACCTTTTAGCCAGCGGCACACTGAGCGGCAACGAAAAAAGCAGTTACGGGAGCTTGTTGGAGCTGGCCTGGGCAGGTAAAGAACCGCTCGAATTACCGAACGGTGAACGACGCGCGTTCCTAGAGGATGGTGACACCGTGATTATGACCGGCTATGCCCAAGGAGACGGTTATCGGATTGGGCTCGGGGAAGTGAGGGGGACGATTGTGCCGGCGCTTCGCGAATAGCAATAGCAATGGCGCGATGCGGCGAAAGGGCGAAAGGGCGAAACGGCGAATGGGAGTGCTGGCGAAGGCGAGGCACATTGCTCCGAAAACATTGCCAACACTAAGTTCTGGGCGATAAGTCATGCGCATTTTTACAGCATACTTTCAATGATCAGGTCATCATTCCGAGCGGCAATCACTGCCGGTTTTCTGTTTCTGGCCGCATTCAGTCGTGCTGCTGCGACGGACCTCGACGTCAATCAAAAGCTGACAGGCTTCGACGCTTACATGGCGAAGATTTTGTCAGACTGGAACGCTCCCGGTATTGGCGTCGGTATCGTCGTCAATGATAAGTTGGTTTTCGCGAAGGGATACGGTTTTCGTGACTACGAAAAGAAGTTGCCATTTACACCGGAAACACTGTGTCCAATTGCTTCTAACACCAAGCTGTTCACCGCGGTTGCTGCCGGCATGTTAGTAGAGGAAGGAAAATTATCTTGGGATAAACCCGTGCGCGATTCCGTGCCGGAAATCCATTTCTTTAATGATCAACTAACGAACTCCGTTACTCTGCGGGACATGCTCTCGCATCGCACCGGAATCACCCGGCACGATACGATTTGGTATAAGTCCGATTTCACCCGCAAAGAACTTTTCGACAAGCTGGTTTACTTGGAGCCACAGGAATCACTTCGCCAGACCTTTCTCTATAACAATCTGATGTTTTCCGCCGTCGGTTACATCATCGGGCTGAAGTCAGGTAAACCATGGGAAGAGTTTGTCCAGCAACGCCTCCTTGACCCTCTGGACATGAGATCGACGGTCTACACCATCGCAGACATGCTTAAGAAGCCGGACTTCGGGGTCGGTTTTACCGAGAAGCGCGATTCGAACGAGATCTATCGAATTCCTTATTACGAAGACATTGTGGGGGTCGCGCCCTGCGGAGCGATCATCTCCAATATCGACGACATGTCGCATTGGCTAATCGCGCTGATGAATGACGGCAAATACCAAGGAAAACAAGTTCTGCCACCAGCGGTGTTGAAAGCGACACTGGAACCGGCCATCGCGTTACCTAACACGCTACTCGATTCGATGGGATGGTCGGAGATTTTGAATTCCGCCTACGGCATGGGCAGGGAGACGGCGTCTTATCGTGGGCACCTCCTATCATTTCACGGTGGCGCCCTTCCGGGGTTTCATTCCCAAGTCTCCTTGATGCCGCAGGAACACATCGGAGTGATCGTTTTAACAATCGGTGATCATACGCGGCCCCTTATCAATGTGGTCTCGTACAATATCTACGAGCGGCTGCTTGGCATGGATCTAACCCCGTGGAGCGAACGCCAGGTTCAGATGCGACTGAATGACAAGCAAGCCGGCACCGAAGCCCGGGCTAAATCCAACCAGGGCCAAGTTCCGAATACTCAGCCGTCGCATGCACTGGCTGATTATGTTGCCGATTACGAGAATTCGGCCTACGGCGACTTACACATCAGTCTTAAGGACAACCAGCTGCAGTTCGATTTTCACAAGATCCGATTACCCTTAACACATTTTCACTACGACCGGTTTGACACGCCAGACGACGAACAGGACGGCAAGTGGTCGGTCAACTTCCGCACGGATCCACAGGGCGATATCAATGAAGCTGTCATATCTCTTGATGAAGCCGAAGCCACTTTTACCCGGAAACCGCCAGCCATCGATCCGAAATTACTGCTCGAGCTGACCGGGACATACAAAATGCCAGACGGTTTGAAAATCGAGGTATCTCACGGCGAGCGTTCGGCACTGGTGCTAAAGGTGTCCGGCCAGCCCGCTGTTCCGCTGACGCCATTAAAAGGTTTAATCTTTAAAACTCCGCAGTTTGCAGATCTCACTTTTGAATTTCTGATCAAAGACGGCCAGGTGACAGCATTGAAGCAGAAGGACCCATCCGGTGAATACACTTTTCCGAAGCTCTGATGCGCCGATTCGCTAACGCGATGTTTTTAACGGTCTAGTTCACCAAGATACAAACCACGCGTTGGGGCCGTTTGCGGGAGCCGCCTGTTAAAAACAATTGGCGGTCATTAACGCGCCGGGACAAATGTCGCCAGGTCTCTCGGGGACGCTCCAAAGCGGCTCCCCTCCAGCCCATTCGCGGACACGCCCACACGCCCATACGCCGACACGCCCTTCTAGCCCCTCCTGGAAACAGGCGTCTCCGTGCGATCGTTGTCGTTGTTCAGGTTGGTTTGCTGGCCGGCGTCCACCAAGCCGCCGCGGGTCACGATCTGGGCCGCAAGGACGGTGCGAATGACACTGGCAATCGAATCGGTGGTGGCCGATGCGGCGTCGCCGTTTTCCGCACTACTGTGAACGGTAACTAACTTGGCTTGGGCTAGGGCTTGAGCAATGGCCGGAGCAATATCAGGCAAAAGTTCAATTTGCCGATAACGCAGATAATTCTCCCCGCCATCGCGAATCGCCTCGGTTACCTTGTGGATTCCTTCGGCTTGAGCGGTAGCAACGGTTGTGATCCGGATCGCTTCGGCCTTGGCTTTTGCTTCCGCGTCGATTTGAATCGCTTCCGAGTCTGCCTTCGCTTGCGCAATTTGGGTTGCGCGTAACTCGCTTTCTTTCTGGCCCGCTAATGCGTCTTGGCGTTTCGCCTCGGCTTCCGCTATAAGAACCGCGTTCGCTAACTTGGTCTGCTCGAGTTCCCGCTGTTTGTCAGAGATCGATCGTTCTGCTTCCAGCTGCGCTTCTTTGGCCCGCCGGTTCTGATTGGCAGCCACGATGTCGGCATTGGCGGTCGCCTCTGCGGCAGACTGGCGTCGCCGAGCTTCTGCTACTTCGCTCTGTACCACCTTAATGTTCAGAGAGTTGAAGACTAAACCGAGGTCGGTGAGCTCGCGGGAACACGCCTTGCGGATAATGATCGCTAGTGGGTCATCATCTTCCTCCATACTGACTGTGGCCGGAAGGCTGACCTGCGGTTCGCGGTCAGGCAGTATCGCGGTTTTTCCTCCTGACTTCGCGCTGAACAGCTGATCATGAGTTAGTAGGTTAACCGCCCGACGACCGGATGAAGAAAGCAGGTCAGTCAGCGTTGACATTTGTTCGTCGTCTGTCTTAGCGAAAAATCGGTTGGCCGCCGTTTTAATCAATTCATCGCTATCACCAACAGATACGATAGCGCTGGCCAACACCCGGACCTTGATGGGATTAGGAACGCCGGACCGATCGACATCAGCGGTTTGGTCCGTGATATCGAGGTCAACATTGATCGCCTTACTTGAGATGGTGGTGCCGTTTGTGAGTATCGGCAATTCAAAGCTCTTTCCGGGACCGCGGTAGATCTTCATACTACCGCCCCACCAGGTAACCATGCGAATGGTGCCGGAGGACACGTCTCGTAAAAATGCTTTAATGAACGCGGGAATTAAAAACGCCGCGAAAATGAGAACGGCGGCAACGATGGCGACGCCGAACAGAGGGTGTTGAAGCATAGGGATTTTCGTTTTTTGTGGCGGGAGACCAAGTTAAAATAAGGGCTAAATCTTAGTACTTGGCCAAAATCGAGCCGTTAGTCCGGCAAACAATACAGCGTTGTTTAGCGGGATCGACGGAACGAACAAAAAGTGTCTCCCCGGAACGGACTCGAGCGCCTGATTGTTCTTCCGGGGGCAATTGACCTAGTAATTGAACGACTTGGCCATCGAGATTGAGTCGGACCAATCCATACCCTTTTGAATCAAAATCGGTGACGGCGGTGCCGTTCTCCAACATGGCGTCAGTTAACGTCTTAGCGGGTAATGAAGCCCATTTTTGGACAGCTGTTAACAGCGGCCGGATGCAAAAAAAACAGATCAGACCAGCACCTACCACAGCAGCGACTAACTGTAGCCAACCATGAAGGATAGGCGCTAATAGAGTGCCGGTTGCGCCGAACCCGATAGTTGCTCCGGCAAGGTAGGCCGGCGAGAGCCAAGTTAGGAGTCCGGCGATTAAAACGCTTACTGGTTGGTTAGCTAGGGTATTGCGCCCGGACGAGTGATGGCCGGTTTGGTGAGCCGTTAAGTGGTGGACATGTCCGCCAGGTGCGTTTGCGGTATGGCCGCCACCGGAACGTATTCCAATTTGATGAAATCCCAATCCGCACAAGGCGAGAACTGCCAAGGCAACCGCCCCGCCAATCAAGCACGATAGATAGATATCCAATCGAACTCTCTCTTTCTAGCTAGCTAACAGTTAATCTGAGATTGGGCTACATGCAAGTTAGCTTGGTAGGGATGAGCTCCCGCTCATCCGTCTGGGCGGATGTCACGCGTAAACTCGGATCAGCGGGAGGTCATCCCTACCGTTATCCACTATCCGTTGATGAACCCTTGGTCCGTCAGCCGGTATTGCCGCAGATCGATACCGAGACTGCGCGGAAATTGAGTGAGCAGATTCTCCGCTTGCAGTATCGACGCCTGGTTATTGGTCTGACGCCCTTGCCTTACCTGTTGGATACCAAGTTCAGCCAAGCACTTGAGAAGTTCGGAGATCTTTTGTTTGTTCTCGCTCGTCAGCCGGGCGGCTTTCCCTCGTTTCTCAAGTACTTGGCAAACGGCGGTTCGCACTCTGCGAATTCCCATCGGCGTGTTAGAGGCGTCAGCGTTATGCAGAATTTCCCAGGTTACGATCATGTAGCCTGCTACCGTGTCTCCTACGTTGTGCCTGGAATATCCGTAGTTGGCGAATCTCTCATCGAACCGATCGATCAAGGCATCGTAGTTAGGCGCGTTGACCAATGCTGCCGCATTCATCCTGGAAACATAAAAGGACCGCACCGTATTGGTAACAGCTGGGTTCGCATGGAACGCGAGGTTGCTAAATGATTCAGTCGGTTGAATCGGCGCTCTCTTTTGTACCGATCCCTTCTTCGGGTTCTGGGTGTTCGAGGTTTCGGGCGTGTTCGCCGGGGTGCCGTGCTCAAGTTCGTGCTCGACACTTGCCAGGTCCGTACCCATTCCCTCGAGGCCTAAGCTCCGATTAAACGATTCGACTTCTCCGCCGTTTTCTTGAGCCCAGATTTGGAGGGCCGAAGCAAGACTCAGCAACGAAATGGCTGCAATTCCTGGATAAATTTTCGAGATCCGCATAAGTGAAGAATTCAACCTGGTTTACAGAATCGACCGCGATTTTTATAGGGGACTAAGTTAGCGGTCAATGTTGTTCGCCTTTTGATAGATGCGTACACACGGGGTCAATTGCACCGAAAGTTGACGTCCAACGGCGAAAGATGTGGACCGGATTCTGCTGTGATTCGGCTCTCGCCAAACAAACCCGCCGAAACAAAATTCGCTATCGAAACGTCTTGGGTAATAGGATACCCGCCAACTGTCCGATCTTATGACTGACCACGTAACGCAAAAAGACCATGAAAGTTTTATTCGTCGAACCATTGAACTCTCACGCCGGGCGTCGCTGGAGTATTGTACCGGTGGGGTATTCGGCGCTCTGATTGCGAAGGACGGTAAAATCGTTTCCGAGGGGATGAACCGGGTGGTGGCCAGTCACGATCCAACGTGGCACGCTGAGATGGAGGCGATCCGTAGCGCGAGCGTTACCCTGCAAAGCTTTAAACTCACCGATTGTGTTTTGTACACTTCGGCCGAGCCGTGCCCGATGTGTTTAGCCGCTTCTTATTGGGCTGGTATCGAACAGGTATTTTACGCCGCGTCCGTGGAAGACGCATTCGAATACGGCAATTTCGATGACCGGCCCATCTACGAACAGTTGGCTCTTCCAAAGGAGCAACGATCAATCAAACTCACTCAACTATTGCGGGACGAGGCGATCGTAGTTTGGAAGCAGTATCAGGCTAAGACGGACAAGATACATTATTAGCGCCGGGAACGGGGCGAAACGGCGAATGGGCGAACGGGCGAATCGGTGACGGCTTCGCCCACTCGCCCATTCGCCGTTTCGTCGGCTAGCCGGCGTTCCCGTGCGTTTCCGGACCTCCTGTGTGGTCTCTCCGTTCCACGGCGACCATACAAACGTCGTCGTCGAAGTGTTCTCGCGCCGAAAAGCGACAGACCTCATGAACGATGGCCGGGAACAGCTTTTCTACTGGCAGAGTTGCCAGCCGGTTGAGGCTCGAAATGAGCGAGCTTTTACCGAATTCTTTTCCCTCCGGTGAATCCACCTCGTAGAGGCCATCGGTGAAAAGGACGAGACAGTCTTTGGGTTCAAAGGGGCAAGTGAAGGTAGGATAGGTGATTTCGTCGAAAATACCGAGGGCCGGCCCAATCTTTGTGTGGTCTTGCGTGATCGGTTCTGCTCCTGGGGTTTCTCGCCTGAGCCGCACTGGCACCGGGTGGGCTGCGTTGGCAAACTGGGCATCTTTCGTAGACGCGTCGACAATGAGATAAAATGCGGTAGCTACAAACGGTTCCTCGACCCGTTCCAAGATGGCACGCAGCCGTAAGTTTAGGCTGCTGAGAAATCGGCCGGCGTTGGCCATTACCGGGCGAAGCTCCTCCAACAGAGCTCGAATGATGGCGGTGATCAAAGCGGCCCGCAAGCCGTGGCCCATGACGTCGCAAATGAAGATGCCCACCCGGCTTTCCGACACCGGGAAGAAGTCAAAGAAATCGCCTCCCACTGCTGCAGCCGGGCGATAATAATGAGCAAAACTAAATGGGGTACTCCCAGCAACGTCGTGCGCGTTAAAATCGGGATATTCGCGAGGCAGTAGCGCCAACTGGACTTCACGAGCCATGCGCAGGTCTGCTTCGAGTTGGGCGTTCTTGGCGGCTAAATCGGCGCTGGTTACTCGGAGGCGGTTGCGCTCCTCTTCCAGGGCATCCTCCATCCGCTTGATGGCAGTGAAATCTCTATTGACCCCGAAGATCCCGATCACTTCACCGGCCGCATTTCTGAGCGGCAATTTGCTGGTGTAGTCCCAGGTAACACGGCCGCTCGGGTAAACTAACCGTTCAACTTTGCCGATCAGTGGTTGGCCGGTCTCCATAATGCGTCTTTCGTCCGCGGCTGCTTCCCGGGCAGTCTGCTCCGACCAAAAATCAAAATCACTTTTACCGATCAGTTCGACGGAGCTGCGGACGCCCATGAATTCGGCGACAGCGCGACTCGCACAAATGAATCGGCCTTCCTCATCCTTGAAATAAATTTGGTCTGCCGCGTGCTCGAGCAGGAAATCGAAAAACTGCTGTTTTAGAGCGACATCATCCGGACCGTGGGAGGGTAAATCTTTCACGAGCCTCAAGAGTGTAGCCTGCGTTGGGCGAATGGTCTAGGGAAAGGAGCCAGAGCAGCTTTGGGCGAATGCGTGAAAGGCCCCGGTAGGGCGAAGATCTCGGCGCGCCCAACGCGCAGCCATTCTGGCAGATTGATTCCGCGCCGGATTTGAGCCGCGCATATGGCGTAGCGATCAACCAATGAAGCTCGCGCGGCAGAGTCGCTATTCCAAGGCATCAGCGGTGAGGCCACACCACGTGCCAACGGCTCAAATCCGGCGCGATACCTCCAAAGATGTTAGACCCGTCACGTTCGCGCCGAGATCTTCGCCCTACCTCGCCCACACGCCCCCTCCTGGATTCTGACTCCTGACTCCTCGCCTCACGCTCCAACGATCCGCTTAACGATTTCCTTCTGCGCAGTCCTCGCGAAAACATCGGCGCCGATTCGGGTCTTGCCTTTTTTTGGTTCGCGAAGGCGGGTTAAGCCTTCAGTACGACCGTCCTTAGTTACGTCGACATCCCAGTTCTCGAAAATGAATAGGTCGGGACGCACCATCGCTAAAGCGGCGAGGGGATCGTGCGGGTGATTCGCAGTGATGTTTCTCAGTTCCCACCACCTCAAAATTTGGTCTTCAAGCAACGCGCCGACCCCGTTACGGAGTTGCGCGATTTGTCGAACGTCGTTCGCGTCTAGTAGAACTCTTAAAGTAATGTCTAGCCCGATCGCAGTGATTGGAATTCCCGATTCGAAAACGATCTTGGCGGCCTCAGGATCGCTCTTGATGTTGTGCTCGGGGCGATCCAGCCAATAGGCGCCACCCATCAGGTACAGATGTTTGATCTTAGAAAAGCCAGGCGCATCCTTTATTATAGCGGTGGCAATGTTGGTCAACGGACCAGTAGCCAAAACCTCGAGATCGCCAGCAAAACGGTTTGCCGCATCCAATAAATAATCTACCGCTCCGGGTATGGCTGGTACCTCCGCTTTGTCCAGGTGAGGAACCCCGTATCCTTCATGGCCAGCCCAGGCAATCTGGCGCCGCGCTAGCGTCTCCTTTTCGCCGATCAATACCGCGGTGTCAGCGCATCCGAGTAAGTCACAAGTGACTTTTGCGATTCTAGCGCGAAGTCGTGTATCTCCGTAGACTGTAGTAACACCAATCAGTTCTAATTCGGGCGATTTCGCCAAAACCGCGAGCGCTAGAATGTCGTCAACGTCTGTGCCGATATCAGTATCGAAGATAACTGGTCTCATGGGTAATTAATCGAGCGTTGGAGTAGTGGAGTGTTGGAGTAATGGAGTGTTGGTAGGGCGAGGCTCCCGAAAAACCTTACGTCTTAGCGGAGAGCTGGACTCCGAAACGGTAGGGCGTCTTGTTGGGCCTTTAAGATCGCCGAACCGTTGGGAGTCATGGGTCATGCAGTATTGGAGTGGTGGAGTGGTGCCCGGGGATGAGTCCTCAAGTCCTTTCAGATACCAAAACCTACAGGATCAGCTTCTTCCTGATCTGACCAAGCGCAAGCCAACCGAGCGCAAGAGTAAACGCAATCAGCGCTACTAAATGGAAGACCAGTTCCGTCCCATTCCATTCACCCCAGCTGCTCATCTGTAGCAAGCGGACTCCGTGATAAAACGGCGAGAATTGGACTGCGACACCCAACCAGGAATTATTGCTCAGGGGGAAGAAAACTCCAGACAGGTAAAAGATAGGCGCAATCAGAAACGAGTACACGCTTTGGAATTGGTTAATGTTCCTGACCCAGGCTGATGATAGGAGTCCGATCGCACCGCATGGCAAGGCCAAGAGCGCACCGATGACGGGAAAGAAGAAGGCGCCGAGCGGGTTAGGAACCAGACCAATTACCAATAGAACCAACGCGACTCCGGTAGCCATGAGACCGGCGCGAATGCCTAACCAAATAAACTCTCCGACAACGATGTCGACTACACCAATGGAGGTAGTGAGCATCGCTTTGAAGACCGACTCGAACGTCATCCGGATATAGAACCCATAGCTGCATTCAAAAAACGCCGTGAATAGAGCAGTCGTTGCCACCAGGCCCGGCGCAAGAAATTGAGCGTAACTGTGGCCGCCAATCCGACCAATGAACGGCGAGAGCCCCATGCCGAGGGAGGCTAAGATCAGGGCTGGATCCGCTAAAGTCGGCGAAATATTCGCAATGAAGTCTTTTCGATAAACGACCCAATTGCGAACCGCTACATGCCAGGCGAGTCGAAAAGTGGTGGAGAGGGGCATGTGAGTTGAAGAAGGATTTCACCACAAAGGCACAAAGGACACAAAGACGGGTCTGCAAATGCATATCTGTCCGGATAAAGTTTTACCTTCGTGTCCTTTGTGCCTTTGTGGTGAATTATCCTCTGTGTTCTCTGTGTCTCTGTGGTTAAATTTCGTATTCATTCGTTCTCGTCCAATCTGTGACCAGTTAATTTCAAATAAACATCTTCCAGGCTGGCAGGGCGTAGTTGGACCGCATTAATGCCGGTTGCCTTTTGTAATTCCGTCAAATCTTCGAAATTCGGTGTCCGAATGCAGAACTGACGACCTTGTTCGAAAGTCGTCCAATTCGAGGAGAGATGGGCGCGGAGCCGCTGTTCGGTTTCTAGCGGAAAGTATCCGACGAAACCGGGTGCATGTTCATCGATCAACTCTCGGGGAGATCCCATCGAGATGACTCGGCCGTTGTCCAGAATGACGATGCGATTGCAGAGCAGCTCCGCCTCATGCATGTAATGGGTAGTCACCAAAACGGTCTTACCTTCGTCGCGATACCCGAGCACACGTTCCCAAATCAAGTGTCTGACTGTCGGGTCCAGACCAGTGGTTGGTTCGTCGAGAATTAGCAGCTCGGGATCCACCAAAAGTGCACGCACGAAAGCCAGTCGCCGTTTCATTCCACCGGAGAGCGACCGGATAGGGGCATCTCGCTTATGCTCCAGCGCCATATGCGTGAGCAGTTCATCGATCCGTTGCGCGGCGGTCCTTCGGGCCAGCCCGACGAACCGCGCGTAGAGCTGCATGTTTTCCAAAACGGTTAGGGCTTCATCCAATGCGTTCTCCTGTGGCACAACCCCAATTCGTCCCTTGATCGCACGAGCATCGTTCGCGGGATCGAGACCGAATACCAAAAGTTCGCCGCCGGTTCGGTCAACGACTCCGTACAGACAACCGATAAACGTCGATTTCCCGGCGCCGTTTGGTCCTAGTAGACCAATGCACTCACCCTCCAGGACCTCCAGATCGCAGCCGTGAAGCGCCACAACGTCACCAAAACTTTTTTTGACTCCACGCGCCTCGATGATCTTGGTGCCGGCGGTTGTCATGGCGCTTAAGCAGAACTGGGTTGGGAGGAGAGGCAAGTGATTAGTGATCAGTGAAAGGTGAAAGGTGAAAGCCGCGACACCAGTGGAGCGCTCCCTCGCTTGCGAGGCCGAAGGGGTGGCCACCCCTCCTGGGCAGCGTGACGGCTCCCGGCCGCAGTGCAGATGCGACTGCGCAATGGATCGAGTAACATCACCGGAAATCATGAAAACATGGATGGTAACTTTTCTTGCTCTGGTTTGCGTTCAGGCAGCGCTGGCGGGGGATGCGCTACTGGTTTCCTATCAAGATAAGAAGGTGTCCCTTGAGACCGATGAGCTGGGGAAACTGGCGGTGACGGAAGTTGAAGCTTCGGATCACCAGAACAAACATCGGTACTCTGGTGTTTTAATTCACGATATCCTTGGCTTAGTAGGTGCTCCGGCGGGCGAATCGTTACGAGGTAAGGCGTTGAGCCTCGTCGTTCGGATCACCGGAAATGACAACTATTCCGTCGTGTTCGCGTTGGCGGAATTTGATCCCGGATTCAACGATCGTTCGATCATCCTCGCTTATAAGCAGGACGGTCAACCATTGCCGGATAACGCTGCGCCATTTCGGGTCGTCATCCCCGGAGATAGCCATCCTGCTCGCTGGGTACGCCAGGTAAAATCGATCGAGGTTATTCCGTTAAGCTGAGCGTCAAATCTTTTTCTGGGCGTCGTGTCGGGAACTTTTCAGCAAAAGCCCAACAGGAATAGCAAAACCCCGACAGCAGGAGGGATACGACCTGCTGTAGTTATCCAACGCGAGAGAGGCTTCCGGGTTGAGGCGGCGACTTCATGGCCGGCGGGACTCGTTTCTTAGCTGCACTCGCAAAACCGATAAAATGGGAGCAATACTACAGCAATGAATAATACAAAGGCTTATGCCGCTAATAGCCCAACTGATCCGTTGGGCCCATTCAGTTTTCAGCGACGCGAAGTTGGCCCGCATGACGTCCAAATCGACATTTTATATTGCGGCGTCTGCCATTCCGATATTCACCAAGCTCGCGACGAGTGGGGTGGTTCTATCTATCCGATGGTACCCGGTCACGAGATTGTCGGACGCGTGATCAAAGCTGGGAATCACGTAACTAAATTCAGAGCAGGCGATCTGGCCGGAGTCGGGTGTTTTGTGGATTCCTGTCGGGAGTGTCCGGAATGCAAGGCCGGCTTGGAGCAGTATTGCGACAAAGGGATGAGCCCGACCTACAACGGTTACGAGCAAGACAAGAAAACGCCGACCTATGGTGGTTATTCCACCCAGATCGTCGTCGATGAGAAATACGTGTTGTCGGTTTCGCCGAAGCTGAGTTTGGAAGGAGTAGCGCCTCTGTTATGCGCGGGCATCACCACTTACTCGCCGCTTCGCCATTGGAAGGTGGGGCCGGGACACAAAGTCGCGGTTCTCGGCCTGGGCGGACTTGGGCACATGGCAGTGAAGTTAGCGTCGTCATTCGGCGCGGAAGTGACCATGCTGAGCACATCGCCTTCCAAAGAAGCAGATGCAAAACGCCTCGGCGCCGAGCGATTTGTCCTCACCACCGATCCGGATGCCTTTAACAAATTGGCAAAATCGTTCGACGTCATCATCGATACCGTTTCAGCGCAGCACGACTTGGAACCTTATTTCACGACATTGAAGACCGACGGAGTATTGGTGCTGGTGGGTCTCCCGCCAAATCCGCTTCCGGTATCGGGTTTTAGCCTCGTGCCAAAACGCCGGAGCCTCGTGGGATCGATGATCGGCGGTATTCCCGAGACTCAGGAAATGCTGGATTATTGCGCCGAACACGGCATCACGTCGGACGTGGAAGTGATTCCGATCCAACAGATCAACGAGGCCTGGGAACGTACCATCAAAGGCCAGGTGAAATATCGGTTCGTGATCGATATCGCGTCCTTGAAGGAATAGCGCACGACCGGGCGAAACGCGTGACGGCCTATCAGCCGTGCCCGACCTGCTAGAACCGGATGGGACATATGGGACGCATGGGACCTATGGGTGTGATCACATAGGTGCTTTAGGCCTCGTAGGTCCCATCGGTGACTGCGCCCACACGCCGAAACGCCCACACGCCCCTCACTCCCCAGGCTTTTTGGCTAGCTCCTTTAGCTTGATCCGAGCCAACTGGTCCTCAACGAAGCTGTGAATCTCGAATCGGGTGCAGGTATCAAACAAATCGATGGCCCCGGACTTGTTGCCGGCTAGTAAACGTTTCACGCCGGAATAAAAGTACGCCTCACAGAGCTGTACCGGCGCTCGGGCCATTTTGTGCAGGAAAAGGTCTTCATCGATCTCGCCGAGTAAGAACTGCGCTCTTTTCAGTCCCCAATCGTCCGTACTCTTCCTTTCATCCAGATAGGCGCGCAATTCGGCGTTAGCGCTTTCCACGTCGCCGCTCAGCGCCCTCGCCACCCAAAGCAAGGCTTCTGGGCCATCCTGGTTTTTCGGGTCCACATGCTCCGCTTGGGAAAGGTCCACGATGGCTTCGTGATAAGCTCCCAGCGCGATCTCTGCTACCGACCTCGCGATATAGCCCCGCGGAAAAGTGTTCAACTGACTTGCCCGGTTAAAATAATTAAGAGCCGTTTTCGCGTCCTGAGCGTGCAGAGCAACCAATCCCAGCCCTTGAATCGCTATCCCGGAAACCGGATCAAGTTCGATTGCTCTAAGGTAATCGTTTCGGGCAGCATCGAGCTCGTTCAGCTGCAGCTCACAGTCGCCTCTGGAAACAAACGCGATCGAAAAGGACGGATCCAGATCGATAGCGCGATTCAAATCTTGTAGCGCGTCTCGGTAGGCGGATTTGCGCATATAAATAGTAGCCCGATATTCCAGCGCTTCCTTCAGGTTGGGTGCTAACGCGATCACGATGTTAAAATCGTTGAGAGCTCCATCTAAATCGCCCTTGTTCGTTCTGAGGAAGCCAAGGGTAGCCCACGCTTGAACGGCTTTCGGCGTCTCTGAGGTGAGGGCAGTCAGGTCCTCGATAGCGGCGCTAACATCCCCTTTTCTTTGCCGGATATTTGCCCGGGTGTTCAACGCCGATATGCAATGAGGATCAAGAATGAGCGCCTGCTCTGCATCAGCTAGAGCACCGTCGTAATCTCCCTTGGCGTATTTGGCCGCTCCTCTTAAAGCGTAGGCGCCGACAGAATCCGGAGTATCGCGAATCACGTTACTGTAGGCTTCTATGGCCCGCTCCAAACCGGACGAATTCTTCTGTGGCGTCGGAATAACCTCGGGAGCCGGAGTTGGCTCCGGCGTCGGATCCCCCAGCGATGCATAAGGCGATAGGAGAAACAGCAGCATACCCACGATTCCTGCTTCCTTTTTCACAGGGTGAACGGCCTACCACCAATCATCGCGGAACACAAGGCGGCGCTTTTCCGCAAGAATCCGACAGGGTCAGCAATAGCCCGAGAGAGGAGTTCTTCAGGGACGGTATGTTGGCGTTGTGAGAATTAACTCAGAAGCGAATAGTAAGCTTGCTCGCCCTAGCTATAGCGACGGCTGGAAGGCGCTTATCCGTTCTAGTCCGGCCTCCTTAATCGTTTCCACGGTTTGGGGGTTCGATACTGCGCCGACAAGCTGCGCGCGTCGCAAGCGGAAAGAATTAGCGAGCCTGTATGCCGCTTACGTTTCCTTTCTAACCCATTGACAAGGCGCTCAAGATAAACAAACCCATCAACCCATCAACCCATCGAATAACCCCTATGGCATCTATTCCTTTTCGTCCGCTTGGTAGTTCCGGCATCAACGTCTCCGCGCTCGGGCTAGGCTGCATGGGGATGACCTGGGCTTACGGACCCAGTGATGAAGCAGAATCTGTTCGGGTTCTGCAGCGATACATTGAATTAGGCGGCAATTTTTTTGATACCGCCGAAATTTACGGTCCTTACACAAACGAAGAATTGCTGGCGACATTTCTCCGGGAGGTGCCGCGCGAAAGCGTGGTGGTGGCAACGAAGTTCGGCTTCAAATTGGTAAACGGCCTGCGGACCGGCGACCTTGATAGTTCGCCCGATAACGTCCGTCGGGCATGCGATGGAAGTCTCAGCCGGTTAGGCATTGATCACATCGACTTGTACTATCAACACCGGGTTGACCCGAATGTGCCGATCGAAGAGACCGTCGGAGCGCTGAAGGAACTGGTGGCAGCCGGGAAAATACGGGCCATCGGCCTCTCGGAAGCGCATCCGGAAACGATTCGTCGAGCAGCCTCAGTTCATCCGGTCGCGGCGCTGCAGAGTGAATATTCCCTTTGGACGCGTGACGTCGAAACCAATGGAGTGCTGGCTACGTGCCGGGAACTAGGGGTCGCGTTTGTTCCTTACAGTCCTTTGGGGCGCGGCTTTTTGACTGGGGCGATTCAAAAGCCTTCCGATCTCGACCCGAGCGATTGGCGTTTAACCAATCCTCGTTTTGCCCAGGAGGTGTTTGAAACGAATCTCAAACTCGCTGAGGCCGTGAAAAAGCTGGCCGCGAAGAAGAACTGTACACCGGCCCAATTCGCTTTGGCCTGGGTTCTAGCTCAGGGCAACGAGATGATTCCGATCCCCGGTACGAAGCGAGTGAAGTATCTGGAAGACAACATGGGAGCTTTAGCGGTGCAGCTGACTGAGGCGGATCTGAAGGAGACAAATGAGACCTTCGGCGAACTGAAAGTTGCCGGCGAACGGTATGCGCCTGAGTTGATGACCACGGTGAACCGTTGAGGTGGGAAAGTGAGGCGTGGGAGGTGGCGGCACGTAAGCGCTGAGCAGTAAGCGGTAAGCAGTGAAAACGGGGCTTCTGGCGACCAGGCGGATAGGCTCTGTTTTGACTGGTTGAGAAGAGTTCCTGTCTTTAGCTGTCGGCGGTAATACTGCTTACCGCTCACTGCTTACTGCTTACTGCTTACTGCTCACTCGTGTCCGCCTCCCCGAAATGGTTTCCTCCAACGCTACCAGGGCGAATCAGGAAACCGCTTCGGGGCTTCGGCGGTCCCGTCTAATTCAGCAAGATGGATGAAGAACAAGCCGATGCCGGCTGCGCCTTGCATCAGGCCGGTCTGAGCCTGCACGTTTTCGGGTTCAATCCGGTTTTCTGCTTGGATCCATTTCATCAAGCCGCCGCTATCGGCCTGCGCGCGGCTTTTCAAATATTCTCCAATTCGAATCGCGAACGCCCGGTCGGCTGATTCTTTATTTAACCGGTAACGCGCTAAGAAAAATTCACCTACCGCGACTGCGCCGCAGCAGCGGCTAAGATTATTCCAATAGCCAGGAGTCTGCTTTTCTGGAATCCCGGAATGCAGGACCGACTGGGCGGCGGCATCAGCGAAACTTTTCCATTGGGAATCATCGGTAACGGCGAACAGCTCAGAAAAAAATCGATCTGTGCCGGCAGGACCATGACACCAGCCGAGATAGAAAAGATCGTTTTGCTCCGGTAAATCGTGTGGCACCAGGCAACGAGTGGCCGGTTTCAAAGATGCGATCGAGGTTAAGTACTTTGCGCCATCCATGGCGCCATCTAGAAAATGGCTTTCGCCCGTCTCTTCATAGAGCTTCAAGAGAAAATAAGCGATGCCGGCTGTGCCGTGCGCGAAGTTTGGATATTGCTTTTCGGCTCCTATCTGATGCAACCAGTAACGGCCCTGTGCAGCGGTGACAGATCTCGCCAAGAGGTCGGTTCCAGCTTCCACAGCGAGGCTGACTAGTTCAGGCCGATGCTGCTCCTGGCCCAGCGCCAATAGCGCCAGGCCAATACCGGCGGAACCGCTCATAATATCGTTGTCGTCGTTCCAACGGACACCCCCGTTGGCTTGTTTCTTAGCGCCTTGGATCAAGTAATCGACAGCGTGAGAGCAAGCGGCCGAAGCTTGTGGATTGTCCGTTTCTTGAGCGAGCGAGAATGCGATGCCGGCTAGTCCATCGTACAGGCCATAAAGCTTTACCTGTGGGAGATTCTGATCCAGAAAATCGATGGCGCGTTGCGCTGCCTCCGCATACTCTCTCTGCCCGGTCACGCGGTGTAGCTCACGCCAGAACACCAGCACGCCGGCGTTTCCGTAATAAAGGTCGCACTTTTCATCGAGAGAAAGATCTTCTCGACTGGGCCAATAAGCGGTCTTTGGACCCTCATCGACTTCGCGAGACAAGATCCAATTGGCGGCTTGGACAGCAATATTCAGAAGCGTATGCTCAGGCGCCGCCGTGGCCGGCACAACCGAAATCAGCCAGACAAGAAACGTTATTGAGCGCATCACTTTTTGGTTAACGGAATAATTACGAAGCTTTAATGTTCGCGGCCAGGTATTCCTAATCGGGGGCAACTACGCTCGGCGCAGAATGATAAAACAAATACCATTGTTCCGTGTCGGCGATTCGCGGGGTGCACGCGACTCATGGGGTGGCAAAGAGAACCCGGGCATGCCCTCGGGCGTGTCAAGGGAACGTCACTTGACACTAGTAAGGCAGGACCTATCAGATAGGGCCTTTCCTTGATCATGGAAGATTCGCTTTTGGAAATTCGTTGCTTTGCCAAGTTGAGCTTGCCGGCGCAATCAAGCCACAGATTGCAACGGAGGACGGAATTAGATGAGGCTAATATTATTTGTTGGTGCTAAGTTGGCAGCGCGCTTATACCTCTCTATGACTAACTCCGCGAGCTTTTCTTTCCTGCTCGGCATAATTTTGGCCATCGGCATGCAGTCCACCTTCACTGCCAAGGCGCAGGACAACTCGCTCCAGACCACCACCAGCGACGACGGCAAAACGCCGGCCCCAATCGAAAAGAAGGACGAACAGCAGCCCGAACAACAGAACTGGGCGATTCACGTCGACGCGATTGAAGTTCTTCAAGGCCAGCCAGGATT
>JAFAIO010000328.1 GCA_019236675.1 Verrucomicrobiota bacterium
GGTTCGAGTGAGAAGGTCTTAGGGATTCTGGTTAACGTCGTGAATCAGCCGGAAATGATCCGCGGCCTGCGTAACGTGATTATCCTGGCAAACGTGGCGGACGCCATCGAACCAGAGCTTCTAGAAGCTCTGCGACCGGCAATCCAAGAAGGTCTGGCTGAGGCGCGGAAAGCGAAGCCACCGGGAATCTGGCATGTGAGCAAAATGCTATTGAGCAAGCAGACCTGGCGCGTGCTGGTGCTAGCGGCTAGCGTTCTGCAATCGATCGGCAAACGTCTGTCTCCGCGGTGTTGAAGGGGGGTGGCGTCATCGCGGAGTCGGCCTCGTCTGGCTCTTGGGAGTAGGGTGTCGCTAGGTTAGGGCCTGTTGCCGAATTCGATTAGCACAGTACGGAAAGATCACAAAGGCCACAAAGACACAAGAAGAGAGAAGATTTTCTACAGAAGCTAACGAAGCAAACGAGGGTGTTTTATGGTATACAGACGTCTAGCGAAGACAGCCCCAGCTTAGAACATCTTCGTTGCCTTCGTTTCCTTCTGTAAAAATCTTCTCTCTCCTTGTGTCTTTGTGTCCTCTGTGATCTTTATGTATTGTGTTGTGAGGGCTAATTGGGCAACAAGCCGTTTATTTGCAACCAGCCGCGTCTAACAGCGATGGTAATCGCTTCCGTTCGGCAAGCG
The DNA here is from genome assembly GCA_019236675.1 of Verrucomicrobiota bacterium. Taxonomy (GTDB): domain Bacteria; phylum Verrucomicrobiota; class Verrucomicrobiia; order Chthoniobacterales; family JAFAMB01; genus JAFAVN01. Next base: position 681 of record JAFAIO010000328.1, read on the forward strand.
GCGTTTAGCTTCTTTAGAATGGATTTCACGTGATGTTTTACTGTGCTCTCGGTGATATAGAGCGCAGCGCCGATCTCTTTGTTGCTTTTGCCGTTCGCCAATGTTTCCAGGACCTGGATTTCTCGAGACGAGAGCTGGGGTTTGCTCATTGATTCAACAAGCCTAAGCGCGATATCGGGCGGGAAAAACGTTTCACCTCGAGCCACCCGACGGACGGCTTCACGGATTTGTTGAGGGTCGGACATTTTGCGGAGGAATGCTTTGGCGCCGGCTCGCGCCGCTTGACGGATAGCATGGTCAGAATCGAAAGATGTCATGATGATAACGCGCGGGCGTGGTTCTTTAAGAGAGACTAACTCGCGAAGGACTTGTAGTCCGGACATCTTCGGCAGTCGAAGGTCTAAGATCATGACCTGGGGCGAAAGCTGTTTATAAACCGAACAGGCTTCATTGCCGTCGGCCGCTTGACCGACCACGCTTATATCGTTCTCTGCATTCAGAATTTCGGTTAGTCCTTCTCGGATGACCGGATGATCATCGACGATTACGACCGTGATCTTACGGCTGTCTTCGTGCTCGGGCCTCATATTTGTTAAGAACCGGCAGGGTAACGACGATGCTAGTTCCTCCGCCAGCGTGTGTCTGGATTTTTAATTTTCCGTGAATTTGTTCCGCGCGTCTCCGCATGTTGTGTAGCCCGAAGCCGTCACTATTTGGCAAAGGACTACCAGTAAAGCCTTTTCCATTGTCTGTAATCTTGAGAACAAGGTCTGGCGGCTGCCATCGTAGAGTCACGCGAATGACTGTAGGATCGGCATGACGCGCGGCGTTGTGAATTGCTTCCTGGGCAATTCGTAGGAGTTCGTGTTTTGCTCGGCTTGAGATCTTGTTTTCCGGTATGCTATCTGACTGGAACTGGCATTGCCACCGTCCATTAACATCCCAACGCTTGGCTAACCGCTCGAGTTCAGCCGTCAAGATTGTTTCCTTAATCGAGCCCGGGTGCAAATCATGCGCGCAACGACGAACCTCATCCAATCCAAGCTTAACCAGTTCGATCGCTTGGTTGATATTGCAGAGCGGATCTCCACGTGCTGAACAGAGTAGCTCCTTAGCAACGGACAATTTTATGTAAGTCGCACTAAGGTACTGGGCTAACCCATCGTGGATTTCACCGGCCAGCCAGCTAAGCTCTTCCTGTGATGTCGAACAGCTAAGGCCTATCCGTCGGGAATTTAGGTCTCCGTTGCTCCAGGATAATGATTGGTTAACTTGAAGCTCCATGGTCGTTCTGCCGATGTTATTGGTACGCACATTGTGCGAGGTTTCGCATGCTAGCAGCTTTTCCCTGCGAGCGGATTAGGAAAGGTATCGACGTTCTGCTCGTCGGTGCCGTCGATACAAGCAAAGTCCTTTTCTATCGAGATCCGCAGACCAACTTGATTATCGGTTGCCTGCTCACCTTCGATGCCGACCTGGTCGGTCAATGCCCATTTGACAGCTTCCGCTGGTGGAACCTGCACGACCACACTTCCTGGACTTACCGCTGCTGTAGGTGAGGAGACCGCATCGGTCGCTTCAAGGACATAAGAGAAGACCTGGGCCAGATCGCTTCCGGAACAAATGTATTCTTCCACTCGTCCCGTACTCGCAAACCGCTCCACCTCACCTCGTTTCAAACGCAGACGAATGGAATTGAATTGCAATCGTAGTTTCATGGCCAAACTAGAGCCTTTCTACCTCGTAGCGACTAGGGTCGATTGACGTTAGTCCGGGAAAATGGGGACCTGAGCTATTATTGCATCGTGTCTGCCGATTACCCCGGTTCAGACAAAGAGGAGATAGCGGTGCTTGTGGCTTGTACGAACTCGACAATTGAGTGACCAGTTCATAGGCCAACATATCCTTCTGCATTTGGATAATGGTTGCCATTGTCGCCGCGATGATAAGGGACGAGAGGACGACAGCAAGCGCGATGTCCATGGGAGAGTTGTTAAAGCGTTTCACTAGCATATCCTCCATTGAGTGCACGTTTAGCCAATGCGTCTTGATTGGGAGCGTTTCAAACCAGCGTGTATTCGCGAGTTTGCCTGCGTCGGATTATCACTTTTGCGGATCGGCTGACGCCCTTAGTTAGAGCAGTAGCGATCACCGCGGAGTATGTAACTGGTAGTGGCATTGATGTTCCCACCACAACAATTGCAAATTCGGTGCCACGCTCTTCGAGAGTGAGTCGTTTAAGGTAAAAATCTTCGGCTTTTCGTCGGCCGACAAAACGTCGGACGTTTCTTTTGCGCGTTTCTGCCCACGCAAAGTCGAAACGTTTGATGCTACACAAGAAATGAGCGAACCCAGGTACGGTGAATGCGTGATGCGCTTTGTCCGGTTACGAAAACGCGAACTTATTTAGTACGAAAATAATATCGGTAAAACAAAAATTCGTATCCGTAAGTATGACCTGCGGGATTAAGTGGCTCCGCGGATCGTAGTTCTACTGGGAAGTTGGAGATGGAGGAATCCGCAACGAGTAGAATGTCCGGCTGTTAATTAGTGCATCGAGTCATACGTAGGAGGCATACCGTTCGGCCATGGCCGGATCAGTTGGCTGATTTTCAAGGCGCGAACGACGAGCATATCTGAATCCGATACGTAAGGAGTGAGCAACGCGGAAAATCAGCCGACGGTATGCCTCCTACTTATGACTCGATGCACTAGTGGGTTTTGGCATGACACTTGCAAGAGGATGTGGCGTCCGCTTATGGCAGGCGCACAGGGCGCCGCGTCGCTTTCGGATTATCAGCAGTGACAAACGGAATAGCAGGTGACAGAAACAATGAGCAATACAATCGCACTAGAAAAGGAAGCGCAGCAGGTAATCGATAAAACGCCCGGCGATATTAACGCCGAAGGGGTCAGGGAGATCTCGGATGCTCTTCGACGACTCTTGGCAGATGTGTTTGCGCTGTATGTGAAAACCAAGAATTTTCATTGGCACATGACGGGATCGCATTTTCGTGATTACCACTTACTGCTTGACGATCAATCTGAGCAGATTTTCAGAATGACAGATGATATTGCTGAACGGGCCCGGAAGATCGGTGGCGCTACCCTACACTCGATCGGCGACATCGTTCGGCACCAACGGCTAAAGGATAATAATGAGTCGGGCGTGCTGCCGCTGGAAATGTTGACGGAGCTCGGCGCTGACAATTTACAGCTGACGACTTTCTTACGAGCGGCGCACGAAGTTTGTGATAGTCACAATGATGTTGCCACCGCCAGTCTAATCGAGAACTGGATCGATGAGAGCGAACGACGTACTTGGTTTCTAACGGCGACGGTTCAAAGTCGGTAAGTATCCTTCGGCCGATTTGTGGCTTCGGAAGTGATTGCTATCGGCATAGTTGCTGCCGGAAAAAAGCATAAAGGGGGAATCTCTTGAACATGCAAGCTTCATTAACAGACGCAGCTCTCTGGCATCGGATCCATTTCGGATTCACCATCACTTATCACTACCTGTTTCCACAACTCACTATGGGGCTTGCTTGGTTCCTAGTTTACTGGAAATGGCGGGCTCTACGGACCGGAGCCGAAAAATACAATCGAGCCGCCCGATTCTGGGCCAGAATTTTCGGTCTCAATTTCGCGGTCGGTGTCGTCACGGGGATTCCAATGGAGTTCCAATTTGGGACCAACTGGGCGGGATTCTCCAAATATTCGGGGGCGGTTATTGGTCAGACCCTGGCGATGGAGGGGATGTTTGCTTTCTTCCTCGAGAGTGCTTTCATCGGTGCATTTATCTGGGGCGAAAAAAGACTTGGTCCGAAAGGGCATTTTCTCGCTGCGGTTGGGGTTGCCACCGGCAGTTGGCTTTCCGGCCTTTTTATTCTTGTCACAAATGCCTTTATGCAGCATCCAGTCGGGTACGCGGTCGCAGCGGATGGCACGTTGGCTTTGTCGAATGTCGGAGCGTTCCTGCTCAATCCTTGGGCGCTAGTTCAGTTCGCTCATAACCAGTGCGCGGCCCTGGTGACTGGAGCGTTTGTGATCACTGCAATGGGGGCTTTTTACACGCTGCGTGGAGTGCATTCTGAACAAGCCAGAGTTTACCTGAACACGGGCACATTAGTTGGGTTAGTCGCATCGCTGCTTGTGGCCTTTCCGACCGGTGACTCTCAGGCAAAGATGGTCGGTCGCTATCAACCGGTGACCTTGGCTTCAATGGAAGGGCTCTTTCACGGTACGCGCCTCGCCGATGTAAGTGTCATTGGTCAACCGAACGTTAGTCAACAGCGTTTGGAGAACCCGATTTCACTTCCGGGCGCATTAAGCTTCTTAGCCTATGGAACCTTTAAGAGTTATGTCAGAGGTCTCGATGAGTTTTCCAAGAACGATTGGCCCGACAATATCGAGCTAATTTATTATGCGTTCCATATTATGATCACCCTAGGCACTATCTTTATCTTGATAATGGCGTGGGCAAACTGGAAACGCTGGCGCGGCCGTTTGGAATCGAGCGCCGGTCTTCTCTGGATACTGATGTTAGCGTTTCCGTTTCCTTATATTGCCAATAGCTTGGGTTGGATGACCACGGAACTCGGCCGCCAACCGTGGCTAGTGTATGGCTTGTTCCGGACCGCGAGTGGGTATAGCCAGGTTGTGAGCGCCGGCGATACTATTTTCACTCTCATAGGCTTTGTCGGGCTCTACTTTGTGCTTGGCCTTCTCTTCCTTTATCTTACTGGGCGAGAGATTAATAAAGGTCCGGACGCTCCCTATCCCTTAGCTAAGCGGCAGGAGGTGGCGGTATGATCACACTTTGGTATGCAATTCTGGCGTTCATGTTGACGACTTATATCGTATTGGATGGCCGCAATTTCGGAGTCGGCATTTTGCATTGGATTGTGGCTCGCAATCAGAATGAACGGCGCCAGGTGATTGCGGCGATCGGGCCGCTCTGGTCATGGCACGAAGTTTGGTTAGTTGCCACCGGGGGTGTGATGCTTATGGCTTTCCCTCGATTGATGTCCGCCTCATTTTCCGGCTGCTATCTCGCGTTGTTCCTGATTCTGTGGTGCGTCTTGCTCCGTGGCATCTCGATTGAGGTCGGCGGTCATTTGAGTGACCCGCTTTGGCAGGAATTCTGGGACGCGGTGTTTGTATTCAGTAACCTTTTGCTGGCGGTGTTGTTCGGAGCAGCACTAGGCAATATTGCTCGGGGAGTACCGCTGACTTCCCAAGGTACGTTTTACCTGCCATTCTTTACCAATTTCGGTATCCGTGGAAGTGTCGGATTGCTGGATTGGTATACGGTGCCGGTAGCTTTGTTTTGTGTCCTCATCTTGACGGCCCACGGAGCCAACTACCTTGCAATGAAGACTGAGGGAGCGGTGCACGAACGGTCGGTTAGACTGGCCCGAAGGCTTTGGTTAGCGACGATCCCGGCTTTTGTCATTATAACGGTCCTCACTTGGTTTGTACGCCCTCAACTGTTGCAAGGAATGGCCGTTCGACCGGTGTCCTGGTTGACACTCGTCGTCAGCGCAGTGAGTATTTATGCGCTCGTGAGCGGGCTGCGTCACGAGCGTGAACGCCTTGCTCTGTTGGGATCGAGCTTTCTGCTTTTTGGGCTCTTAATGACCGGTGCAGCCGCGTTGTTCCCTGTCGTGCTATACTCCACGACTGATAACAGTCTTCAATTGACGGCGGCTGATTGCGCCGCACCGGCGTTTAGTCTCGCAATTGCTATCGCGTGGTGGATCCCGGCGCTAATTTTGGCCTTTGCCTATCTGTATATCATTCAGCGACATTACGGCGGCAAGGCGAGTGTCTCAAAAGACAGTCAGGAACTTTACTAACTTATCGCCAGGAAACAGAGCATGTCTCGGCCGGACGCAGGCCATGTTATTTATGGGACAGGACAATTGGGAGGGCTGATACGAATATCTTTTTAGTAGCTGATCAATAAACGGATTTGTGTAAAATGCACGTGTTGGAGCACGTGCTGTGACCGAGCTATCAAGATTTACTTTTGAGGTCCTGCGGCAGGACGAAGATTTTATTCTTTACCGCGGACGCAGTCGCGATGGCTCATCTCAAGTTCTTTTGCGTTCACCGGCCAGCCAGCATCCTACGCCGCAAAATCTGAAAAGGCTGCAGGCCGGATATTTTCTCAAAGAGGAGCTGGATCTCGCCTGGGCGGTTCGACCAATCGAAATTGCGAATCTTTGGGATCGCACCGTCCTGGTGATGGAGGATCCGGGAGGTGTACCTCTGGATCAACTGCTCGGACCCGCCCGCAACGCTTCCGCCGCGGCGGATGCGGGCGGGCAGCCGGTAGATTTGGCCTTCTCGCTGCGCATAGCCATCAGCCTTTCGTCCGCGATCGGTCACCTGCATAGACGTGGGATTATCCATAAAGACATCAAGCCTGCCCACGTACTTGTAACCCTCAATACCGGCCAATGCCGGCTCATGGGCTTCGGGATCTGTTCTCGGCTTCCCCGGAAACGCCAATCTCCCGAACCACCCGAGTTTATTGATGGTACGCTTCCGTACATGGCTCCCGAGCAAACCGGACGAATGAACCGTTCGGTTGATTCCCGGAGCGATCTCTATTCGTTCGGCGTGCTGCTCTACGAAATGCTGACTGGGAGTCTTCCATTCACCGCCACCGATCCGATGGAATGGGTGCACTGCCATATCGCTAGACAGCCAGTGCCACCCAGTCAGCGAGTTGAAGGTGTTCCGCCCGCGATTTCGGCCATCGTAATGAAACTACTCGCCAAAACTGCTGAGGAGCGATACCAAACGGCCATCGGCGTGGAGTATGATCTTCGGCGCTGTCTTGATGAATTGGTGGACAGATCCGACTCCGCGACGCAGGGTGCGAGTCGGACGTGGCGCAGCCCTGCAATTAGCGAACAATCCACCAATGCGGCAGCCGGAATCGACGACAGCGTGTCCGCCGAAGCCCAAGCTCCTAAATCGCCGACCGCTGAAGTCGGCCTCGCAAGCGAGGCGCGCTCCACAGAAGAATCTCCACGAAGGCGGAAGGATGACGACGAGAACGAAGTGCCCGGTTGGATCCGAGAATTCCCGCTGGGCGAACACGATATACCGAACCGGCTACTGATACCGGAGAAACTCTACGGACGGGCGCACGAGGTGGACACTCTGCTCGCGGCATTCGATCGCGTCGTCAAAAACGGGACGCCGGAGCTGGTGCTGGTGTCTGGCTATCCGGGTATTGGTAAGTCCTCGGTCGTGCATGAGCTGCACAAAGCGCTGGTGCCACCAGGTGGTCTGTTTGCAGCGGGCAAGTTCGATCACCACAAGCGCGACATTCCTTATTCCACACTGGCTCAAGCTTTCCAGAGCCTGGTTCGATCTCTGCTCGCCAAAAAT
>JAFAIO010000470.1 GCA_019236675.1 Verrucomicrobiota bacterium
CGGCGGTGATTTTGCCTTACACATCGGCCAGGACATTTCTATCGGTTACCTGAGCCATTCTGATACCGTTGTCAGGCTCTACTTTCACGAGACCTTCACCTTCCTAATGCTAACTACGGAAGCTGCCGTGGTGCTCGCGCCTTCGGAAAAGTAGTCTCTGATCAGAAAGCTGATCCCCTTCGTTAGAGACTGACGGTGGGTATTGCCCTAATTCCTGATGGCGGATTGCGAAACATTCCGATCAGATGTATCCGATCCGGGACGGTGAAACGCAATGGGTGAAGACTGGCCGGCACACCGGCCTCTATTTTTTCTTCTCGCCTGCCGGTTAGCGATGTCTATCAACCTTCCCCAATCCGGATCCTCAACGCGGTAAGGTTTTTTGCCGTAACGAAACGAGTTTCCCCTGATTGCTTTCCTCCTCAATGATTTGCTGCGCGACTTCGATAAAGCCTTGTTTCTCGTGAAAAGACAATGAAACGGGATTCGGAGGATCAATATGGATCTCGCACACCAACCGGGAAATACCGCGCCTGTTCGCTTCCTGCTCCAATTGTGAGTAAAATTTGGTTGCCAGACCTTTTCCGCGAAATTCCTCGGCGATGACGACTCGATCAACGTACAAAAAGTCGACATACCGGGCCTTGAAAAAAAGAAAATTCTGATTGTGATAGTCTGCCCCCGGCGCAAAAGCCAAAAGGAATCCGGCAATCTTCTCGTCTAAAATCGCGACCTGAAAGACCGCAGCTTCTTTGGCCAAAAGCGATAGTTTGTTCAGATTAAGCGGACTGAGAAAATGTTCGGAAAGTTGGTTGAGCTTTATAACCTTAGGGAAATCAGAGGGAATTGGAGCCCGGTATTGAAAGTTTGTCATAGGCTGAAGCCTGCGGTGCCGAGTGCAAATACCGTCGGTACTGAGAAGCAATCGGGGAATTGAACCGAAAGCGGCTTTTGTCTAAATACCATCTCAGCGGTTCTGTCAGGTTTGAGAGCGTTCCACATTTCTTGGTGAAATATGTGCACATCATCGTCCGCTGATAGCGGCCTGTCCGACGATTTCTTTCAATCGCAATGATCGGGAATCCCGATCAATTAACGATCCAGTCGAGTAAAATTGGCAAAATCCTCCGGTGACAGAGGGATTGTGCCCTCCCTCGCCCTGCTTGAAAAAGCGTCGCATCGAATTTATTCCCTCAGAGATATGTGTAATGTATAGACGTGACCCCAGTGTGGACCCCAGTGTGTGCCCCCTTTCTTTTGAAAGGAATTGCGGATGAGATTTACGCGTTCGTACCGCCGTCGACCGTTAGGTTGGCGCCGGTTATATAGGCGGCCTCCGGGCTGGCGACGAACGCGACCATGGCAGCGATCTCCTCAGGTTTTCCGTATCGCCCGAGGGCGGTATTGGCGATTTGTGGGACAGCCCAGTCGCCTGAGGCGGGATTTAAATCCGTGTCGGTGGAACCCGGTTGAACGTTGTTGACCGTGATGCCCCGAGAGCCGATTTCACGAGCTAATCCTTGCGTGAACATTTTTACGGCTCCTTTGGTCGCAGCGTAAGGAGCCAAGCCGGGCGCGGAGGCACGTTCGCCGACAGCGGAGCCGATGTTAATGATGCGTCCGCCGGCCCCTAAGTGCTTCAAGGCTGCTTGCGTAGTGACAAAGACACCGCGGATATTGAGGTTGAGGATGGTGTCGAGTTCCTCGATCGTCGCTTCCTCAAACGCCTTTGGGATTGCGGTTCCGGCATTATTCACCAGGATGTCAAGGCGGCCAAACTGACGAACGGTCTGCTCGACGGCGTTCTGGGCGGCGGAGGCGTCCGAGGCGTCGGCCTGAATGGCGAGGCCCCGGCCACCCGTTTTCTCGATGCCTTTAACGATGGCCACGGCGGCGTCAACGGATTTAGTGTAAGTAAAGGCGACCGTAGCGCCATCCGCGGCAAGGCGTTTGACGATAGCCGCGCCGATGCCACGAGCGCCGCCTGTAACGAGAGCAACTTTGCCGGCGAGTTTCTGAGTGATGGTTGTAGTGCTCATATAGAAGTTCTTTTGGGTTTGATTTTGAGGTGAGTAACTCCCGGTTACAGAGCGGCTTTGCCGCCGTTGACTGGGATCGACGCGCCGCTGATAAAAGAAGCTTGCGGAGAGGCGACGAAGACGATGGCCGCCGCTATTTCCTCGGGCCGGCCCAGACGCTTGAGCGGCACGCCTTGAGCGAATTTCTCTTTGCCCGCCGTTGAGCCTGCTAAGCGCGCGAGCATCTCGGTCTCGACTGGCCCGGGCGCCACCACATTTACCCGTATACCGAGGGGCGCGCCCTCAAGTGCGGCGGACTTGGTGAGGCCCTCGACCGCATGTTTGCTTGCCACATAGAGTGCGACGTTAGGACCGCCGATGCGCCCATAGGTCGAGGAGAGATTAATGATGCTGCCGCTTTTCTGTTCTGCCATGACCCGGAGTTCGTGCTTCAGGCTGAGCAGGACACCCAAGACATTCGTGTCGAAAACCGCAGCGTATGACTCCGGTGTGAGCTCGATAATGGGACCGGGCTTGCCTTCGAACCCCGCGCTATTCACGGCTACGTCGAGGCGCCCGAAGCGGGCCACAGCGCCATCGACCAGCCGGCGCACGTCTTCTTCGCTGCTGACATCGGCTTGGATGAACTCGGCTTCAGCTCCAAGAGCACGAATCTCGTCAGCGAGCTTCGCTCCCGCCTCCGGCCGACGGCCGGAAATGACCACTTTGGCACCAGCGTGGGCGAAGGCCAGTGCGGTAGCCCGGCCGATACCGGCAAGTGCGCCAGTGATAAGGACGACCTGAGAGTGCAAGGAAGAAGAAGTCATAGAGATCCTTTGTCAGGCCTCATATAAGAGCCCGTTAGTCTCTTAATAAGCGACTGCTGGTCTCTTGTCAAGTGAGCGAAGATATAAGAGACTGATCCATGTCGAAGCGCGACCATCCCGAGTTCCAGCGCGCCCGCCAGCCCGCCCAGATCGAACAGCGGCGCGAGGCGATCCTGCACGCCGCCCTAACCTTGTTTCAGCTCAGAGGCCTGGAAAACGTTAGCCTCAACGATATCGCGCGCGAGGTTGGACTGGCGAAATCCAACCTCTATCGATATTTCGAAAGTCGAGAGCATATCTACCTCGTCGTCTTGCAACGGCTAGCGACGGAATTCGAGCAACGGATTTACACCGAACTAGAAAACCTCAAGGGCAAGCGAACCGTCGCGAAGGTCGCCGATGCGCTGATCGCAGCATACCTCGCCTCGCCCGAATATGGGGAGTTGATTACAGTAGTGAATTCGGTTCTGGAAAAGCGGCTGACGCCAGAGCTAGTGGTGAATTTTCGAACGGTTTTCTTGGAGCGGCGCAAGCGGCTTGCGACTGCGTTGGCAGCGGCTTTGCGAACAGCTCCGGAAAAAACGTTGCCATCAACACTTCATATTTTCCTGCACGTGCCTGGACTTTGGACCTTTTGCTTTCCGCGTAAGGAGTCGAAAATGTTGCTGGAAGAGCCGCCGCATCGCCATCTGCTCGTCGATTTTAAAACCGAGATGGGCTTATTTCTCCGGGCCATTCTCATCACGGCCACGTCCACAAAATCTTGATTCTCGCCCCTCTTCCTCCATGACCAAAAGCGCGAGTCAATACGCCCAACCGTGTATTGCCTTTATCCCCGCTTCGCCGTCAACCTGCTCCCATCACAATCGCCAAAAGAGGGACTTCATTACGAGAACGCAGATCGTCCAGGCCATACCATCGACTGACGCCGGTTCAGCCAGGACTCATCGCGGTCACGTCTTACCCAGCCGAATCCGCTAAAGTCCCTATTCGTTCTTTGAAACCCGGAGTGGTTTTTCCCGTTGTAACGGCTTGGCGCACAAAAATCGTGTCCAGCCGGACATCAAGAAAAACAGCATGAAACTAAGAACAAAACCCAAATTGAAGCTTTCGATACTAATTCGGCAATCCTTATTCAGAACCGTGGCAGTGTTCAGCATTGCTTACCCCATGGTGCGGGCAGCTGCGCAAGAAGTAGTGGATAGAGCAACAACGGCCAATGCTCCGAAGAACAAAGTGGTTGCGACCATTACCGTGGGGTCGGGCCCTAATGTCATCGTCGTCAGTCCTAATAGTGATTTTGTCTATGTGGTGAACCAAAACGATAACACCATTTCAGCGATTGACGCGTCGAACCGAGCGGTGGTTGGGTCTTATTCCGCTGGTTCTAACCCCGCCGGATTGGCGATCACGCCCGACGGGAAGGAACTTTATGTCACCAATTTTATTACCAATGGGACCGTGACCATCCTTAACGCAGCTACGGGCGCCTTAATTAAGACTGTGACGGGGGTAGGCAACCATCCGAAATTGCTGGCGATCAGCCCAGACGGAAAACAGGCTTATGTGCCCGATCAGGATTCCGGGACGGTGTCCGTGATCGATACCGCGACCCAAGCTGTCACTAGCAGTATTTCCATCGGAACGTCCGCGATTTCCGTCGTATTTAGCCCAAAGGGAAAGGCCGCTTACGTGTGCGATAGCACTGACAACGCCGTATTCGTGATCGACACCACGACACTGAAGGTAGTTGATAAAATCTCGACCACGGATCCGCTTTGGTGTGCGGTCAACCCGAAAGGCAAACGGGATGTTTACGTGCGTAACTACAGCGCCGAAACGATTTCTGTCGTCCAGAATAAAAAGGTAATTAAGATCATCCAGGAGCCTCAGTATCCCGAGAAATTTGCAGTCACGAAAAACGGGAAATATCTATACGTCCCGTTTTTCATGAACGGTTCGGCCCCTGGCGACACGGTAGTTATGATCAGCACAACTAGCTATAAGACCATAGGAGAACCAATTACGGTGGGCAATGAGCCAAGCTGCGTGACGATTGCGGCAGATCAAAAGTACGCCTACGTGAGCAATCAGGAGGACGGCACCGTCTCCGTCATTGATATTCAGCAGTAGAAAAGTCGATCAAGTGTGGGTTCTCAGCCGGACCTAGCAAGCTTGGCAGAAAAATGGTCCCTTTCGAGTCATCTCAATTCGATCCTGGCGCAGCAAGGTCAAGAAAACTCAAGCTGCGAAAAGGGGCGGCTTCAAGGGCACAAGTCATTTATTCCGCACGACAGGTTTTCTTGACCGCGTGTCTATTCAACTATTGAACTGTCCCCAATCCGCTTCTCTGGCGAGCAAGCTTCGGACCAAGAACCCGACCATGCAAAAAACGCCATCACGCTCCCAGCAGCTAAGTTTAGTGAGCATTCATGATTTGACTCGTTGAGGATCGACTCTACCGCCACGGCCTCGCGAACGATGCAGCGCTCCACGGCTACCGGGTCGAAAGAGAATTTACCCATCTAGACAGATCCTGGTTGAATTCTTGGGGACGCTCCAACTGTAGGAAATGCCCGGCGTCGTCCACGAAAACCACATCGTAATCACCATATTTTCGATTCGCAGCGATATTCGTGACATCGGAAAGCGGAGGCTTAGCATTGATGGCGCGGATCGGTACTCCTGCCGCGTTAAATAGCTTCTCCGCATCGAGATTCGGTGTGTCAAGTTTAAGAGCCACTGCCACTGCCTGATTAGCCGCCATTGCTTGGTTTTCGACCCAGTGCCGAATGGAAGGATCGCTGGTCTTGGTAAACAGCGACGAAAGATCTCCCATGTATCCCGCGAAATTGTTTCGCAATCGCTCGGCGTCCGCTTGAGCCGATTCCAACGAGCGTCGACTCGTGACATCGTGCAGGCTATCAACCAGTGCCACGCCAAGCACTCGGCCCGCCAACAAGTGAGCTGCTTGTAGTGATACCGGACCGCCCATCGAGTGTCCAATCAAGACGACGCGTTTGAGGTTCAAGTCGTCAGCGACCGTCCGGACGTCCTCGGCTAACCCAAGAATGGACCATTGCTTCCGATTGCTCCCGGACTGCCCGTGGCCGGCAAGGTCCAGGGTCACGACTCGATAATTCGTTGCGAAGACGTCAGCCTGTTCGCGCCAAAAGAACCGATTTCCAGCCCAGCAATGGACAAATATTAGGGTTATCTCCCCGGTTCCCCGCACATCGTAAACGATCTTTACGCCGTCGGAGGACAAGACCGAACGGGCAGCTATCTGTTGTGCGCTTGCCGCCGACGATACGTAGAGCATCACGACAAATGTCGCTGGCAGGGCCAGCCGTTCTAAGATTCTGCCTATCATATTGATAGTAGAATTTCCATTGGCCGAGCGGATACTCGAGCGAATATACTTCGGGTAATGAGCACTTTCCCCCTTCCCGATCGAACAGATATCGCCATCCTGCGGTTTTTAATGAACGATGCACGCTTGTCCAATAAAGAGGTGGCGGCAAAGGTAGGTCTGGCTCCCTCCAGTTGTCACGAACGTTTGAAAACCCTTAGAGAGCGGAACATTCTCTTGGGCTCACACGCTGAGGTCGATCTGCGGGCTCTAGGCGTCGCTCTTGAAGCCTTACTGTTTGTGCAACTCGCGAAACTCAAAACCGAGGAAGTCGACAAATTCGTCCTTGAAACTTCCAGCGTAGTTGAGGTTAGAAGCGTATTTCTGGTTTCCGGACATTTCGACCTGGTCGTTCATGTTGCCATCAGCGATATGGAACATTTGAAGTCCGTGATCTCGAACCAGTTCAACCGGCACGTCCATGTTCTTCGCGTTGAGACCTGCATGATTTTCAATCGCAGAACCCAGCATGCTATGCCGCTCCGAGAGGCTAGCCAACACCGTTCGCATCGATCAACTCAATTGCCGAAAAAGAGAGCGGTTAGCGGCGCGTCTTAACAAGCGCCGGATTTAAGACCCTGACGTCAGATTGCCGAAATTGCGGCGTGGGACGCCGACGAACGCGTGAGAGCGAACACATGATGGCCGTCTCGTGCGAGTTGCGGGATCAGGCGTCCCCCGAAAAGCCGGTACCTCCGGTGATGAGAATATGCATGACGATCCGCGTCCCGTTCAGGAGTCAGCTACGCCGGGCGTGTTCGAGATGAGTTCTGGTGAGGAGTCCAACAAGTAAGCTTCGGGGCTGATTTTGCGTTCGCGCCGGATGCGCTGCACTTAAGGCGCGGGGAAGTTCAAAGGTGATGCGCACCGGGGCGTAAGGATTTTTCATGGTGTGTTTCTGTTGCCCGGGTCATCCTTTTTGACAAGTTCTAACAGGCAGCGATTTTGGCGTCCACGGCATTTGATACCTGATTTTTGCAAATCTGCCTCAGAACGAGCCACCGGGTATTTGTGCGCGACTGCATCCGCACCCTCATTAAGTCCGGCCAAACCTTGTTACGCGAAACTGATCTAGGGGCATTAAGGCAACCAATCCAAAACCCGCGCGTATGAAACAAAAAGCCAGGATTAGCGCTTTTCCGTACCTACTTCCATACAGTCTTGCCTCCATCATCTTCCTGCCGATTGCACTAGCGACTATGGCGCCGACGCACGCATTGATGTTGTTGGCTTGGGTGATGATAGTGTTTGTCGCCCTGATCCACTCATTTGTAATTCGGCTCGGCAAGCAGGTCTACGTCACTGATCATGCCGTAGGTTTCAAGACCGGAGTGTTCACCAAAGACGTTACGGAAATGTCGCTAAGCAAAATCGAGACAATCGAAGTCCACCAACCTTTCATGGGCCGGATGTTCGGCTACGGCGCTCTTCGGTTTCGCGGGACAGGCGCTAGCAACGACTTCACGCCGTACATTAAAGATCCGAATGGGTTCAAGAACTTGGTAACCGATCGGGCTGCACAAATGGCCGCCACAGTTTAACCTTCCCTTCAGCCGTAATGATACTCATAGCCGCCAAGGTCAGTCACATTCAAGTAGAGCTGAGTAACAGATTCCTCTAGTCGCACACTTTACGGTTGGCCGTGAGGGCTAGGCAGTGGGCTCGCGTCTATATAGGCTCGCCCCATTTCTCCGCTTCTCATCGAATCGCACTGACGCGGCAAAAAAATTGGGGATTAGTCGGCGAGCGCTCCAATACAAGATTAAGCGGTATGGATTGGTCGGACTAAACAAGCGCCTATTGCTTCCTAAGCGGCGGTCACCACAAAAGGTGAATACGCTCAGCCAATCGCCGTGTAGTCACGCTCTGGATGGGTAATAGAAGTTGTCCTTCGCCCGAACCCCGCATCCCAATATCACCTGAAAAAGGATAGCCATGCGATTCCCAGATCGGAGTAGAGCTGGTCAACTACTTGCTGAGAAACTAACTCACCACACGAGTCGAAAGGACGTAGCTGTGATGGCGTTGCCACCTGGAGGTGTCCCCGTAGGATGTGAAATCGCCGACGCCTTAAATGCTCCGCTTGATCTCTTAGTTATCCGCAACCTTCGTGTCCCTGAAAACCCGGTTTTGGTAATGGGAGCAGTCTGCGCCGATGGGACGCATGTCTTGAATCATGAGGTAATTCGATGGCTGAAGATAGCGGATGCGACAATTGATGCGGTAATTACAACAGAGTCAGCCGAGTCGGAGCGACTCGACAGAGCCTACCGTCGCGGAGCGGAGCGTGTTGACGTTGCGGGCAAGACGGTGATCCTGGTAGACGACGGAATTGAAACCGCTTCCACTATGCGCACCGCCGTGTCAGTTTTGCGTCTGCGCCGTCCGACGCGGATCGTAATTGCTGTACCGGTCGCCAACGCTTCCGCTGTGCTCGAGCTGCGCGCTGGAGCCAACGACGTTGTTACTTGCATCCTGCCGAACGAATTTGATGGGGTCCATCAATGGTATGAGGATTTTCGAGAGATCTCGGAGGAATCGGTTCGCGATTTGTTTGAACGAGCCAAAGGCCGCGCGGGCTAGCTTGGAAGACACAAAGCTCGGACCTGAAAATATTGCTTAACGAGTCCGGGATCGACCTGTAACCAGGATCTAATCGTCGCAAAATTGCAAAACTGTGAAAGCTTTATCTGAAATGAAATCGACGTCGATGGACTAATTTCACTTCTCCAGTGACGAGAGGGTCCGCTGCGGACATCCCAGCGCCACAGTCTACAAATATCCGACGCGTTTCAAAAAACCCGCCAGCTGCGCCAGGGTACTTTTTGCGGGCTGAGTCTTACCGCGCAGCCAATCCCCTAAAAGCGAGCGCCTGATACCCAGTTTCGCCGCCGTTTCGCGATCACTCTCTTTGGAGTCTTTTGCGTAGCGGCCCAAAGCATCCATTACTTCGTCCGTGGTCATCGCGGGAATACTTTTTAGGGAAACTCGTTACGAAAGTCCAGTTCCTTCCGTTCAAATTCGATATTTGCTCCCACTAACGCTTCCAAAGGCACATGAATAGCCCGGAAGCGGGCAGGACCAAACGTGGTGAATTTGGACGGAGGTTGCTTGGGAATCCAATTCGCATCAGGATGGGCATTCTTAGTCCTGGTTGAGGATCCTCTTCGGCTCAAGAATTCGGAGAGGCACCATAAACGGAAGCCATCCGCAAAAAATACCGATATGCCACCCCTTCGCCCTCCAGAGGAATGCGACAGGCGGCTGATCGGACAAAGCCTTTTCATTGCTGTTGAGTGGAAAACCGGTATAGCTTTTTTAGCCTTGTTCTGGCGGTGGCA
>JAFAIO010000163.1 GCA_019236675.1 Verrucomicrobiota bacterium
CGTGGAGCAACCGGTTGAGCTGCAAATCGAGATTCAAAATGCCAGGGTCATCGATCCGCCGGACGTGGAGGGAGATCATCTGCAAGTCGAGATGGCGGGCCAATCTACGCGGTACCAGGTGATCAATGGCCAGCCGTCCTTCAGCTCGATCTTCAGTTATTTGGTAACACCGTCGCAAGAAGGGACTTTTACGATACCGCCTGTCCCGATTGCCATCGACGGCAAGACCTACTATACCAACGAGCTGACGCTCCAAGTGACGAAGAAAGGGTCCAACAACCAAGGGGCCCCGCCAGACAAACCCTATTTTGGCGAGCTCGTTATTCCCAAGGATTCAGCTTTCGTCGGAGAGCCAGTTCCGATCGAACTCCGTTTTTATTTCGATCGCCGGATCTGGTACCAGCCTTATCCTCAGGGCCAATTCCCCATTATCGATGGTGACGGCTTCGTTACTAAGAAATATCCCGATCCCGTAGAAAAAGAGGAGACGGTCAACGGTAAGAAGTATCGACTGTTAATTTACCGGACCGCCATAACTGGTGTACACGCCGGCCGGCTAGAGCTGCCTTCGGCATATCAAGAATTTCTCCTGCATTTGCCGGTCACTCAGAGCTCGCCCGGGTTTGATGATTTTTTCGAACAGAGCCCTTTCGGGAGTCCGTCCAACGCTTTTGAGAGAAAAGACGTGAAGGTCGAGACGAATAGCGGCTCGATTGAAATTAAACCCCTACCGGAGGCCGGCCGGCCGGCCGATTTCAGCGGTGGCGTTGGCCAATTCACCATGGAGACGTCGGTCAGACCCGAACGCAGCAAAGTGGGCGATCCCGTAATTTTCCAAGTGCAAATTAAAGGCCTAGGAAATTTCGATCGGGTGCAACCTCCGCATTTAGACCAGACGCCAGCATGGAATGTTCATCAGCCGGCCACGGATGTAACCCCTCTTGATGAGGTTGGACTCAGTGCGATCAAAGCGTTTGCCTACGTTCTCATCCCTCAAACACCAGTGACCCAGACGCCTGGCGCCACGTTCTCCTACTTTGATCCCGCCGCAGAGAAGTATGTGACTCTAAAAGTTGAGCCGAAGCGGGTGATAGTGTCGGGGCCATCGATGTTGCCAACTACCAGCCCTTCGCCCGTTCAATCAGGCGGCCAGCCGGCAGCAGCCCCATCCATCGCCGGCACTGGTAATGTTAGCCACTTCGCAGCCAGCTCCGGTTTTGCCACCGTTCGTCAACAGACTTGGTTTTGGATCTTGCAGGGATCTGCCGTCATCGGTTTGCTCGCGATCGGTTTCAGCCAGTGGTTGCGCGCCTGGAACGCGCAACACGCCGCCGCCAGGGCGCTTCGCCGGGAGCGTCGCCAGCTTTACCGGGACCTTAAGAGTCAGGATGCCGAGAGTGTGTTGTGCGCTGCCACTCGCCTAATCGAGGTGGATTTCCTTCTTCGATCGCCCGAGACGAGCCGGCGAATTACGGCCGCAGAGGCCGTGAGACAAAGAAACGTACCGGATCCTTTGCGAACGAGGTTGTTAGAGCTGGTCGCCAAACGGAGCGATTTTATCTACGCTCATCGTTTCTCGCCAATTACCCCCATGGATCGGATCGGAATTAGAGAAACCCTGCACGAGTGGGAAAAAACGCCGTGAACTGGTTACGGATCGGATGGTTAGTACTCTTTATCGCCGTCGACAACTCGAACGCAGATCCCGTCCTTTGGGACCAGGCGAATCAGGAGTTTACGGCCGGAAAATTCGACCAAGCGCGCGCAGACTATGCCCAGTTAGTCGCTACCGGAAACGTAAGCCCCGAACTCTTTTTTAATCTGGGCAACACTTACTTAAAGCTCGATGACAAGGGGCGAGCGGTGTTGAATTTCAAAAGGGCGCTAGCCCTGGCTCCGGGGTTCGAACCGGCTAAACACAACCTTAATCTAGTTTTGCAAACCGCCGGCGTCGAGCCGGACGAAGAAACGCTGGCCACTTGGTTTGCGAACTATCCCAACATTTGGATGTTAGGTGGATCCATCTTCTTCTGGCTACTTGCTTATGCTGGTTATTCGTGGTTCATCTGGCCGCGTTTTCGCTCGGTTTCAAAAATCGTTCTCGCGGTCGCTATCCCCTGCGCAGCGGTTTGCCTCGCCATTGCTTTCTGGGTTGGTGATGGAGCCAGATCCCCTGACTTGGCCGTGGTGATCAATCCTTCGGTCGATATACGTTATGGGCCAGCCAACGGATCCCGGGTTACATTGACTCTGGGGCTCGGTGAATCGGTGCAACTCCTGTCGGAGCGCGGAGCCTGGACATTGTGCCGCACCGCTGCCGGACTGGTAGGCTGGTTGCCTTCGAACACCGTTGAACGATTAGTCCCCCGATGAAAAATATCACGCAAAGCAGACTCGGCCCCGTCGCCCCCTTTAGCTACGTCGGCCGAGGACGCAAAGGCGCAAAGAAAAGACAGGGTTTAGGGCAAGTGTTTTGTTATCTTTGTGGCCTTTGAGGCCTTGTTGTGTAAATCATTTTTCCGTGCCCGAGCCGGGCGTTGAGCACAATCGATTCTTTTAAGTCATGACTTTTAAGCCCGACTCTTTCTTGGCGTCTTTGCGTCTTAGCGTGAGATTTTTATGCCCGGTGGGTTGCGGCTACAGCGGTCTGCGTAATCTGCGGGTTCCGGGTTTGATCCTGGCTGCCTTCCTCGTCGTCACCTTAGGGTATAGCGAGGACACTGAACCCTCTTGGGCAAATTCTGTGACTACGGGTAAAGGTCCCGGAAAGTTTCCGCCTCCTCCCAACGTGCATCTCACCTACCGATTTGGATGGAGCGGAATCACAGCCGCAGAGGCTGACGTACGTCTGGTTAACAAAGAAGGCGTCACAAAAACGACAGTATCAGGCGGCACCACCGGCTTCGCTCGGACACTGTTCAAGTGCGACATTGATCATGAGTGCGTTTCCCAGCACGAGAGCCTTTTGCCCGTTCATATCGTACAGGATGAGAAGTACGCCGGTCAGACCGTGCACACTACGATTGAATTCAACTCCAAGTCCGTGACCAGCCTTCGCGAGGTCACTCCGAGCAAGGACCTGCCAAAGCCCAGGACGTTAGAGTTTTATCCGGTGTATAGCCTGGAAACCGCTTTACTTTGGCTCCGAAGCCAGCCGCTTACCGACGGCGAAAGGGAAGTGATGGCAGTGTACGCTAACAACGCGGCCTACCTGGGTACGATAAAAGTCGTCGGTCGCGAACGAATCCATATCGGCCAAACCGACCGCAATGCGATAAAGGTCGAGTTCAATTTCAAAACCATCGATCAACATCTACAACTGAAAACCTACAAACGCTTTAAAAGCGGCCGTGGTTGGCTTTCCGACGACGAAAACAGGCTGCCGCTCCGCATAGAAGCGGATATTTTTATCGGTTACGTTTTCGCTGAGATCGAGACCAGCGATGTTGGGATGTAGGGATGTAGGGGCCTCGCGCAGAGGGTTTAAAAAAAGCCTCGCGCAAAGGACGCAGAGGACGCAACGGTGCCTGTCTCGAACGGATTAATTTTAATACTTCCCCAAGATTCCGTATGTTGGATTGGAAATTGCCCCTTATCGAAGCCCGGACGGAGGGGCGTTGCATTCGGCGTGCTGTGCTTTCCACGTGTCCTCGACTTCAGATTGGCGCAACGATTTTGGTGTACCACACCGGCGACGCCCCGAAAAACGTGCCACGCCTCTTGACGTTGAACGTTTGGTGACCTGACACACACTCAAGGGAGCCGCAGCTAACACGCGATTTGGACGGAAAACGTCAACGCGTGCAGCACCTCGTCACGCGTAACGGAACACGGAATGCGGCTCCCCTCCGATCTGAACCGTTAAAACTGCAATTCTCCCTGGCCTATAAACACATTCTCCGCCTCTCTTTGCACCTCCGGCAACAACGTCTTAAACTCGTACTTCTCCAGGCCGCGAATGTATTCAGGATAGTTCGGTTTGATCTGTAACTTGGAGATCTCGACCGGCAATGGATGATCCAACTCCAATTGGACCATTTGCCGGTTCTCCCGAATCTGTTTTTCGGCCTGCTCTAGCCGGAGTCTTAGTTTTTCACTTTTCACATCCGGCAAATGCCCCAGGAGATTTTCAATCGTGCCGAATTCCCGGATCAGATTTGCGGCCGTTTTATGGCCTATTCCCTCGATCCCCGGGATGTTATCGACGGTATCGCCGGTAAGCGCCAACAGCTCGACGATTTGGTGCGGGGGGACTTCCCACTTACGCGTGACCTCTACCGCACCTAATAGCGCATGAGAGTCTTTCGGGTTTTTTAGGTCCGTCTTATTTGTGGAGTAGACCGTTACCCGTGGATCTACCAGTTGAAAGAGGTCCTTGTCATTGGTCGCTAGGACAACCTCTAGACCAGCTTTGCGAGCCTCCATAACGTAGCAGCCCATCAGGTCGTCGGCTTCGGTATCGGGTTTCGAAATCGAGACCAACCCCATGGCGCCGCAAAAAGACTGGATGAATTCCAGTTGCGGGATCATTTTGTCGGGCATGGCCTCGCGCTGCTGTTTGTAGGCTGGCTGTAAAGTCACTCTTTTCTGAGGCGTCCCTTGATCCCAGAAAACCGCGGCCAGGTCCGGCCGCACATCTTTGATCATCTTTCTCACGGTCTTGACGAAACCGTAGACCGCGTTGGCTGGTTCCCCCTTTGAATTAGTCAGATTCTGGATGGCATGAAACGAACGATAAACGTAGTAGTGGCCGTCAATCAGGAGCAATTTCACTTGGAGGTGATGGTTGAAGTTTCGGAGTAAGAATCCAAGATAGTTTCTCCTGAAAAACCTCCAAGCTATTTAAACGCCGAGAACGCCGAGAGCGCCGGGAACGCTCCCGCGGCCGCGAATAGACGCCAAGTTAAGCGTTGGGCCTTATCAGCTTTGGTGGGGCGAGGCTCCTGTGCGTCCCCTAAGTGGCTGCGAAGAATTGAAATCTGAAGAGTCACATGATCCTGTGAGGCCGATGAACGCGCCGACTTGTCCGACGTAGCCTTGGCCTCACCTAAGCTAATGCCGATCATTCAGTGGCGAAGTCGGAGCTGCGGGTCATGGTTTTGCAGCTGCACTGGGTGGGGATTCGTAAAACGGTGACTTCATTAGTCCAACGGAGCGCCTGTCCGCTCCACACTGCAAACCCGGGCTCGGCGAGGGTTACCGCCCTCGACACATATTGGGACTAAGCACATCAGCAATCAGCACCGATAACGCCGAGACATACCACGAACAGGTAAGTTGGCGGTAAAAACGCCAACCCGGTTTCCCTGAGGCCGCGAAGATTTATGTAGGCAAGTACTGCCAGAATTACCAGGCAAAGCAAAAGGGTATAGGGTTGAAGTCTTGGCACCGCGGATACGATTTGGTTAACACCAGCTTAGATCCCAACCGCCACGTTGAGCGTGTAATCAATCATCAGCGCAACCGCGGCTAATAAGCCTGCCTTGTCTCCGAGGTTCTCCTTGGCAACGGTATAAGAACCTGCGCCTTTCGGATAAGCGGCAATCGTCTGCCGGGTAGCTGAGGTAAACGAAAAAAAGAATGACGGTGATTCCGATCGTGATCGGTAAAGCGAATGACACGCCGGCCACACCGAGCGGAATAAGAACGGTTAACGCCGCTTTAGGCCCGTAAGCCGCAGAACTGAATGCGTCCAGGCCGAAGACGGATACACCTGAACCGCGCCAACCCGTTCTTTCTTGTCTTCGCTCGAAGCCAGTGAACGACCGAGAAGCAGATCAACGCATTTCATATCTTTGGTCCGTTCAGAACCCAGTTCCCATCATTACTAAAAGAGGTTCGCAGCAGCGCGCCTAGACGGTCGGACCGGGCAAACGCGAAATATTGAGTTTCACCAGGGGTTATTAGATTAAATCCCCGAGCGCCTTTTTGGACGAAATACTACTGAACAGTCCAGCGATGGACTCAAACCCCTCACGATTTCTGCAAATGCTTCCGAAGCAGATAGTAACCGATTTTTACTATCTCTGTTTTGAGAAAAAGCAGCCGAGGGCTGCCTTCGAGCGGTTTGTCGCCGAGACTCTGGTTCAGCACAATCCTGTAGTCGCAGACGGGGCAGAACCAGCTTTGGCCTCTCTCGAAACGCACTTGCGCGAGAATCCGGAGATCCACTTTAGCATTCACCGTATCGTCGCTGAAGGTGATCTGGTCGTGGTGCATGCCCTTGTTAAGAACGATCAACTGGATCGCGGCAGAGCCGTCGTCGATATCTTCAGGGTGGAGGACGAAAGAATTGTTGAACATTGGGATGTCGTGCAACCGATGCCAGATATCGCTGTGAATCTGCATCCGATGTTCTAAGCGAGAACAGGATTTAGGGTAGGGCGAAAACCACGCCAGCAACGCTTCGCGTGGCGATGCGGGCGGGACTCGGCGCGCTCATGGTATGGCATCATTTTTGGCCTCTCGTGCACCCATACGATTCGGAACGCACTGACGCGTTTCATTGAGCCTCGCGCAGAGGACTCAAAAGAAAGCCTCGCGCAAAGGACGCAGAGGACGCAACGGAGTATTATTTACTCAGGTTCGGTCAGGCGATTGACCAGTCGTTTGATGCCAGCCTTAAGATGTTCCTCGCCAAAGTTGATCAGGTATCCGAGGCGCAAATTTTGTTAGCGGTAGCTGTGTCAGAACTTGCTTTGCATGAACGCGCTCCAGGGCCTTGACCGACTTCAGCTCCACAATGACTTTATTTTCTACGATCAAATCTGCCCGAAATCCCTCATCGAAGGATAGGCCCCGGTAGACGATGGGGACTGGTTTCTGGCGCTCAACCTCCAACCCTATTCCGCGCAGCTTATGTGCGAGAACGACCTCATAAACGGTTTCTAAGAGCCCGGGACCAAGCTCCTATGGATTTCGAAAGCAAAATCTAAGATCCGTTTATCTAATTGGTTTTCAGTCATATTGAGACCGCGGTTGTACCAATCGTTGACTCCAGGCTCAACCTTTCCCTCCTTGTCTTTCGTCGCGTCCTCCGCGTCCTCTGCGCGAGGCTCCATCGTAGGTCGTAATGGTCCGGCTGTGCCCCGATCTGCTTCCTCCCCTGCCTTCCGTTGCGTCCGCTGCGTCCTTTTGCGCGAGGCTTTCTCCTGCGTCCTCTGCGCGAGGCTCAAGCGTTTGTCGCCGCGACTATCGGTTGAGCATAAGCAGCGACTGGATTGAAATCAGACAAATTAAGAATCTGATCGTGAAAACTGCGCAAATCGGATCTGTGACTCGCACTAACAATAGTGGGCTGCCATGGTGCCTTCCGAAGAAGTTCATAAAGGCGCGCCTCGGCTCGGTCATCAAGAGCTGAAGTGGCAGCATCCAGAAAAACAATAGCCGGCTTGATCAATAGTCCAATAGGGCTTAGCGAGACGCCAAACCTCCGACAACATCTCTCGTTGTGTCATCTGCCGCGAGAGCTAATAAACTTATGTCGGCGGCCGTCCAAAGCAGAGTCGATTACATCCGT
>JAFAIO010000270.1 GCA_019236675.1 Verrucomicrobiota bacterium
CAGAAGGCACGACTAAATGGCCCCTGACATGGAAAGCGCTTCTTCCAGATTGGCCATCGCGCAAAGATTCGGCGCCATCTCGTTTTGCGCCGGGTTTGTAGTAGTAGTTGTTAGCCTGTTCTTAGCGCCTGCCCATACGTTCCCGTCGTATCTCATGAGCTTTATATTCTGGCTCGGGCTGACGCTGGGTTGCTTCCCGGTATTGATGCTCTCTCACCTCGTCGGTGGAATTTGGACGACTCCAATCCGTAAATTCCTTGAGGCGGGAATAAGCACGCTTCCGGCGATGGCCACTTTATTGATTCCCCTGTTTTTTGGATTCAGCTACATCTTCCGCTGGACTCAGCCGGTTGATTTACGGACTGCGGAATTACTCGAACGCAAAGAGATCTACCTAAACCTGCCTTTCCTCGTTGCACGCACCTGTCTGTTCTTCTGCATTTTGGGAGCGCTCGCCTTCTTTCTTCTGCGGTGGTCCAAGCGCCAACGGGAAAGCTCGGAGCCGAAACCCACGCTTGTGCTGAGGAGAATTAGTGCACCCGGGTTAGTCGTGTTCGCGTTGGTAACCTCGTTTGCGATGGTGGACTGGGTCATGTCCCTGGAACCGGATTGGTATTCCAGCATTTTTCCGATGATCGTCATCGTCGACCAAGTAGTATCCGCTCTCGCGCTCAGCATTATCTTGGCCCGAGTGCTTGTGCTGGGTCCGAACCAAGCCTCAGCGGGGCAGCTCAACCAGCTCGGGGACCTGCTCCTAGCGTTTCTCATGCTCTGGGCTTATTTCAGCATGGCAGAGATCCTCATCATTTACGCGGGAAACTTACCGCACGAAATTAACTGGTACCTTCATCGGATGCGCGGAGGATGGCTCCCGGTAAGCTGGATTCTGGCAGGTCTCACTTTTGGTTTACCTTTTTTCTTGTTGTTATTTCGACAGCTGAAACGCGCCCCCGGCTGGTTGAGCGGTATCGCCGTGTGGCTGCTAGTGATGTATGCCGTCTGTGTTTTCTGGTATGTCGGGCCTACCTTTCGAGCGTCAATCTCCCTCGATTGGCCGGATCCCTTCACCTTTCTCGGAATTGGCGGTGCTTGGATACTCGTTTTCAGCCGTCAACTGATCCGGAGTTTAAGATCGGTCGCCGCCGCCGGACAACCGGCAAATTCTTAGAGAACGCACTTATGTCCTCTGATTCCACCCCGAAAGGCTATGAGACGAAAGACGTGCCGTTCTGGCCGTGGGTTTGGTTCGTGGCCGGTTTTATTGTGAGCCTGATCGTCATTTATCTGGTCTGTCTCCTGTTTGCAAATTTCTTGGTTGGCCCGGGTACCACTATCGGTAGAACTGAGCACCCCCGTGAATCGACGCTCGACCGCTTTCCGCACCCACAGTTACAAACGAATGACCCGAAAGATTTACGCGATTATCTTCAGGTTAAGAACCAGGAACTAGCGACTTACGGGTGGGTTGATCGAAAGAACGGAGTCGTTCACATCCCCATCGAGCAGGCGATGGATCAGTTCCTTAGCCGGGGTCCGGCGGTTCGGCCGCCCGATAGCGGTTTGACCGAGACCGACGTGCAAACCCAAAAGGCAGGAGGTGCGAAGATTCTACTTCCTGCCGCGAGCGAAAAACCAAGTCCATGACCAGGCGCATTTTGTTTTTTTTGTTCGTATTTGAGCGATTTTGCCTCTGGAACGGGTTAGCTCAAGCTACGGATCCGGCCAAAGATCCGAACCGGGATATTCGTTTCGAACAGCGCCTCAACCAGGTCATAGCCCTGGATGAACATTTCACTGATGAAAATGGAAACACGATTCGGCTCGATCAATATTTTCATCAACGACCGGTAGTTCTGGAGCTGGGATATTACCAGTGTCCGATGCTGTGCGGAGTAGTACTGAACGCCTTAGTGCAAGGCCTGCAGGATTTGCCGCCCACACTCGCCAGACGCGATTTCAATTTCATCTTTCTTAGCATCGACCCAAATGAGAACTCTGGGTTGGCTAAGAATAAATTGGAGAACTATCTCCGCCGTTATGGATGGGAACCGGCGGCCGAGCGATGGCACTTTCTGACTGGAGCAGAACCTGCAATTAAACAGTTAGCCGATCAGATCGGATTCCGTTATCGATACGATCAGGTCTCCAAGCAGTACGTACATCCGAGCGGGCTGGTGGTGTTAACGCCAAATGGCAAGATATCGAGTTACCTGTTGGGGATCGAGTTTCCGGCTAAAGACATTGATCATTCAGTCACTTTGGCACGGAATGATGCGGTAAGCGCACCGGCTTCGGCGTTCGCGCTACTATGTTTCTGTCCCAATGTAGAACCGGGTTCCGTCGCGTACGTGGTACTGGTGATACTACGCATAGCGGCAGTATTAACCATCATCGCGCTTGGCATCTTCATCTACCGGGCAAACCGGCGGAGAACTAGAAATCCGACGGCATCGCTATGACCACTATAGCCCAGATCCAGTTTTTTCCGGATCAAGCCTCTAAGATGGCGGGGCAGGTCGATACACTCCTGGTTTGGCTGATTCTGTTAACTGGCGCGGTAACCTTTGCGATCGCGGCAGTGATGATTTTCTTTCTCGCTAAGTACCGGAAACGCGCGGCTGCTGATCGAACGCCACCCAAAGCCGAGAATCTCGCGATTGAGGTAACCTGGAGCGTAATTCCGTTCTTCATTTTCCTTGGTCTGTTTGGCTGGGGCGCCAAGATTTACTTCAACGAATCTATCGACCCCAAGAACGCGATGGAAGTGCATGTGGTCGGGAAACAATGGATGTGGAAGCTAGAACATCTGCAGGGAAAGCGGGAGATCAACGAGTTGCATGTGCCGTTAGGCCAGACGGTGAAACTGGTGATGACTTCTCAAGACGTTATTCATTGTTTTTTCATGCCTGCATTCCGGATTAAGGAGGATGTATTACCTGGCCGTTATACTACGCAGTGGTTCAAAGCGACCAAGGCTGGGACTTACTCGATATTCTGCGCTCAGTACTGCGGGACGAATCATGCTTTAATGACCGGGCAAGTGATCGTCATGACACCAACCGACTTTGCAGCCTGGTTGAAGACGGGGCGCGAAACGGTGTCGGTTGCTCAGCGGGGGGAACAATTGTTTCATTCATTAGGATGTAGCGGTTGTCACGCGGCTCAAGCCGCCGTCCGAGCTCCATTGCTAGAGGGGATTTACGGCTCGCAGGTGCCGCTTGCAGATGGCCGGATAGTGCACGCGGACGAGCGTTACCTGCGCGACTGCATCCTCATCCCCAATACGCAGATTGTGGCCGGGTTCGATCCGGTGATGCCGAGTTTCCAGGGGCGGATCTCGGAAGACGATCTTTTTGCGATAATTACCTACCTAAAGAGTATCGGTTCATCGCCTCCGGAAGCGAATATTCCGAATAGATAGGGACCGCGAATGGACGCGAATACGAACCGCGAATGGACGCGAATGGACGCGAATAGTGAGTGTTTGAGCGGGTGTTGGAGGTTGGCGTTGAAGACGCGGGGTGTCGTACGCGAGGGATATGGACGGTCTTACCGCGACTTGTCTGACATAGCTAAAGGGGGAGATGGGGCGAAGTCGGAAGCGGCTATAGAATATAGCCCAGGGCTTCAGCCCTGCGTTACAAGTTGGTGGGGCGAGGCTCACTTACATGACGATCGGGAGCCTCGCCCCACCAAAGAGGGGCCCCCACTGCGATTCCCCTATCTTAGCGCTTATGGGCTGAAGCCCTGGGCTGTACTGTATAACCGCTTCCGACTTCGCCCCATCTCCCCCTTTAGCTATGTCAGACAAGTCGCGGTAAGAGCGCCGGATTCGCAGTGCCTGGGCTCTTGGTGGAGACCATTTCAATCCACACGCAAACGGCATCGGACGCGCTACACGGGTGTGTTCCGGAGAAGGCGCGAAACTCCAGTTCTCCAACATTCCATCACTCCGTTCGCCAGGATTCGAGGACAGCTTGTCCGCCGTAGCCTTAGCTCTATGTCGTCACCCGCTGAAGGTCGGCCTCGCAAGCGAGGCGCGCTCCACAATGACGGGTTGGCGAAGTCGGAAGGACGAGTACGAAGCCGCCCGTGTGCGACGTAACCTTATGCCATTACCCGTCCAAAATTATGCTGTAGTCGAGAAGGAAGAACCGCCTTCCTACCTTCAAGAGCACACCCTACGGTCTTGGCTGTTTACTACCGATCATAAACGGATCGGACTTCTCTACCTATTCACCATTATTGTGTTCTTTGTGATCGCGGCCATAGCCGCTGCGATTATGCGGTTGAACCTGCTGACTCCAAGAGGTGACCTGATACAGGCCGAGACCTACAACAAGCTCTTCACTACGCATGGAGTACTGATGGTCTGGTTTTTTTTGATCCCTTCGATTCCCAGCGTACTCGGTAACTTTCTGCTTCCACTCATGCTGGGGGCTCGTGATCTCGCGTTTCCGAAATTGAACTTACTGAGCTGGTACATCTTTATTCTCGGCGGCGCGATCGCGCTCTACGCTCTGTTGGTGGGCGGGGTGGATACGGGGTGGACATTTTATACTCCTTATAGCAGCACCTATTCTAATTCCCATGTCGCCTTGATGGCTGCCGGAGTTTTCATCAACGGATTTTCGTCCATCCTCACCGGACTAAATTTTATCGTCACCACGCATAAGCTACGCGCTCCGGGGATGACCTGGTTCCGGCTTCGTTTGTTCGTCTGGTCTATGTATGCCACCAGCCTGATTTTCGTGCTGGCCACTCCAGTTCTGGCTATGACGTTAACTTTGATGGCGCTGGAAAGGATCTGGCATGTCGGCGTTTTTGATCCGGCCTTGGGCGGCGATCCTTTGCTTTTCCAGCATCTATTCTGGTTCTATTCGCATCCGGCGGTTTACATCATGATTTTACCGGGTATGGGGGTAGTGAGCGAGCTGATCTGTGCATTCGCTAAAAAACGCGTGTTTGGATACACCTTTGTGGCGTTTGCCAGTATGGCCATCGCGCTGCTCGGTTTTCTGGTCTGGGGGCATCACATGTTTGTTAGCAGCCAGTCCGTCTTTACCGGAATGATTTTTTCTTTCCTGAGCTTCGCGGTCGCGGTTCCGTCGGCTATCAAGGTTTTCAACTGGACGGCTACCCTCTATCGAGGCTCCATTTCGCTCGACACGCCGATGTTGTATGCCATTGGATTTATTGGGCTGTTCACTGTTGGCGGGATGACCGGGTTATTCCTAGCCACGCTCGGTATCGATGTTCACGTCCACGATACCTATTTCGTAATCGCTCATTTCCATTACATTATGGTGGGCGGAATGGTGATGGCGTTCATGGGTGGCCTCCACTTTTGGTGGCCGAAAATCTCGGGACGCATGTACCCCGAGTTCCTCGGCAAAATGACCGCGATCGTCACCTTCATTGGATTCAACCTGACTTTTTTTCCGCAGTTCATTCTGGGATATCTGGGTATGCCCAGGCGGTATCATGCCTATCCCGAGCAGTTTCAGGTTTATAACGTTCTTTCGACCGCCGGCGCTTCTATCCTTGGCCTGGGGTATCTCTTGCCGCTCTGTTATTTGATCTGGTCATGCCGATATGGAAAACGAGCCGGCAATAATCCCTGGGGCGCAAAGGGGTTCGAATGGGAGACCACTTCTCCGCCACCGGTTCATAATTTTGAGCAGCCGCCGGTCCAAACGGAAGAGGTTTATAATTATCCGCCGCCGGGGCATGAGGCGGTGGCGGATTAACATGGAAACTAACAACGTGAGTGAATCGGGGAGTGAGCGGTGAGCAGTGAGCAGTAAGCAGTGAGCAGTAAGCAGTGAGCAGTAAGCAGTAAGCAGTAAGCAGTAAGCAGTAAGCGACCATGAAATGGGCTAACAGAATAGCCCAGGGTTTTAGCCCTGGGAAGACCGTCCTTGGCAATCGCCCTGAAAGTGAAGACCGATTGGCTCGGCTGGGCAAACCAGGATGGAACGTACGGCGGTGTTTCATTCCGGGAAGGCCAACATGTAGACTAAGACGCGCTTCTGTTTTCGGCCGCCACTGTCAGGGCGATCCCCGAGCCGTGCCCGACCCAGGGCTGAAGCCCTGGGCTGTTCTGTTGGACCATTTCTGGTCTGGGCAGCTCTCACCGCTCGCTGCTCGCCGCTTACTGCTTACTTACTGCTTACTGCTTACTGCTTACTGCTTACTCCGAGCCCAGTCCGGCAACCAATTTGAAACGTGGATAGTATGAGCAACCACCGCGCGATCCTCTACGAGCACTTCTCGGACATCGAGCAACAGCGAGAGACCTCAGCCGCAGGGATTTGGGTCTTTATTGCATCTGAGATTATGTTCTTTGGCGCCCTGATACTCGCGTTCAGTGTCTATCGGTTCAATTATCCTCAAGCGTTCAGTGAAGGCGCACAGCAACTGAACGTGGTGCTTGGAGCCATCAATACCGGCGTACTCTTCACGAGCGGTTTGACCATGTCTTTGGCAGCTGCAGCCAATAAGATGGGGGCTAGATTCTTGACCCTACTGCTTCTTTTGGCCACCGCGGTACTGGGAGCCGCTTTCCTCGCGATCAAAGCCTTTGAATACCACGAGGACTGGATCAAGGGACTCTTTCCCGGCGAAAGTTTCCACTGGACTGGGTCTGATTCACCGCAGGTTCAGCTTTTTTTCCTGCTCTATTTTATCATGACTGGATTCCATGCAGTGCACCTGATCGTCGGTATCGGTCTCATCTTGGTGGTAGCTTGGTTAGTCCTGAGAGGATGGATCCACGAGGAACATTTTATGCCCCTGGAAGTTGCCGGCATCTATTGGCATTTCGTCGACATGGTTTGGATTTTCCTTTTCACGTTGCTGTACTTGTTAGGAGGGAAAGTATGACCGGTAAAAACGAAGCGGTGCAGGCAGTGTGGACATATATCGGGTTGCTGGTATTGCTGATGATCTCGGTAGGTCTACGCCTATTTCGCCTAGGGATGCTCGACCCTGTTTTGATGCTCGTAATTGCCGCGATCGAAGCGGTGATAGTATTTTTGTTTTTCATGCGGGTTAAGGCAAGCAACAAGCTGATCTGGCTGTTTGCGAGTGGCGGATTCCTTTGGTTAGGCATTCTCCTGGTGTTTGTCATCAGCGATTATATCAGCCGTTCGTGGTGGCGGTGAGTGCGGTGATCTGAGGGGTACGCAGCCGGGCAACTCGGATCACCTGGGTGGTTCCGCGGGTTCTCCGGCTTTTCGTTACGGTTCTGGTCGCGTATCGCGATTTGAAGAAGGCGGATGTCATCTCTGACTATAAAGCGGCTTCTCCAGTTAGTTGATGCCGGTGATTCCGATCCGGGACCGGCCCGACCTTTCGGTGCTTAGAAAAATCCGAGAGGCAAGTCCGATGACATAAGCAGATCCGAAACCCGGCTGAAGTGATGAACTCCGACAAGCCTAGTATTAACGGGATTGCTTCGGTTCGGCCGTGGTAAGCTGGGCCTCAGTTTCAACTTTCTTAACGCGATTCCGGTCCGCCCTTCTTCGACGGAGATTGCACCACGCTGGTGGAACGCGCTTTCGGAAAAAGGCGCATGTTCGCTGATAGCCCGGCTGCTCGTGCCATTGGTTGTGGGTCGGCGATCCTGCTCTGGCGCTACTGCGTCCAGATGTTCGTCTAGACGACCGATCAGAGTTCGTTTTGCGAGCGGAAACGTTGCGGGCTCTACCTGACCCGGTGACGAAATGGGCTGCCCCAAACGCTCGGCGTATAACAAAGCGAGTGCTTTTTTTTGGGATGATAAGGCTTAGCGCCGTTGGACTTCTGTCGTACCGTCGCTTGCGGGTCCGCGCGTCGATCCGCCAAGTTTTCTAATCCGCTGGTCTTTTTATGAAGCAAGTTACAAGGTTTGGCTCCTCCGGAGACGTGTTTCAACAGTCTGTTAGGCTGCTTTCTTGCGGCTTCTCGGCCTAGATTTCTTTGCTGCCTTCTCGGATTTTGTCTTACCGGTTTTTTGGCGAATGCTTTCTTGAAGGACCGAAGCCAGATCGACGACGTTAGTCGGTCCCTTCTTTTTCGCCGGTGCCGGAGCAAATTTGCCGCCGCTCTCCACCTTTTTGTCGATGAGCTTTTCGAGAGCTTCGTGATATTCGTCCGTATACTGCGTCGGGTCCCACTTTGACGACATACTTTCGATCAGCCGCTTAGCCGTTACCGTTTCGGGCTTCCGCAGCGATTTTGCGGCCGGCGCTTTGAATTCCGCCATATCCAGAAGTTCCGCGGGGAAACGCATCAGCTCTAAAATAAGACCGTTTTTTTGGGGCTTCACCGCCGCCAAATGTTGCCGGGACCGAATGACAACTTTAGCGATCGCAATCTTTCCGGTTTCAACGAGAGAATCGCGCAAGAGCACATAGGCTTTGTCCCCTCCTTTCCCTACCTCGAGATAGTACGGCTTATAGAAGAGGAGTGGATCTACTTCGTCAATCCTGACGAAGTTAAAAATGTCGATGGTTTGAGTGGCTTCGATGTCGACTCTCGCAAAATCTTCCTCCTTTAAGACAACGAATTTGCCCTTCTCATATTCGTAACCTTTGACGATTTGGTCCCAGGGCACCTCTTTCCCATCGGCCTCTGCAACCCTTTTGTAGTTGATAGGGCTCAAATCAGAACGGCGAAGAAGGTGAAATTTCAACTCCTCCCGCCGGGTGGCGGGAAGGAGCGACACCGGGATGTTAACCAGTCCGAAACTAATAGTTCCTTTCCAAAGCGCTCTCATAGGGTTCAAATGGAGAGTGATCCGCCCTTAGATCGCAGAAAAGGCGGACGCTGGTCGGGGAGGAGCGATCAATTCTCGACCGCGAAATGGTCAAACAGAATAGCCGAGGGCTTTTGCCTGGGTTACGCGTCAAATACCATTCGCCCCGCCTGTCCGTCGTAGTATCTGGGAATGTAGGGACGAAGGAGAAAAAGCGGCGACTGAGACGTTCGCGAAGGCGCTGGCGTTTTGATCCACGAAGCATTCCCAGACATCGGGTGCCACTTTCAGGCACTTTTTTGGTCGACTCACCCAGGGCTGAAGCCGGGCTGAAGCCCTTGATGCATTGTCGAGCTGCCTCATCCAACGCGTCGAGCGCTTCGTCAATCACAACACAGTGGGGTCGATGCAACAGCATACGGGTACATACCAAACGCATCGGCCTTCTTGATAACGAGCTCAAGAACACGGCCGTTATCAATATCGGCCGGTCCGCTACAAACGACCACTTCTTCAGCCGAATTCTCCGGCTGATTAAGGAACCGCCTGGGAATTGTTTTATGCCCCATCTCAGCGCCTGTGGCTTCGGCCGAACAGCAGAAGCATTGGGCAGTTCGGCCGGTTGAAACGATGGTCAAACGGTGGGTGATCTTAAAGATTTATCGCGGATCGATTACGATTGCTGGGAACGTAACCGTGACGGATCCTGATACTTGCAATCAGGTTTAGCCCCGATTGCAACCGGAGTCCAAGGTTTGGTACTAGCATCCGCGCACCCGTACAAAATAGGATACGGAAAGATCGGCTGCGCTGTGGTCGCGCTGCCCGTTCTATTGGTCTGGGCTCCTAGCTGTAAGCCTTTTCACGATTTGGGGCGTATACCAGATTAAATTTAATGAGCAGAGTCTATCAGGTCACAGGAAGGCGGCAGACACTACGTTAGAAACGATGGGGTCATGAAGCGAGAATTGTCTTCAAAACATGGCTTTCGAAATCGAATTCTAGCGCGGCTATCCAAAGACGAAGGCGATCGTCTTCGGCGCAAGATGAAGGAGGTCGCGATGAAGCAAGGGACCATGCTTTATGAACCGCACAAACCTTTCCGGCGGGTATACTTTCCCGAAACAGGAGTCGCCTCAATCGTCAGCGTGCTGGACGATAATACCGAAATTGAAGTAGCGACGGTTGGTTACGAGGGTATGGTTGGCCTTCCGCTGTTTCTTGGTGCGAACAAAACCTCGGCGAAAGCCTTCTGGCAAGTGGAAGGTAAGGCATTCGCATTGGATGCCAAATCACTTCGCGAGGAGACGCGGCGGAGTTCGGCGCTCGCGGTGACGCTTCATTTATATATCCAAGCATTTTTCGCCCAAATCGCTCAATCGGCAGCCTGCAATCGAGTCCACAACGTTAAACAGAGGTGTGCACGCTGGTTACTGATGACGCACGACCGAGTAGAAGGTGACCAATTTGGTCTGACGCAGGAATTTCTCGCTCGGATGCTCGGTATTCGTCGCACCGGAGTGACAGAAGTCGCTGGCGATCTTCAGCGGGGCGGCCTGATCGCGTATAGCCGCGGACAAATCAGGATCGTAAATAGGGAGGGGCTTGAGAGAATTTCCTGTGAGTGTCACCGTGTCGTCATGGACGAATATCAACGGTTGCTTGGATAGCTGTTCACTGATTTCCAAGCGTTCTCCATCGCAGAAATTCGCGAAAGCGGAAACGGAGGTTGTGTCCGCTAGCGGACAGAGCTATAATAATGTCCGATGCCGGACACGATAGCTTCGGTGCAGTGGGCTTTCGATCAAGAGACCAGATTCAACCGGTTTGGCAGCGTTGTGATTGGTGCGTCTGCCGGAGGCATCTCGGGATGAGCAGCGCCGATGATGACCACGGAGCGCGGTTCCTTCGAGACTATGAGCGCTACCAATCGGTCAAAGAACGTGGCGAACCGGATATTAGACTCTTTGCGCTACGAGCACTAGTTCAGTTACATCACATATCAGGCGGTTCTGCTGCTGAGCATCGAAACGCTAACGTCAAGGCGATGCACAGACTTCTGGGGACATTAGTGGGTGAAACGGACGTTGGCGAATTGTACGACCAACTGCGGAAAGACGCCTTAGAGTAGACGGCAATTAGCGCGCCACTTTCGAGACGAACGTTGCCTTCTCTAGGCTATCAGCTCGTCTTAACGCTCGGGTGTCGGAAGCGCGCCGGTCGGCTTTCGGCTTCCAGCCCGGTTGCGCGCTGCAGAGTTTGATCAGCGCCAGCTCATCATCCGTTATGTGTGATCTGCGGGCGGGAAAGCGGTGAATCAGCATGTCGATATGAACCGCCGAGAACGCAATCGTGTTAACCAGCCCGAAAAAGAATTGCTGGGCTATAATCTCTAGTCATTTCGCGCAAAGTCCGACGGTCCCTATGCGCAGGGGATCCTCCTATCTTAAGCGGCGACTACCACATAATCAAAATGCGACGCAGAGCCGCTGCCTCCCATCGAAACCAGCCCGACGCGGGCAGACCGTCCTAACGAATGGGTCCAAGTTCCGCCCCGTACCCAGTCCTGGCCGGAAGCTCTAGTGTAACCAGTATAATATTCGCCGTTCTGATGAAAACGCCGGACGATTCGCAAATCAGTCCAATTCCCCGGCGTCCCAATCACCGTGTTGCCATACTCCTGCTCGAGCCCATCCGGTGACGGGCAAGCCTTGGCAAATTCCGTCTGTCGAGTTTCCCAGATCGAGATCACCACCAACTTGATGAAATCCGTCGGCTGGTCGTAAACGATTAATCCGCCTTGCACAAAATTGTGGCAGGTGCCGTCGGACGCAACATCAAGCCGGATGCGGGTTTCTAATAGCCAAGCGCCAGGAGGAAGTTCACGCGTGAGGATGGAGGCTCTCCTCGAGCCCTTATGGAGGTCACCGCTTTGAGTTTGAAAGACGAAGCAGCTATCGGTGATTTGAAACGAATCCGCTTTTGGAGGCCGCACCCAGTTCCATTCCTCGCTTAGGCTGACGCCGTCGAAATCTTCAAACCAAAAACCGCAGGCTTCTCCAGCTGATTCGAACTCGGAAACTACGGAGCGCTGCCTCGCTTGCGAGGCCGAAGGGGCCGCCACCCATAAAGCGCTGCCTCGCTGCCGCCTCCGCTCCGCTTCGGTGCGACGAAGCACAAGCTGAGCGGCCTGCCGCGCCGCAATCTTTGCGGAAACGGAAGAGTCTCGAGATTCATCGTTGGGCTGCGCAATCGGCGCTGGTTGATCGGCGTCCGAGGGCCCGTTTCTGACCACCGGCCAGCCGTTTACCCAATCGACTCGATCCATTAAGAGAATCCGCTTTTGCTCCTTAGGTTTCTTTCCGTTATCGCCGCTTTCGAAAAAGGGATCATTTTGATCCGTCGCGTGATAAAGCATCCAGCTTTGCTCGGCAAAATCTTCGACCACGCATTCGTGTCCCGGACCGACCCAGCGGTTACCATTCTGGGTCAGCACCGGCGTACCGCCAACCCGGCCATCCATTAAGGAATTACCGTTTCGATCGAGATAGGGGCCTAGAGGTTGCCGCGATCTACCGCAGAAAACCGCGTATCCGGTCAAGCGGCCATTACAAGCGTTGGTGGCCGAGGCCAGCAGGTAGTAGTACCGATCCCGGCGGATCACGTTGGCGGCCTCATAGCGATGAGGGGCGGTGATTGGTCTCTCGCTGCTTGGGTCGGAGGACAAACCATCCGGGGTCAAAACCCTTGCGGAAATTCCTCCAAAATAACTTCCATAAAACAGGTAGCGCTTACCATTGGCGTCCGGTACGATGGCAGGATCGTAACACCAGCGCATTGCTCCTCGCGTACCGCGTCCACAATGTGGTTCAACGACTGGGCTGCCGGCCTCGGTCCATGGACCCAGAGGATGCTCGCTGGTGGCTACCCCAATGGCCGTGCCAGGGAAAACCGTTCTAGTGACGACGTAATAGAGATGATAACGGTCGCCAAAGTGGTGAATCTCGGGCGCCCAAAGCTCCGTCCCAAAGGCGCTATAGTGAGGCGGGCGCGATAGCGCATCTCCTTGATATTCCCAATGAACAAGATCAAAGGAACGATAGATCGGTAACCAGTGATATCGGAGGTTGCCGGTAGTGTCTCGATCGGCCTCGCTCAGAGGCCCGCCTGTGCAATAGAGATACCAACAGGGATCATCCGGACTTTGACTTCGAATCACCGCGGGGTCAGGACACCGCTGGGCCCAGCCTAGCGGAGTGCTCATTGGCAGCGGGTTGCGAAAGATTCGGGTCTGGCTTTCGGAATTTGAGGGCTTCGTCCCTGAATTCTGCTCCAAGTCTGAGACTAAGCCGGATGACATAAACTGCGGTAGTGCTCCGGTCGATGCCTTTAGCACAGGGGCCGCACAAATTGCTAGCGATTTATCGCGGGCCGATGTAAAAAAAGCCGGGCATCAAACCCTGACCACGAAGTGACAACGGATGTATTCGATTCTGCTCTGGACGGCAAAAGACGTATGTTTATCTGCTCTCCAGGTGCATGACACAACGGCAGCTGCTCATCGAGGTTTGGCGTCTCGCTAAGCCATATTGGACCAGCGAAGAAAAAGGGCGGGCTTGGAGCCA
>JAFAIO010000531.1 GCA_019236675.1 Verrucomicrobiota bacterium
GTTGGCGAAACCGCAATCGCAGCCGGCAATTTGTTAAGCTTTTAGAAAAGACTTTCCGTCTTTCTCCCGCTCTCAAGAAACTGGCAACCGACGACACTATCCTATGTCGGTGCGAAGATGTCAGCTTCGGCGAGGTGAAGGAGTTCCAAAATTGGCGTCTGGCGAAGTTGCAGCGCCGGATCGGGATGGGCCCGTGCCAAGGTAGAGTCTGTGGCCCGGCATTCGCATTTCTCTGCGGCAACGGAGCTTCGGACGTCGAGGCGGTGTCGATTAGACCGCCCGTTTTCGCAACTCACTTACAAAATCTGCTACCTAAAGAAAACGAAAACCTATGAATTGGAACGGCGTTATTCCTGCGGTCACGACCCCATTCGATCCGAATGGAGAAATAAAACAGGACTGGATGAAAAGGCATTTACGGTGGTTAATCGGTGCCGGGTGCAATGGGATCGTCCCGCTCGGTTCTTTGGGCGAAGGCGCCACTTTGAGTTTTAGCGAAAAACGGACGGTCTTAAGTCTCAGTTGTGAAGCCGTGGGAACGGACGGCGTGGTCGTAGCCGGCATTGCCGCACTCTCAACTCGCGAAGCCGTGAAATTGGCCCAGGAAGCGGAGAAAATCGGTTGCCATGGTCTGATGGTCCTCCCTCCGTATGCTTATTCTTCCGATTGGTTCGAAATGAAAAGTCATGTGCGAGCAGTGATCGAGTCCACCGCTCTGCCTTGCATGCTCTATAACAATCCCATCGCTTATAAGACCGATTTCTTGCCGGCGCAGATTGCAGAACTCGCGCAGGAATGCCCGGGCCTCCAAGCCGTAAAAGAATCTTCCAGCGATATCAGGCGGATCGCTGCACTCAAAGAACTGCTAGACGACAGGCTACATCTGTTAGTCGGTGTGGATGACCTGATCGTGGAAGGGATAAAAGCCGGGGCAACCGGCTGGATCGCAGGATTGGCGAATGCCTTTCCAAAGGAATCGGTAGAGCTTTTCCGGCTGGTTTCGACTCAAGAAGACGAGCAACTCTGGAAATTGTACCGATGGTTCCTGCCTTTATTGCGTCTGGATACCATCGTTAAATTTGTCCAAGCGATTAAGTTTGTTCAGGAAGAAACCGGCACCGGTTTCGCCCTAACCCGTCCTCCTCGCTTGGCTCTTACCGAAGACGAACGAAGCCAAGTGAAACGAATCTTGAAAAAGGCTCTGTCCGAGCCAGTCTTGGAACCCTTGCCATTTCCTGGGTAAGGGCCCCGCGGTTCGCATCGAGATCGTCCTCGTACTCGTCGTCGTCCTCCCGACTTTGCCGACGTTCTGGTCGTGGAGCGCGCCTCGCTTGCGAGGCCAACTTAAGCGGTCGACACCATAAACCTCAGGCTACGTCCGGCAGGCTGTCCTCGAGAGAAATGCCCTGATTCCCATGGTGATCCGCACCGCTCGCCGCAGACCCTCCCCGTTTGTCATCTGTCATCTGTAATCTGTCATTTCCGATTCCCCTGCCCTCAGCAAGTATTAGGCGCGTCGAATGGGTTGACTTCGCTCCTCTCATGGCTAGCTTTGTCGGCCTTCGAAGCACCCGTAGCTCAATTGGATAGAGTATATGACTTCGGATCATAGGGTTGCAGGTTCGAGCCCTGCCGGGTGCAAACAACCGCCTGACCTGAGCAAGCATTAAGCGTGTCGAACGGGTTCATTGTTTGCCGTTAGCTGTTCGCGGTTGGGCGGTCGCCGATGCCCATTTCCTTCTCTGTGTTGTGATACGTCAATTTTGCTATCTGCTATTTGCTATTTGCTATTCGCCGAAGGCGCGGGTTGCAGGTTCGAGCCCTGCCGAGTGCAAACGACAGTTCACCGTTGGCAGTTTGCTGTTCGCTGTTTTGAGCTCAATCGAGCGTCTCGACGGGTGGAGGCCGGAAAGACGTTTCCAAAGTAGGGCCATTGATAGCGACAAGTTCTATTGCCGAAGATCCACTGCATCCTCCCACGTCCGCTGAATGCTAAGGACTGCCGCGCCGCCCGGTGGTGGCGAATTCAACTCCCCAGACGGAACTTCAAAGAAGAAAGCGATCTTTCCTTCGTTAAAGCCGGCCCTGATCGGCTTCCCCCGATCCGGCCATGATGTGTAAGACTCCATTCTATACGGCGCTCCCAAAATCCGATCCAACTCCTGCAGAGTCGTACCGTATCTAGCACCTTCAGCCGTGTGAAAGCTGGCATCATTGTGGACAGCGACTTGTATTATTTGCGAATGCAGGTTGTCGACGCGAACATAGAACGCGCTGTCCCCGTACCGCCACAAGAAGGCTGCTCCTCCAGTCCAGCTCGGCGGTCCCAGAAGTTGGTACACAGCTTTTGGGGACATCCCAAGAGAAACGGGTCCGATACGATCTCCAGGAACAACAACGTGGTCTGAGCTCTTTAACGCCGCAGGTTCCTCGCCTTGTGGGTCAACTATTGCGCAGGCGGTTAAGGTGAGAAGTACCACAGCGATCACCGCTTTTTGTAAATGTCGATAAGGCATCGGAACGACTCTGGTTTTCTGGTCTTTCCATTTTGGTCTGCGTCAGCCGGAAAGCTCATAACGCTTGAATGATCAGGGGGTAAACAGCTTCCAGTGGCCCTCGGAGACGACTTCGAGGCTGCCGTCGACCACTTTGATGGCAGTCTGATCGTCAATCGCGTAGACCGGAACTGGCAGCCTCGCAGCCCATTTTTCTGCATTAGCCTCAGAAGCGTCTGGATGATCCTCGTGATCCAGGTGTGGGATCAAGGCAAAGTCAACTGCTCCAGCTCCCTGAGCCGTGACGAAGATCCCCTTCATTTCTCCTTGGGGTGTAGCGAACACGATGTCTGCCGAGGCGAGCGCGTTATGGCGGCCGCTAGGCGGACTACTATAAGTCTCTCCGAAGGTTGAGGCCACCGCCATGCTCCCGGCGCTCACTCCCACATAGACCGACTCGGGCCGCAACGACGGCAAGAGGTCGGCCAATCCGGACTGCTGAATCCAATAGCTCAGATACACGGGATCGCCGCCCCAAACCAGCAGCGCGTCAGCCTCCTCGACTGACGGGACCCAAGCTTTTCGATCGATACTAGGCAGAGCGGTGAGCTCCAGCACTCCTAAGGACTTCCAACCCAATTGGGACAAGGGGGAACTGGCTTTTCCGCAGATCGCCTGCCAGGCCATATTAGCACCGCGCCGGAAGGGGTATATCGCGGTGGGAATAAAGAGGGCGTTCGACTCTGCGATCGGTTTGCCCAGCAAGTCGACTAGGGCGTTGTGAATGCTTGGGTTGCTGATACCTGCGGAAGTGAGAAGAAGCCTCATGATGCTTCTCCTTTTCGCCAGTCTAACAACTCTGGTCAATTAGCCATTAGTTTAATGCCTACACGCCGGTAGGGACGAGATCCTGCTCATCCGAGGAGTCGAGCGAAGAAGCTCGCACTCATCCAAAATCAAACCACGGTTGTGATGCGCCT
The DNA here is from genome assembly GCA_019236675.1 of Verrucomicrobiota bacterium. Taxonomy (GTDB): domain Bacteria; phylum Verrucomicrobiota; class Verrucomicrobiia; order Chthoniobacterales; family JAFAMB01; genus JAFAVN01. The sequence goes on from JAFAIO010000531.1 coordinate 3,476, forward strand.
AGAGGCAGTGAGGTTCGTGTCTGGAATAAGGCCAGTTTTCATTCTGCTGATTGCGTACTTGCCGGATCAAGCACCGGCAACGTGAACTCAAAGAGCGCACCACCGCTGTATTCGGTTTCGCCCAAAGCCTACCCCCGTGAGCTTCAATAATTGAACGGCTGATCGCCAGGCCCACCGCGCCGATGCAACCGGTCGATCGCGCTCGACAGGTTGATGCTCCTCCGTCACCAGTACTGGACGATCCCAATGGTTACTCAGGGCGATCGGTCGGGCCGACCAAGCGGGATCAAGCGCTTCTCTGAGAAAATATTCATGTTCAAGCCGTCTCAGAATAGCCGGGCTGGGATTCACCGCTGCCGGCGAAAGCATTAGAATTTGAGAGGCATCGTCAATGTTCCGGCCGCGGTACAGGACGAATTCCTGATCGCTCCGTAGCGTCTCGAGGACGTTTCTTGTCAGATCGATCAAGGTTCCTCCGCCTAAACCAGCATAAACTAACCAGGTATAGCGATTTTCGCGCTGTCGGCAATGGGAGATAAATGTCGCGGGCCTAGAAGGTCTTCCGGGTTATCTCACTTAGTACCGTCACAGATCGTATTCGGTAACAAAGTTCAACCATCCAAGGGTTGACGCTTCTTGGCAGCGAATCTATTCTGCGACTATTAAAGTCACAATATGGCGGCCAATACGCAATTTTCCATCGCGACGCATATCATGGCCTGTTTGGGTCGCACGCCGGGCGAGGCAGTCAGTTCGACCCTGATCGCCGGGAGCGTGAACACCAGCCCCAGCTTTGTCCGCCGCGTCCTGGCTAAGTTGTCCCGGTCCGGCTTGGTGGAAACTGCCACTGGTAAAAATGGCGCTTGCTGGTTAGCCCGAACGCCTCGGACTATCTCCTTACTCGACATCTATCGGGCGGTTGACGCGCCAAAAGCTTTCGCCATCCATCAATACCCAGTCGATAAACGTTGCACCGTGAGTAGCAACATCAAATCGGCTTTGGGCCGGGTTCTCGACGAAACCCAGCAGGGATTGGAGCAGCGCTTGAGCCGGATTAGTTTGGCTCACGTGATCGCGGACTTAAACAAGAAGTAAACCTCGATCTACGTAGATGGGCCTAGAATGTTCAATCTTGTGACTTTAAAAGATGCAATAAACAAAACCCAAACCATAAAAAGAGAACAACATGAGTAAATTAAACGGGAAAATAGCTCTGATTACCGGCGGCTCGACCGGTCTAGGCTTCGCCACGGCCGAACGTTTTTTGAGCGAAGGAGCAGAAGTCATTATCACCGGTCGCCGGCAAGCTGAACTCGATTCTGCCGTCAAACGCCTCGGCCAGAAGGTCCTTGGCGTTCAAGGCGACGTTTCCAAGCTAACGGATTTGGATCGGCTCTACGCCACGATCCAAAAGGAGAAAGGACGCCTTGATATTGTTTTCGCTAACGCCGGCGGAGGCAGTTTTGCTGCCCTGGGTGCCATTACGGAGGAGCACTTCGATCAGATTTTTAATACTAACGTCAAAGGCCTGCTCTTTACCGTCCAGAAGGCGCTTCCGCTGCTCAAGGATGGGGGTGCTGTCATCCTGAATGCCTCGATAACTGCCTCGGTCGGCATGGAAGCTTTTAGTGTTTATAGCGCCACGAAAGCGGCCGTTCGTTCCTTTGCCCGCACTTGGACCGCCGACTTGAAGCAGCGTAAGATCCGGGTGAACGTGATCAGCCCCGGCACGGTGCCAACCGAGGGATATAGAAACTTGGGTAACGAAGAGGAAATCAAGCAGTTCGCTGCGCAGATGGCGACCCAGATTCCGCTCGGCCGGGTAGGTGAACCCGATGAGATCGCCAAAGCCGTTGTTTTTTTGGCCTCCGATGACAGCAGCTTTGTCGCCGGCGCCGAGCTGGTTGTCGATGGCGGAATGATCGCGGTTTAAGTGTTGTAGAACCGTGAATCCCGGGGCCCGGCTAGCCGTTCAATGACTGGATTCAAGAATCTGACACTCCTTGCGGCGGACCAGAGAATTTTAGCGCAACCGCTTAAGTCGCGCCGGTTTTGGACGCCGCGGATGTGATTCCGAAATAAACGTCATAGGCCGTATTGTGCTGATACATCAACTCCTCCATCCAGGGGTCTTGCCCAGTCTCCGGGATTGTCTCGAATGTGAACGTTACCGCCTTCGACTGCTGATAGCTGACCATGTTGTCCGTCATTCTGCGTACGATGTCTTCGATTAAAGACTTTACCGGCGAGTCCGGCATCGGGTTGGGCTCCGGTGGGGGGAAAAGATTATACATGTTGGGAATGGAGAATTGACCGCTGGTGCTCCAGAGACACGGTATGGCGTCGTTTTCATTGAAACAGGCCTGGTAGTTGGGCTGGTTGTTGAGGAAGTTGGCGAATTGGGTGTCGCCGACGGCTGGGGTGCCAGACGTAAAAACGGTTATATTGCTGGGCAGCGTTGGGACAGGTTTTTTTCCGTTTATAAGAAAGCCGATATAAGGGGCCAATAGTGTGGCAGTCGCTGCACCCAGGCTGTGTCCGGTCACTAAAATCTGGTGCCCGTTTGAGCTATACCAGTAACCGGTTCACGTAGCCGGACTCCGTCACTGACTCTAAGCTCCAAGGTGGTCTGCAAGAGCTCGAAATTGCCTAAGGCGACGTGAGCGTCCCACGGGCGAAGAAAAGGCCAGAAGGGTCGCTCTCTATACAATATACGGAACCGCCTCAGCTTTTTGAGCTGCTAATCACATTGACATTCGAACCGCTCGACCGTGACGCCGCTTGAATCAAAAGCAAGTCGGACGGCCAACTGTTGACTGACTCCTGTTTAGCTGACTAACAGCTAGTCCCGCTTAGGTTAACTTGCAGGTCGATCTGCAATCCGTTTGGATGTAACTTCACGATGATGAGTCAGAGTCCGCGCCGGGTGATGGCAACTGTCATCGCCATTGTACTTCTTGCTCCGATGATCGTTCAAGCTGGACCGGCATCTCATCGGCTAAGCGAAGATGCTGCTCTCAGCTTGCTTCTGCGCACGCTCAAGCACGATCGCGTTTATGCGCATCGGATTTCGTTAGATTGCATCTCTTTCGTTACCGAAGAAAAGACAGACACATACTTTCAGTTCGTTCTGCGAGAAAATCACACCGCTCCATGCGGCGGCGATCCCGAAACTAGTCCTGTCGTCGACCGCTACCGCATTTATCGCGCCTCTGGAAAAATTGAGTGGCTGGAGCCGGCCGAAAATAATTGGCAGCGATACAACCCCGAGCAAATCAAAAAGGGGTAAGTCAGCGGTTAGCTTTTTAGCCGAAAGGGTGGATCGGCTTTTCCGTCGCTTTTCAGCTTTTTCAAATCAGACTCTGTTGGCTGTCCATCTGCATCAACCTGTGCAGAAATCCCTCTGTGCATGATGGCAAAGGCTAGCTGGTTTAACACCAGGACAAGGTTCTCTACTTTTTTCCCTCTCAGAAAGATCTTGCTGCCTAGAAGCCGCTTTAAAAAGCCTCCTCGACAGATCTAATTATTGCTGGCTTGGAAAGGCTCTATCGGGTTCCCGATGAAAAAACCGAGCGATTCTGGGGAACAAAACGAGCCTCCCTCGGTCTGGAACAACGAGGAGTCTGTCAGTTCCTCAACTAACCCCCCAAACTGGACTGCACCGGTCATGATTTCCCATGATCTCGATCGTGACGACGATACATCGGTGGTCCATGCAGTTTTTAGCCTCATCCAGGAACGGCACGCCAACCCTATAACCAGACTACACACCATTATGTCAGACTTTATTGAAAACCAAAATACGGACGACGATGGCATGGTTGAAATCGAGACTTCCGTTTCACAGATAAGGAGAGGCCTTACGAGTCACTCTGTTGGCTCCCAGCAGCAGGTTTGTAGAACCGCGGTCGCCGCGTGCCTCGGTCTGGCTCTTCTCATGGTCTCGGCCCCGGCCCATGCGCAATATCAGCTTACTAATTTAGTTTCGAATCAAATCGATGAGCAGGCCCCGAACACCGATCCACTGCTAGTCAACGCTTGGGTGTTAGCCCGAGGCGCGACAACGCCTTGGTGGGTAAGCGATAACCTCTCGGGATGGTCGACTCTCTATGGTGGAACCGGAACACCACAGGGACTCAAGGTTTTAATTCCCACCGCCGGAAACGGACCGTCCTCGCCTAAGGGCCTAAACGGCCCTGGCACTCCGACGGGAGTCGTTTTCAACCGATCGAAGACGGATTTCAATATTAAGGACAACCAGTCGGTTTTCATTTTTGCGACCCTCGACGGCACTGTCAGCGCTTGGGCGCCGGGCGTGAGCGTCAACCAAGCGATCATCGCAGTGGATAACTCGGCCAAAAAAGCAATGTACACCGGCTTGGCCATCACTAGTAAGCGCTCGGGGAATTTCCTCTACGCGGCGGACAACACCGATAATAGAGTTGATATATTCAACGGCGCCTTTGAGCTGGTGAAGTCGTTTGGCGACCCGAACATCCCATCGAACTTCTCGGTATTTGGCATCCAGGTCATCAATGACCTGGTTTACGTCGCCTATGCTATACCGAACGCGGGCGCCGGCGGTTTCATCGACGTCTTCGAAGAGGATGGTACCCTCGTGAAGACGCTGATACACGGACTGCCCCTGAATCAGGCCTGGGGCATTGCCCTCGCTCCTGGCAATTTTGGGCCGCTTAGCAATACTCTGCTGGTTTCAAACAACTCCACCGGCGGCACCATCAACGGGTTCGATCCTAATACCGGGGAGTTTGTGGGTACGATAAAGGACGGGCAAGGGAACGCGATTACCTTTACCAACGCCTGGGGAATTGCCTTCGGAGGCGGAAACTCAGCTAACTGGGCAGAAAACGAACTGTTCGTCACCGCAGGCCCGGGCAAAGGAGCACAAAGCCAACTGGCCGGTACCTTTGCATCAATCGTCTTTCCCAATCTATGATCATGATGCTGAAGGGTGGCTCGAGATAGGCCTTTCATTCAATTCGCACTTTGCGCAGTCCTTACGTTCGGCGCAGGCAGCCGGGTTTGAAGGGCAACAAGCATCCGTGTATACCCAGGTGTATGGCGATTTTACGGATGGACAACGTTCTCATCGTTGTCGACGAAATGGATGCGGTTAAAGCGTTCTTCGCAGAACTCGGTATGGAGTTGGAAGGCGAAACGACGGTCGAGGGGCGTTGGGTGGACCGCGTCGTCGGGCTCGATGGCGTCCGTGCCGA
>JAFAIO010000413.1 GCA_019236675.1 Verrucomicrobiota bacterium
AGGTGCCTGATGTAAAAAGTCGCCGCCCTGAAGGGGCAGAGTCGATGTTACGAAATCCGACCCGAATAAGTTTGGAGACTCATGATCGACCGCCCTTTCAGGGCGAGTCCATGATTTTGGACTTATCCTGGGGTTAAACCCTGGTTAAAACCCAGGCTGAGTCCTTTCATCCCTTCGGGACAACGAACTAGCCCCACGCGTGTGCAGATTTTCGAGGCGTCATCACTCCGCTAGGCCCGATTCGAGGACGAGGACGACAACGAGTACGAGAACGAGGGCAATCAACCCTATTTCAGGGCTTCCACTGCGGCTCTTTCGATCGCAATTCCTTTCTGGTACCGTTCCATGAACGCGGCAAAGCCAGCCACATCCTTCGGATCGGGAGCGATCGTTTTGCTCTTATCGCCGGCAAAAACTTTGTTGGAGAGATAAGCTTCCAAGGGTTCATTCTGTTTCTTACCGGCCAGATAAGCAGCCAGCAGAGCGATTCCCCAAGCGCCGCCTTCACCGGCGGTCTCCATCACCGACACCGGAACATTCAGCGCTGCCGCCATCACTTTCTGGCCCACTTCCTCGGTTTTGAAGAAGCCGCCGTGGCCTAGGATCTTGTCGATCTTCACCTGCTCTTGCTCAAAAAGGATGTCCATTCCCAGCTTCAATGTGCCAACGGCCGAGAACAGATGCGCCCGCATGAAGTTGGCCAGCGAGAAGGGGTTTTCCGGCGCGCGCACGAACAAGGGGCGTCCGCCGTCTACGTTAGTAATAGGCTCACCGGCAAAATAGTTATAAGCCAGGAGACCGCCGGCATCGGCATCACCCTCGAGCGCTTTTCGGTACAACATTTCGAACAGCTTGGACTGGCTGACCTCGACACCAAGTGCGTCCACCAATTCTCGAAACAGATTGATCCAGGCATCGAGATCGGACGTGCAAGTGTTGGTATGAGCCATTGCCACCGGCTTGCCGCTCGGCGTTGTCACCATGTCGATCTCCAGGTGCAGTTTCGAGAGCGCCTTTTCGAGGACGATCATCGCGAAAACGGATGTGCCTGCGGAAACGTTGCCCGTCCGCTCTGCGACGCTGTTCGTGGCGACCATGCCAGTCCCTGCGTCCCCCTCGGGCGCGCAGAGTGGAATACCGCTACTAAGTTGGCCGGCGGGATCGAGCAGCCGAGCACCTTCTTCGGTAAGCACTCCCGCCGCGTCTCCTGCCACCAGTACTTTTGGAAAAATGTCTAAGAGCTTCCAACCGATCTTTTCTTTTGCGAGCAGCTTGTCGAATTGCTGAACCCTACCCGCATCGTAATCATTGATCTTGCTGTCGATGGGGAACACGCCCGACGCGTCGCCGATACCTAAAACCTTTTCTCCAGTCAGCCTCCAGTGAACATAGCCTGCCAGGGTGGTCTGAAAGCGGATGTCTTTAACGTGGGGTTCCTGGTTCAATATCGCCTGATAGAGGTGGGCGATGCTCCAACGAAGCGGAACGTTGAACTGGAACAGGTCGGTAAGAGCAGCAGCAGCCTGCGCTGTGGTTGTGTTTCGCCACGTACGAAATGGGACGAGCAACTTTCCGTCTTTATCAAATGCCAGATAGCCGTGCATCATCGCGCTAAACCCGATGGCGCCGACCCTCTTAAGCGGAGTGTTATATTTATCGGAAACCTCTTTAGTCAGCTTCTGATAGCTCTCCTGTAAACCCTTCCAGACATCGTCGAGACTGTACGTCCAGATGCCATTCTCATACCGGTTTTCCCAATCGTAGCTCCCCGAGGCGATGGGAGTATGATCCTCGCCGATCAGCACCGCCTTGATGCGAGTGGAGCCGAACTCAATGCCGAGAGCGGTTTTTCCGGCGGCAATAGCTTCTTGGGGGGTAGCGTTTTGGGCCATGCTCATTTCTCACGACTAGAAGCCGTTTCTTCAAATTTATTTTTCGGGGTTCGAAGTTAAATCAGGCTGTGCCTCCGGGACAAAATCCAACCGGACCTGCATTGACTTCCGCCTCCACCACCTGGTATTCAAGCGGCGACGAGAGCGGTGGTATGTCGAGGTATTTTAGACCGGAGGGAGTTCTCTATGAGCGGGTTGACGGATGCCTGTTGTTATTTTGCCTCGGGCTGGTTCTGCTCACGCCAATCTCTTTTTTATTTGAAGTTCTCGGTGAATCTCACGCGATTTACTTTGGGCCGGCCGGCGAAGTTTTGAGAGTGATCAGCATCGTGGGGCTTTGTCTGGACGGGCTTCTAGTGCAACGCTAACTGCCAATTGCGGACGCCAGGCACAGCCCTCTAACCCTCCTTGACTATACTGGAGCGGTAGGCTTTTGTTTCGGGATGTTTGCGCGGTGGGTTTTCGCCTCGATGAAAGCGCAGGTGTGCTGTCTCGCCGGCATTTCCATGTTATGCCTCGCGGCGTCGAGTGGCGAGGCGGAGCCGAGCAAAGAGCTTCGAGTCGGCTACCAAAAGTCGGGGGCGCTACTTCTGTCGAAGACCTCTGGGCTGCTGGAAAAAGCTCTAACGCCGCTGGGATATAGCGTGGTCTGGAGGGAATTTCCGTCTGGGCTCCCTTTATTAGAGGCCCTCAACGGCGGGAGTATTGACATAGGCCATTCCGGGGATGCGCCGTTACTTTTTGCACAGGCGGCCGGTATACCGTTCCAGATTTTTGCCGCAAGCAATCCGAGTCCGGAAAGCACCGGGGTTGTCGTACCCAAGGATTCGCCCATCCGTTCGTTTGCGGAATTGAAGGGTAAAACGGTCGCTTTCGCCAGGGGATCGAGCTCACACCTCGTGGTCGCGCAGCTGCTCGCTCGGGAAGGACTGACATTTGCGGACATTAAACCGGTATATCTGGAGCCTCCGGATGCTCGAGCCGCCTTCGAGGCGAAGGCCATCGATAGCTGGGCAGTCTGGGATCCCTTCCTAGCGGCTGCAGAAGTCGAGGGGGGCGCGCGATTGATTGTAAACGGCGCAGGGATCGGAGGCCATCGGGAGTTTTACTTTGGTCGAGCGGAGTTTCTGCGAGCAAATCCGAAAGTCGTGGACGCAGTCATGGCGGTGCTCTCGGATACCGGCCAAGCCGCTAAGCGCGACCCAAAGGGGACCGCCGATTTTCTGGCCGAGAAGCTCGGCATAAGTGCAGGCGTGATGGAACGCTCCGAACTTCGTAAGCAGCGCTATTTCGCACAGCCGATCTCGACTGAAATCGTAAACGAACAACAGGCCGGCGCCGACATTTTCTTTCGCCTCGGGTTGATGCCGAAAGCGATCCGGGTCGCTGATGTCGTTTACGCCTCGCATACCTCCACACCATGAAAGTCTTTTGGTTTATTCCTACGCATGGAGATAGCCGGTACCTGGGCACCAGTCGCGGGGGGAGAGTGCTCGATCTGGGCTACCTGCAACAAGTCGCGTCTGCGGTAGACAACCTGGGATTTTACGGAGCGCTGTTGCCGACCGGGCGCTCGTGTGAGGATGCTTGGGTCACCGCCTCTTTTCTGGCCGCCAACACCAAGCGGATGCGGTTTTTGGTTGCGGTCAGACCGGGGTTGGTTTCGCCAACCTTGGCGGCCCGGATGGCGGCGACGTTCGATCGCCTTAGCAACGGGCGAATCCTGATCAACGTGGTGACCGGAGGAGACCCGGTTGAACTGGCCGGAGACGGTTTGTTCGTCGACCACGACACGCGTTACAAAGTGACGGATGAGTTTTTAACGATCTGGCGCTCGGTATTAGCGAACGAGGGAGAGGTTAACTTCGAAGGAGAACAACTGCAGGTACGTGGAGCGAAGGTGCTGTTCCCGGCGGTGCAGACTCCGTATCCGCCACTCTATTTCGGAGGTTCCTCCGATGGCGCCATCGATGTGGCGGCGAAGCATGTCGACTATTATCTGAGCTGGGGCGAACCTCCGGATCAGGTCAAGGAGAAGCTGACAAAAGCGCGCAATTACGCCTACGCGAAATACGGTCGCACCCTGAAATTTGGGATCCGCCTGCACATCATCGTCCGGGAGACAGAAGAAGAAGCTTGGCGAGACGCGGATCGCCTGATTAGCCGTTTGACGGACAACACCGTTGCGGTTGCCCAGCAGACGATGGCTCGCCAGGACTCAGTTGGTCAACAACGGATGCTCGCCTTGCACAAGTTGACTGGTGCAAAACGGTCTCGAAAGGACCTGGAGATCAGTCCCAATCTTTGGGCGGGGGTTGGCCTCGTCCGTAGCGGCGCAGGTACGGCTTTGGTTGGTAGCGTCGAGAATGTGGTCAAACGGATGAAAGAGTATGCCGAGCTGGGCATCGATACGTTCATCTTTTCGGGCTATCCGCACTTGGAGGAAGCCTACCGAACGGCCGAATTGCTGTTGCCGAATCTGTCTCTGGATGACGGGGACAAGGGTCGCGAATTAGCGGCGGATTTTTCACCGGGCGAAGTGATCGCGAATGAGTTTTCGCCGGGGGGGGTAAATTTCACCACAGAGACACGGAGTTCACAGAGCTAAGATTTGAAGAGAATGTTTGGGCATCGGGCTACAGGT
>JAFAIO010000254.1 GCA_019236675.1 Verrucomicrobiota bacterium
GACCTACCCATACACGGTTAAAGTAATACCGGGTAGAGCACCTGCATACGAGACGGAATTCCAACCCGTTGCCATTGCTGATAAAGGAAAAATCGCAGGTGCGGATAGTATTCCAAATGTGAGCGACGCTCATGCCTTTCTGTGGTCACAAGGGACCGTCGTAATAGCCACGAGCATCAACAATTTGGACGAGATCACGGTTTATCTGTACAACGAAAAATCAGAAGTGAATGCGATAGGGATACTTGAGCCGAGCCGATAGGCCTGCTTGAGTGTATTACTGACCAGTACCGCGATCAATCGACGTGGCCCGATCGAGGACAGCTTGCCTCGAGCAGCGCTTCACTGCCGAATCACGCCAAGGTTATCGAAGACCGCTGTTAGCGTGTTGCTCGGGTTACAGCTGGTTACGCCGATTCCGACGTAGATCGTTTTATGCATCGGAATCTTCGCAGGTGAGCCAATTTCAGCCCAGGTGACACCATCTGGCGAGCTGTAGCCAGTGAAGATGTCGCGCGAACGCCTTAACTTAAACCAATAGGGGGTGATCTTTATGTGGTTGCCGGAGCGAAATGATTCGCCGTTGTGCGTGGCTCGGACCGAGAATCGTTGGCCCCGAGTGTCGTACAAGCTCACATAGGCGTTCATGCTGCCAGGCGTCAGATCGTTTCGCATCATTAGGCCCGCCTTTGCGCTTGGGTTAATGTCGCCGCCGGATGGCATATCGACCAGACGGGCGATTACAGTTCCATCACCAGTCAATGGCTGATAGTAGAACTGAAATCCGTCTGCGGCGCCCCAGATGTTCGTGCCCGCTCCTGCAACTTGAACTTGGCCGGTGTAAAGACCGTTCGACGAGAGCGGAGTCGAACTGCCGCCGTTCGCATCGCCGATGTCCTGACTATTCCACGCCTGAATCGTAGTAGCCAAATATTCCCTTCCGTTCACAGAGAGGAACGGCGGTTCGGCAGCCGCTTCGACATCGCCGCCTGAAAGGGATGAAATAGTCTGATTGATCACATTCGCTTGAACCGTCATGATACCGTTCAATCCTGGCACAGAGAGCACGATGGCTCCGGAAGAAGTATTGTAGTCTACGGTTGTGCTAGCCAAAATCATGTCCGAGCGGAAGGCGTTGAAGTTGGCGCTGAGGTCCGAAGTGTATCCGGTGCGGGTCCAGACTGCGAACACTGCATTACCCGAGCTTGGTGTAGTCGCTGAGTGAACGCAGGTGATGCGCAGCGCATTGTAGGCGGCGCCATCGTTTACCAGCGAAAGATTCACGGAGTTACCGCTCATATCGGTCGTGAGCAGAAAGCGGATTCCAGTGACTAAAGCATCGGACTGCCCGCTATTGCTGACTTGAATAAAAATCGTGGCGCCGGTCTCTACACTGACGCTTTCTCCCGGACTGAGCGCCACGGGCGACAAATCATTTCCAATCCAGATCCGCGCGACGTTAGGTATAACGATGGTCGATGCAACCGATGATGCGACTGCGTCCTGGTCGGCGCTCGAGGTGGCCATGAAAAGCGTTTCAGCACCGTTCTGGACGGAGGCGACATAAGGTTCCAAGGTAGCGGCTTTTCCGTTGCCGGCCGACTGTTGAAGATAGTAGTCGCCTCTGCCCTGCATGTTAAAATTGACGTTCGTCGTGTCACCATTGCCCGGTAGCATGATGGTTAACCCTTCAAACGTGTCGTCGAAGTAAGTCGTCTGAGCCGAACCCACTGAGAAAGGATAGGTTAGTGCGCCGGTTCCTGCGGGATTCGCCATATAATTCTCAGCGTACATAAAGGCCGGGTTTAGCCGCGGATCGGTATAGCCGAAATCGCGAAGAATCGTCCGGCTACCATTCTTTGGGACCTGGGCAGCAAATAGGTTCGGCACGCCGGCGGGTGGAGGTAGGATGTAAGCCGTATAGTCCTGACCACGCCAATATCCGGGTTCGCGACTCGTCAACAGATCGGGCCAAGCGGGTGAAGGGATGGTGGCAGGATTACTGGCGGCATATATGTACCGGTCCGTGGTACGGTTTTCATCAATCAAGAACTCGTAAGTGCGACTGTGCGTACCTCCGAGGCGCTGGTTCCGGTTGTACCAGTTCCCGTACATGTCGATCCAAGCTTCCCTATAGCTTTGTTGCGCCAGCATTACGATCCCTGGGTCTTGCGCAAAAATCCCAATGTTGGCCAGCATCTCAACGTCGATACCGGTATACGTTGGGCTGAGGAATTCGTGAATCCCGTAGGTGCGAACGGTCGACACCCAGTGCAGGAAATTGGTCCGCCCCGTGTCGAGGATGGTCACGTCAGCCGGTACCACAGGGTTATTATCTCCGTCTTCCGGGCCCTGACCGATCAAGATCAGGTTACAAATCTGGGTCAAGTAGACGTTCGTATAAGAAACGTCGACGGCCTGATGCAGTTCACCAGCTTGGCCATCGGCTAAGAGCGCTGCGAGAAGGTTCTCAATGGTTCCTGATTGGCCGATCGGTCCGTAGTGGGAAAGCAACTTCGGGAACCGATACGGCACTTGAATTAGCTGTTCGGTGTCGAAAGCAACCTGATTCGGGTCTGTTACTTCAGCGTCGGCGTAGTTAGTCTTAAAGTTAAGAGCGGGGGGCACCCACATTGCCTCAAGCTTTGTTAATGCAATCACCACATCGCTCTCGCTTACCGAATCCAGTGCGGTGTTGTTGGCGTTTGCCTGAGCGAAGGCTTCGAGGACAAATTGGGCTAGGATCTTTCCGGCAGGGTCGCTGGAAGTGACCTCGTTTTCCATCTCTGTGTATTGTTCCGCCGTGTCGAAAGACACGTTGCAGTAAGGAACCGGAGCTGGGTCATAAAGCGGCACAGCAGCGGCAGCGGAACTAGCCGATTTGATCGGTGGCGCGGCGTCAATGGGTGAGATCGAAAGAACGGAAAGAATTGCGAGGCCAGAAAGGAAGCCAGTTTGGTAGGTGGCAGTCTTGCCAATAAATACCATAATTTCCCCTTTATTTATAATTACTGATCAATTTTGGCACGTCGAATATTTATTTCGGTCGGGGAAAAAACCGTCTCAGTTCGGTTAAGTGCCTCAATGCAAGCCAAATCTTGCGAGCGTCGGACTCAGCGCCCGTTTCCCTAATTTCGAAAAATCAGATTCTGTGCGAAGAAAATGGGCACACCTGAGCTCGCTTTTTGTCGAGAAGAGTCACCTAAATGAAAATCGCGATCGCCGACCAAATAAGAGAGCTTCTGTTACAGCTTGGCGATCATGTTCGGAATACGCTTCACTCTTGCAATCTAGGCCAAGGTCAAACGCCAGCGTTCGCAAGTATATCGAGGCAAAGCGTTGCTGATACGATCTATGGTATCGACCAGATCAGCGAGGATGCGATCGCGGCCTGGTTCGCTGACCATTGGCCCGCGACGATTCCGGTTGAGCTAGTCTTAGAAGGTATCGATCCTCAGGTTCCGGTCACGTTCCCAGCCGGCATTCCGGTCGAGCAGACAGAGACGAAGATCATCTTAGACCCAATCGACGGGACCCGCGGGATTATGTACGATAAACGAGCTGCCTGGTTTCTAGCAGGAGTAGCGGCGCAACGGGGATCCTCCACGAGGCTCTCTGATATCGAAGTTGCCGTGATGGTCGAGTTGCCCACCACCAAGCAATGGCGGGCGGACAGGTTTTCCGCCATCCGTGATCATGGCCTTTTTAGTGACTCAGTTAATGTGTTGACGGGCGATATTCTGCCCCGTTCTGTCACGCCATCTCTTTCCGGGGATGTGCTGCACGGCTTCGGTTACATCTCGCGTTTCTTGCCAGCCGGCAAGGAGCTGACCGCCGCTATCGAACAGCGATTATGGGATCGACTCTATTTGAGCCGAAGAGACGAAGAGGTGATTGTCTTCGAAGATCAATACATCTCTACCGGCGGCCAATTCTCTGAGCTGCTGTTAGGGCATGACCGAATGATCGCAGATATCCGGCCTCTGGTTTTCAAGAAGCTCGGCATTGCTTCGGCTCTTTGCTGCCACCCATACGACGTGGCGGCCGGTTTAGTACTACAAGAAGCCGGTATCATATTAGAATCGCCGGATGGTAATCCGCTGGATGGCCCTCTGGATACGACCTCACCGATTTCGTGGGTCGGCTATGCCAATCCTAAACTAGCCGATCATATCCGGCCTGTTCTGCGCGCGGTTCTGCGGGAGATGCTGGATGTGTAGGGATTCGTAATCGTCCTCGCCGTTCCGCCTTCGCAATCGCGAGTCGTTGAGCAGTGCCTCGCTTCCGCCTCCGCCAAGCCTACGGCGCGACGAGTTGCGAGGCCGACCTTTGAGTATAAAGCGAAAGCTACGGCGGACAAGCTGTCCTCGTCCTCGAATCCTTAGGTGCGGCGTGCATTGGTTTTCACCAATTTTATCGTTGTCGAAGCTAAGCCCTGAGCCCTGCTCCGTAGGAGCAACATCTTTATAGAAAACGATTTCTCGATTGCGGCGAGCTCCGTAGGAGCGACATCTGGTTCTGCGATACGGCCTGGAGCTGCCGGCGGTTTTTATTTAACCCTAGCTATAAACACTTTGCTCCTACGGAGCATCTTTGTCACATTCGATAACCCCCAAATAGCACAACCCACCCCCCTTTATGGAGAAGCTTGGATCTGGTTTTATTACCACCACCGACGATGTCGACCGTCTTGAATTTGATTGGGGAAAAATTCATTTCCTCAGTGAACCTCAAGTAACGAATGCCGAACGTTTCAGTTTCGGAATCGTTGAGCTCGCCCAAGGAAAAGGGCATGCCCGCCACAATCATCCCGGATCGGAAGAAATCATCTATGTGGTTTCCGGCGAAGGTGAGCAAATGGTAGACGACCAACCTCCCGTTAAAGTTGGTCCGGGCGCAAGCATCTATATCCCGGCCGATATTTATCATTCTACGGTTAACACCGGGAACGAATCGCTGAAGCTGATCGTCGTTTATTCGCCAGCTGGTCCCGAACGGTTGCTGCGAGAAATTCCCGGCTGCAAGGTGACCGCTGCGCAGTAATGACAAATAACCGATGACAGATGACAAATTGCCCCGTGCGTTGAGCTCAAGGCAATCGGGCGATTCTTACCGCCGAAAGGTCATCTGGTCGACTGGTTGATTCCACCAACAGCAAGCCCTTTCACCTTTCACAATAGTCCGTTCCCCCATGCCCAAAACCATCTGTATCATCGGCGCCTTCGATACTAAAGGCGAGGACCACGCCTTCTTGCGACAAGAGATACTGAAACTTGGTTGGCACGTTCTGACCATCAATATTGGCGTGCTCGGAACCACGACATTGTTCCCCGTTGACTTCGAAGCCCGCGAGGTCCTCAAGGCGGCCGGCATTGATTTGGCCGATATCCGCGCTCAAGGCGACAAAGCAGCCGCGATGAAAACGTTCGATCAAGGCGCTCCTCAACTGGTCCGGCGGTTATATGAGCAGGGTAAGTTCGACGGCATCATCGGTATGGGCGGATCGGGAGGTTCAGCCATCATTGCTTCAGCGATGCGAGCTCTGCCCATAGGAGTGCCAAAAGTACTAGTCTCGACCGTGGCTTCCGGGGATGTCTCCTTTTACGTGCGGGGCAAAGACATCACGATGATCCCATCGATTGTCGACGTTGCCGGACTGAATCGGGTCTCCCGGCTGATTTACGCGCGTGCAGCCGGCGCCATCTGCGGGATGGTTCAGAGTGAGCCGCCTCAGGCCCGTGAAGATCGGCCTATCATCACTGCGTCGATGTTTGGTAACACGACCGACTGTGTAAATGCTTGTGTAAAGGCCTTAGATGACCATGGCTTCGAGGTCCTGGTATTCCACGCGACCGGAACTGGTGGACGAGCCATGGAGACTTTAGTCGCAGATGGTTTGGTGGAAGGCGTGTTAGATATCACCACGACAGAATGGGCGGATGAACTTTGTCAGGGAGTTTTCAGCGCCGGACCGGAAAGACTCGATGCGCCTGGTCAACGTGGCATCCCCCACCTGATCGTTCCTGGCTGCGTCGACATGGCGAATTTCGGCGCGCCATCGACTGTCCCGGAGAAGTTTCGCCAGGCAAAACGGCTATTCTATGAATGGAACCCCTCGGTAACCCTGATGCGGACCAACGTGGATGAGAACCGTCAAATGGGGGAAATCTTTGCCAAGAAGGCGAACGCCGCTACCGGCCCAGTTGCGTTCCTGATTCCGTTACGCGGTGTTTCGATGTTGGATGGTGACGGCCAGCCTTTTTGTGACCGGGAAGCTGATCGCGCCATGTTCGACGCCATCAAGGCGAACCTGAAACCCGGTATCCCCGTCCTTGAGGTAGACCTGAATATCAATGACCCAGCGTTCGCAGCCAAGGCAGTGGAGATGATGGAAGAGCTGATCGGCCAGACGAAAAAGTAACAACTCAATGTCACCACAGAGGCACAACGGACACCGAGAGAAGACTGAGAGGAAAACAGAAATATCCGATTTTGTGATCTCTGTGTCTCTGTGGTGAATTCTGTCCTATGGCGTTTACCAGAGAACAAGTTCTTAAACGGTTACGGGCGGTCATGGCGGAAGGCCGCCCGATCATCGGGGGCGGAGCCGGCACTGGCATCTCGGCAAAATTCGAGGCCGCTGGTGGGGTTGACTTGATCATTATCTACAATAGCGGTCGCTATCGCATGGCAGGTCGCGGGTCGCTGTCCGGTTTAATGCCGTACGGCGACGCCAATGCCATTGTGATGGAAATGGCGAGCGAAGTTCTCACCATCGTCAGAGACACCCCGGTATTGGCTGGTGTCTGTGGAACCGATCCGTTTCGCCAGATGCCGCTTTTCCTAAGAGAGGTGGCCGACGCCGGCTTTTCCGGTATACAAAATTTTCCGACGGTTGGTTTAGTCGACGGATTGTTCCGGCAAAATCTTGAAGAGACCGGTATGGGCTTTGGTCTGGAGATAGAGATGATCCGATTGGCTCGTGAGATGAATCTGCTGACTACGCCTTATTGCTTTAATGCGGACGAAGCCAAAGCCATGGCCGAGGCAGGCGCCGACATCATCGTGGCGCATTTGGGACTCACTACGAAAGGGTCGATCGGAGCGACAACGGCGGTGACCTTAGAGAATGCTCCGGCCAAGGTTCAAGAGATAGCTGATGCAGCCAAAGCGGTAAACCCTGAGGTCATCGTTCTTTGTCACGGCGGGCCCATCTCCGAGCCGCCGGACGCCGAATACGTGCTGCGCCGGACGAAAGGGGTACACGGATTCTACGGCGCCTCCAGCATGGAGCGGCTCCCGGTCGAAAAAGCCATCACCGAGACGATGAAAGCCTATAAGGCCATTCGGTTGCGGTAGGGCGAAGTCGGGTGTTCGCCCTACCAGATGTTCCTAGTTACTTCGCTGCTACTGCGTATGACGGGTTCTCCCTGAATACCGCGTTATTAATGTCGTATATAAACGCGTTGGCTTCTCTCTTCGCCATGTAGTCATTCAAGATCCACGGAATCAGCTTCGACTTGTCCAAGGTAGACTTTTCAAAAGGCAAGAAGTTAACAAACACCGCTCTCTTATAAGGCTTTTTATCGAAGTAAGCGGTGATCTGTTGAAAACAAATGTCCGCTTCGAGCGTCGGACATTGATTAACGTCCATGCTGGTCAGCCCTTTCGCTACCCAATCCCATGACTTCTCTTTGCCGTTGCTTGCCCCGAGCCAATATTTTCCCGGATCAAGACCCGCTTCCTGCATGGCCTGCAAAGCCCCAGTCATCATTTCGTCGTTCTGCACATAGGCGCCGTCAAACCCATCCGGGCCTAACGCGGTGATTGCATCCTGCATTACCTTTTTTGCGGGATCAGCAAACCAATTGCCTGAACCCCAGAACACAATCTGCAAATCTTTACCGCCGGCGCCTTTGACACCAACACTGTCGAGTGCCTGACCGATGTCTTTGCCAGCTTTCTTGTAAGCTTGCAGAAAACCTTGGGTCTGTCCCGACGCTGTGCCTTGGCCCAATTTACCTTCGATCATGACCAACCTTTTGACGTTGTGTTTCATCGCCGATTGACCCGCTAATTCTCCATCATAGACCCAGTCAAATCCGGCAAAGCCGGCCAGCCCCGGTTCGTTCGGAGGATTGTGTGTGAGATGAAATTCCGGGATGCCGGCGGCGCTCGCCTTCTTGAGACACTCGGACGTGGTGGCCGGCGAGTTCTGAACGACTACCAATGCGTCGACCCCTTGAGTAATGAAGTTTTCGACCGCAGCGATTTGTTCGGGAGCGGTCCCTTGACCCACAACATCCTGTACTTGCCAACCCGCTTTGGTAGCGAGCGCTTTGAATACTTGGAACCCCGCCTTATAATAGTCGTCTGAGGCATCCATGTAGTAGCCGATCGTCTTTGTCTTACCCTCTGCGGCTAGGATCTTTCCCGAGGGTGATAACACTGACCCTAGGACGGTAAAAAGTACCAGGGCCTTTGCCAGACTGTTAGTCTGTATCGTCGTGTACGACGGTTTGTTTGAGCTTCGTTTCATTTTACTTTGGATTACTTGTCGATTCGACACTCTCTCCTTTGGTCGCCCGTTGCTCTGCGTGCCAACGCAGCTCCCTCCTCCGTGAGAGGAACCCAGAAATTCGATTGGAAACGTCACCGGCAGACACGGCTATAATCACCACCAAACCCTTGGCCACAAATTGCACTTCTGACGGCAAACGGAGCATGTTCATGGCGTTCCCGATCGATCCTAAAAAAAACACCCCGATTAACGTGCCAACAACGTTGCCTTTGCCCCCTTTTAAGGCAGTCCCTCCAATAACTACCATTGCGATGCTGTCTATTTCGAGCCCTTGACCCAGCGTGATGATGCCGGTGTTGATCCGCGCCAGGAGCATAACCGCTCCAATGCCGACTAACACACCCATGATGACATACGCCGAGAGCTTCATATTCTTGACATCGATCCCGGCCAGGTACGCCGCTTGTGGGTTAGTCCCAATCGCATAAATCCGGCGGCCGTACTTGGTGTAACCCAGCAATAGTCCGCCTAACAGGGCGATGACGAAGAAAATCAGGACATAGGGCGGGACGATCAGGTTGAGATGACTGACCGGATCCTTAGCTCCTTGGATCAAATTTGCTTTAAGGAAATCGAGCTCACCGTTCATGATCACCTCACGAGAACTGCAGAGGAGCAAAGCGATCCCTTGAAACGTGATCATCCCGCCGAGTGTGATGATGAAGGGCTCAACTTTCGTGCGGGAAATGATAAACCCCATGATGGTCTCAAGCACGACCGCCGATGCGATACCAAGCAGGACGGACGGCACGACTCCGAGTTGCCATTTGGAGATCCCCAACGCGGTGATGATCGACACTAACGATGCCAACATCCCGACTGACAGATCGATTCCTCCGGAGATCATCACAATAGTCATTCCGACGGCTACAATGCCGGGTACGCCCACTTGCTGAAGAATGTTGAGCAAATTAACCGGACTAATAAACGTAGGAAATTTAGTCCCACCGGTTAGGAACAATTGCAGGACTACAATCACCACCACGAATCCGGCAAAGATTGAAAGGACCGTTAAAGTCTCGTATCGCTTGAAAAGAGATGTCCGGAGTCCCAGCTTGGATTCGGCAACTGGTTGACTACTCATATCGTCTTATCTCCGATGGAATTGATAAGAATATTTTCTTCGGAGATCTCATCACCGCTTAGTTCAGCCATCTTCTCGCCGTTCTTGATCACAAGGACACGATCGCTCATCGAGATTACCTCAGGCATATCGGAAGAAACCATGATGATGGCTTTGCCTTGCTTCAGCAGATCGACCATTACCTTGTAGATCTCTTGCTTTGAGCCGACGTCGATTCCCAAAGTTGGCTCGTCAAAAATAAAAATCTCGCCCTTGGTGTTAAACCACTTCGCTAACACCACCTTTTGTTGATTGCCGCCGGACAATTCAACCACCCGAGTTTGCGAATTCGGCGTCTTAATCGCCAGCTGTTTAACAAACTTGTCTCCGATACGGGTATCGTCCCGGCTGTGTACGACGAATTCCCGGGTGTTAACCAGGTTCGCAATGGTGACGTTTTGCGCGATCGTTTGTGGCAGGAAAAGTCCAGTATTCTGGCGGTCTTCGGTAATAAAACACATCTTGTTTTGGATCGCGTTTTTCGGATGAGAATGTTTGACGAGCTTGCCGTTGATTAGGATTTCACCGAAGTCGAGGCGTGCGCTACCGAACAGCACATTCATCAGCTCGGAGCGACCTGAACCCGCCATGCCGGCGATGCCCACGATCTCGCCTCTGCGCAGCGTAAAGGATATGTCCCGAGCGCCGTTGCCAGTCACTTCCCTCGCTTCAAACACGACCTCCCTGATCGGCACTTTCTCGCGCCGGTAGAAAGTAGATGGGTCTCGTCCGACCATATCCTTGATCAAAGTCGTTTTAGTCAGTCCAGCAATTTCGTGCTGGCTGACTTTACGCCCGTCTCGCAATACCGTGACCCGGTCCCCAATCTTAAATACCTCTTCTAGGTGATGAGAGATGTAGATGATTCCGAGGCCGCTATTTTTAACGGTTTCTATAATTTCGAGCAGGTTCTCGATCTCTACTGAAGAAAGCGAAGCCGTGGGCTCGTCGAGAATAATTGCTCTCCTCTTGAAAATGAGGCCTTTCGCAATCTCGACAATCTTCTGCCCACTGCTATTTAGATCGCCCATTATTGCGTCCGGGCTGAGACCGCTTTTTAGGTATTTCAAAACCCCCAAAGTCTGTCGCCGCATTTCGGCTTTCTGCAGGAACCCTCTTTTTACAATCTCCGCGCCGGCGAAAACATTTTCCGTCACGCTGAGCGACTCGAATACGACGTGTTCTTGGTAAATCGTCTGGATGCCCAGGCTCATAGCCAAGTGCGGGTTGAGAATCACCGGCTTTCCCTCAAAGAAGATTTCACCGCCCTCATCTGGTTGATATGCTCCGGACAGGACCTTAATCAGGGTCGATTTCCCGGCGCCGTTTTCGCCGCACAAGCAATGCACTTCGCCCTCGTTCAGATCGAACGAGATATTCTGTAGCGCCATCACACCCGGAAACGTTTTTGAGATATTTGTCAGCCGGAGAATTTCGCTCATGGGGCAGGACGGTTAGCGATTGCCCGTTCTCAATCCGGTAGCACTCCAGGGCTTCGCCTTATTTTGACGCGGATAGAAAGCCGCCGGATTCCCGGTACGCTCGATCATAATGTTCTTTGGGGGTGGGTTTTAATGCGGAGGCCAAGGCGGATCGCTCCAGCAGCTAGGCAACTCGCAAACCTACTTCGATTAGAACCAGATTCGAACAAAATTGAAAAGCCGAAGCAGTATTTATTTCGCGACCAGAAATAAAACGGTCGTGAGCGTCGCGCAGTCGTGTCGGCTATAGGCTCGCGGCCCGCGGGACGACGGAGGAAGGCTTGGCGAAGGCGGAACCAGTCCCGCCCTAGCGGCTTGAATAAACGGCTCCGTACTTGGCGAAGGCGGAACCAGCGCGCCCTGGCCTCTTGAATAAACGGCTCCGTAGGAGTCAGATCTTTGTAGCTCGTGGCGCAAAAAAACGGGTGTAGCTCCGTAGGAGCGGCATCTTAATTGGGAGTGTTTGGATTGTTGCGAGAGTCTTCGATGTCGCTCCTAGCGGAGCTAATCGCCTATCAGATTGCCGTAGCTATAAAGATCTTGCTCCTACGGAGCAAGTCGTCCGCTCAGTTTGAACTATCGAGCAAAAACCTGCTCACTTTTTTCAACTGCCTGCGAGGCTTAGCGAAGGTGGAACTTGTTATGAAATCCGGCCGAGGTTAATATCGAGTCGTGGCTCGGTCTGATGAAAGTCAGGCTTGCCAGTTTCGAATCCCCCCATCCAACAACCAAGAACTAGCCCTCGATTCAGAGAAGATGGCGGTTGCTGCATCGTTTGCCGTCCCGCGATTACGGGAGCAGCGGAGCTGGAAACTGCTCTTCCGGAACCCGGGCTCTGATGCCATGTCATGAACAATTTTCCTAAGCTACACAATGCCATGTGGCCGGGCCTCGTCGGTAAAGGTCCTGGCTCCGAGCCGTTCATTGATTTAGACACCATGTTAGATCTCACCACTGGAGCCGAGAGTAATGGCATCCGCTTCGAAGGTGTTGACCTGTTTCTGGCGAACCCGCATATTAGCATCGATTCCACCGATGACGATCTAAGGCGGCTAGCGGACAAACTGGCTGAGAAAAACTTAGTGGCGGGAACCGTAATCGCCCCGGTTTGGCCGCCGACCGGAGGAGGCTCTGCCATGGGTAAACCCGATGAGCGAGAGCGTTTCATCGAGCAAGTTCGGAAAGCCAGCCGGATCGCGAAAAAGCTAAAAGAACTTGGTATCAGACCCTACGGAGTCGTTCGAGTGGATTCAGCGACGAATCCTGAAACTTGGGCGAACGATCCCGAGGCCTCGAAGAAGATCGCGGCGACTTTCAGCGAGTGCTGCAATATCGCGGAAGGCGAGGGTGAACGTTTGGCTGCCGAGGGAGAAATTTGTTGGGGCGGCATGCACAGCTGGAAACGGATGGTTGAGTTGCTGGAATTGGTTGGCCGTCCGCAAACGCTCGGGTTCCAGGCGGATATGGCGCATACGCTCCTCTATACCTTAGGCTATAACGCTCCCGAGGACGCCATCCTTCCACCCGGGTTTGACTGGAAGGACGATAGCAAGCTGCAAGAGGCTTTGAAGACCATGACACGTGAGCTGCGACCGTGGACCGTCGACTTTCATGTCGCCCAGAACGACGCCACGGTTAAAGGTGGCGGTTCCCATGATAAGACCGGACGTCATTGTTTACCGGATGATCCGAACGGAAAACTGAACATCGCGCGGGACGCGGGTCATTGGTTGCGCGATGAGAAAGGTAATCTGACTAAAGCATTCCAACACATCTGTTGGGATGGCTGCATGTTCCCAAACGAAGTGATGCTCAAACAGGAGACATGGAATTCTATTCTGCGAACCATGGTTTCCGTACGCGAGGCCCATGGGTGGGTCGAGTGATCGGTGATCAGTAAGCAGTAAGCAGTAAGCAGTAAGCAGTGAAGCAGTAAGCAGTACGGTGATTAGTGATTTGTGATTGGTCCGCGCATGAACTCTTGAACTCCTCCCAATGAACAAACTTAACATCGGCTTGATCGGCTATGGCTTTATGGGGCGTGCGCACTCGAATGCGTACCTCACTGTTAGCCAGTTCTTTGATCTCAAATATCAACCGGTCCTAAAAGCGGTTGCTGCACGAGACCCGGACAAAGTTAAGCAATTCGCTCACAAATGGGGTTACGAATCTCATTATTCAGACTGGAGAAAGCTGATTGAGGATCCCACGGTTGAGCTTGTCGACATCGCGAGCCCGAATGATACACACGCTGAGATTGCCACCGCGGCGCTTGAGGCCGGCAAAATGGTTTTATGTGAAAAACCGTTGGCGCGTAACCTCGCGGAGGCCCAACGGATGGTGGATGCCGCCAAAAAGGCGGGGACCCGGACGATGGTCTGGTATAACTACCGACGGATTCCTGCGGTTACCCTGGCGAAGCAAATCATCGCGTCTGGAAAGCTTGGACGGATCTTCCATTATCGGGCGAAGTTTCTCCAAGATTGGACAATTTCGGCTGCG
>JAFAIO010000284.1 GCA_019236675.1 Verrucomicrobiota bacterium
ACCAAATATCGCGCAGACCCTCCTAGATTCTTGCTCCTAGCTCCTAGCTCCTGCCGGGAGGTTGTCCTCCCGATCAGAGTCCTAGCACATCCGCGTTCGCTTTCATCGCCTCCAGCACCACTTGAATATGTTCGTCGAGTGGGACACCGAGTTCCTCGGCGGCATGCGCGATTTCATCGCGATCAACCGGCGCGGCGAACGCTTTGTCTTTCCACTTCTTTTTGATCGACTTCAATTCGACGTCAGCCAATTTTTTTGAAGGCCGCACTAGTGTCACGGCAACGATGAACCCAGTCAGCTCATCGACAGCGTAAAGAGCCTTTTCCAGCTTTGTTTCGGGCCTGCGTCCGGTTACTTCCGGCGCGTGTGAGAGAATGCCTTGCACAATGGTCTCATCGATTTGGTGTTCCCGCAGGATCCTGGCCCCGACTGCCGGATGGCCCTCAACTGAGATATCGGGGTACTGTTCATAATCGAAATCGTGCAATAAACCTACAATGCCCCATAGATCTTGATCCTCGGAAAATCGGACCGCGTACGCTCTCATCGCGCATTCAACCGCGAGCATATGCCGCCGGAGAGAGTCGCTTTGTGTGTATTCCGTAACCAGTTGCCAAGCGGAGTCTCGGGAGGGGATCATGGGAGGTGCGAAGTCAAAGGGCTGAGAGCAAGCGTAACCCGGGTGACACGAAGTGACCAGTAAGCAGTAAGCAGTGATCAGTTCCAACTTTTCGGAGGCTGTGCTGGCTGCACACTGATCACTGAAATACTGATTACTGATTACTTCGCGCCACTTCCTTGACGCGTCCAACAGACCCACTTACGATGGCTGCGGTCTTCGTTCCCCCCAATGAAAACCGCATCGATCGAGGCGAATCCGCCCGTCCAAAAACGTGCCGGTGTCTACCGATGGACCATTTGCGTTCTTTTGTTTTTCGCGACCACCATCAATTACATCGACCGGCAAACCATCTCGGTCTTAGCTCCCGACCTGCAAAAATCGCTGCATTGGAATGAAGTTGATTATGGAAACATCATTGCGGCGTTTCAAATCATGTATGCAATCGGCCAGGTATTGACCGGTTTCGTGGTTGATCGGATCGGTACTTTCGCTGGCTTCGCCATCTTCGTCACCATTTGGAGTATCGCGGCTGTCGGCCATGCCGGTGCGCGATCCGCATTCCAGTTTGGCGTGATGCGGGCGCTACTGGGACTTGGAGAATCCGGTAACTTCCCGACCTGTATCAAGACTGTTGCCGAATGGTTTCCCCGGCAGCTCAGAGCATTAGCTACCGGTCTCTTTAATTCCGGATCGAATATTGGCGCCATAATTACGCCCTTGGTTGTGCCGGTGATTTTTCTCAGTTTCGGTTGGCCGGCCGCCTTCATCGCTACTGGATTACTTGGCTTTGTCTGGCTGATCGCCTGGCTGGTTATCTATCCGCTCTGCGCCCGGCGCGGTTTGGTAAAAGTCCACGAGAAGCGGGTCCGCGTACCTTGGTTGCCGTTGTTAGGGAAACCGCAGACCTGGGCCATTATTATCGGCAAATTCCTGACTGATCCAGTTTGGTGGTTCTATCTTTTCTGGTTACCGAAATTCCTGAACTCGAACTATGGGTTAACTATCGACAAGATTGGGCCGGCCCTGGTCGTTATTTATTTAGCCTCTGATGCGGGCAGTATTTTAGGCGGAGCGTTTTCGTCCTATCTTCTGAAACGAGGCTGGTCAGTGAATGCCGCTCGCAAGACCGCTATGCTGACTTGTGCGCTTTGTGTTGTGCCCACGATTTTTGCGTCTCAAGCTAGCAATCAATGGGTAGCCGTGGCGCTGATTTCCTTAGCGACCGCAGCGCATCAAGGCTGGTCTGCGAACTTGTTTACTTTGTCGTCAGATCTTTTTCCTCAACCGGCGGTTGGGTCGGTGATTGGCATGGCCGGAGGAGCCGGGGCCTGTGGTGGAATCTTTATCGCCGCTTTTGCCGGCTTAATTCTGCAAACCACGAAGAGTTACGTACCGCTCTTTCTGATCGCGGGCACCGCTTATTTAATAGCGTTCGCCATTATTCAGTTGATTTCACCAGGTCTGCGCCCGGCTCGGGTAGCAGGGGTGGAGGAGAGTGAAGAGTAAACAGTAAGCGGTAAGCAGTAAGCGGTCACTGAGCTTTGCTTGCATAACGGATTGCTATTGGAAAAATTGGTACCTGAGTTTCGCGCTGGGAATACCGGTTTGCAGACTCCTCGGCCTGCTTCACTGCTTACGGCTTACTGATGACTGCTGACTTTTTCCGCCGCTACTCGCTTAATGCCGAACGTCGCTAGCAGCCCTTTCTCCCCCGCCGGCGTGATATGTAATGCTCGGCTCTCTTCGATTCTGTTCACCCACTTCATTTCAAAGCATCTCTCGGCGACGGCGGCTCCAATGGCGCCGGCGATATGATAGCGGCGCTCGCTCCAATCCAGGCAGGGGCGGCAGAATGCGCGCCGGCGGCGGCGTGATCCCTTCACATCAATCCCCAATTTCGCAAGGAAGGTTTCGCCGCTCTCGGTAACTTCGCCGCCGTCGGGTCCTAAGAGCAAATGTCCGTTCCGGATTAGAGAATCGGCGATCGCAACACCGAGCTGACCTGCCAGGTGGTCGTAACAAATTCGCGCTCGCGCCAGGGTAGGATCACGAAATGTGGGCACTCGTCGTGACGCTGCGACCGTCATAATGCCTTCAAGCATTTGACTAACTGCGGCTGAGGCCAGGCGGAAATAGCGGAATCGGCCTTGAGTATTAAATGTGAGGATGCCGGCCTCAACCAACTTACTCAAGTGTTCACTGGTGGTTTGAGGGGTTACTTTAGCGACGTAGGCCAGTTCCTTCGCGGTTAGCGCGCGGCCGCTGACCAGAGCCGATAGCATTTCAGCGCGGGCTCGGTCTCCGACCAATGCTGCAACTTCGGACATGGACGCTGAAAACGACATTCGAATGAAAACTCTCACAGCCAGACTCTCAAACAAGCAAAGACAGTTCGGTGCACACCGAAGAGTGCCTATTTTGAATTGAGGCGATCCGCTGGACGGAAAAGAAATCTTGTTCTGATGGTTCGGGTGTTGTTTATCTTGTCGGCCATGACCCCAAAACACCGGCTCTGGTTTCTTGCGCTGTTCCTGGCGACGCTAGCTTTGACTTCGTGTCTTAATCAAGAGGGTGTAGCCCCGGCGGATGGGGAACTGAAGACCCCGGGCAGCTCGTCCGGGTACTGAGGACTGGAGGGGAGCCGCGGGGCAGGCCCAAAGTAATCGGCAGTCTTGCCGCCGTGGCGTATTTGCGTGAGATTAGCTCAAGGGCGTGATGTGTACCGTTTCATTCATCCCTGGGGCGGGGGGATTTTATCTGGCGATGAACCGGGACGAGCTTTTGACGCGAGTCACCGGGTTACCACCGTGCGTTTTTGAGAAGGGCGGTTGCCGGGCTATATATCCCACGGAGCCGTCAGGTGGAACCTGGATCGCCGTCAATGATCGAGGGGTGTGTCTAACGATCGTGAATTGGCATCGGGTCGACTACGTCCCTACGAGATCACTCATCAGCCGTGGTGAGGTAGTGATGGCGTTGGCTTCCGCCGGTTCTTTATCTGTTGCCCAAGAAGAACTTCAGAGCTTACCACTGTCGCACATGCGACCCTTTCGTTTGTTCGCG
>JAFAIO010000286.1 GCA_019236675.1 Verrucomicrobiota bacterium
TGATTAGGTGAGCACGGGGCGGCTCAAATCCGGCGCGACGTAGCCGAAAGAGCCAGCCGTGCCCTTGGCGCGCCGAGACTCGATGCCGTTGCTCTTTGACGCGGCCCCGTTCTGCGTCGTCTCACGCCTTGAGACACACCGCCGCGACGTAGTCCCGCGGACGCGCATGCGCGGACGCGGGAGAAGTCGGGTTTTCGCCCAACCGATTAATCACCAATCACGTCTTATTCTTCACTGCTGCGCCGATTTGCTGCCCGATTGCTGTATCGACTGAATGTGGCTCAGGTGCTGCTGGACCACGGGTAATGTCTGGTCCACGTAAGACTTTAGTTGGGAGTCTTTCACCTTCCCGGATTCCGTCTCGTATAGTTTGGCAGTCTCTTCGTGGCCTTGCACCATGGCATGGATATATGTCTTGTCGAATGCAGCTCCGGACAAGTTGGACAGCTTGTCGTACAGGGTCTTAGGTTCTCCGGTTAGTTTAGTCGGCATTTGAACACCGGCTGAGTCAGCGATCGGTTTAAGATTATCATTTGCCTTCGAATGATCCGTTACCATTTGGTCTGCAAACGCTTTGACATCGGCGTTGTGCGACTTCTGAGAGGCCAACTTTCCGAGCTCGACTTCGGCGAAATTACCTTTAGCGGCTTTTGTGACGAACGTTTTCTCTGCTGTCGTTAGTCCTTGAGCGTACGCGCTGGTGACCACCGCAACCAGGAACGGGAGTGCGAGTAATACGGCTTTTTTCATAAATGTACTTCCATCCTTGATCGCCCCTGGGAAGATGTTGGCCGTATCGCGGGCGTATTCTGTCTAACCATTTCATGGTTAAGAATCAGACTCCGCTGCGAAAGTCCTGCATAGACCGGGAGCCTCGCCCCACCAGCTCTGGGGCCACGCTGACCTTTCACCTTTCTTCATCCCCTCGCGTTCGACCTTGGACTCGCCAGACTGCGTACGACCGCTAATAACTCCGAGGGTTCGACCGGCTTTGGCAGATGATTCTGAAACCCGGCCCGCATTGCTTCCATACGGTCTTGTAAACGCGCGTAAGCAGTCAATGCAACGGCTGCAACCTCACTCTTCTCGCGATCACGCAGTCTCCGGACCTCCCGGATAAAACCGTATCCGTCCATCTCGGGCATTCCAATGTCGCAGACCACGACGTCAACGGCCTGGCGCAGGAGTTCTTCCATCCCTTCCCGCGCCGAGCCGGCCAGATATGCGGTTGCTCCGGCTGCTTCCAGTATCACTTGAAGCAGGCTGCGCGCATCCGCATCATCGTCGATCGCCAAAACGCGTATGCCCTGCAACGAGATACCAGGGGGAATCGGCAATTCGCGCGCTCTTGACTCAGGATGTTCGCGCTCCCCCTCATCCGAGGGCGGATGAAACACAGTTAGTGGCAACGTAACAATGAAAGTCGCTCCTTTGCCAATCCCTCCGCTTTTTGCCCGGACTTGGCCACCGTGTAACTCGATCAAGCTTTTCACGATGGCCAAGCCCAAACCAAGGCCCCCGTGGCGCCGAGTCGTGGACGGATCTGCTTGTTGGAATCGGTTGAAAATGAAGGGCACAAAATCCGGTGGGATTCCCTCGCCGGTATCGATAACGCTCACGTCGACGTGTGAATTTATCCGTTGTAGCAAAACCTGAACTCGTCCACCCTTCGGGGTAAACTTAATGGCGTTATTGAGGAGGTTCCAAAAAACCTGTTGCAGCCGGTTGGGATCGCCCAACACCAAAGCGTTGAGGGGATCAACCACGGTCTGGAGGCGAATACCCTTTGCTGACGCACCGGCGCGCACAGTTTCAACCGCTTCAAGCACCACCGCCGGCAAATCGAGTGGTTGAACGTCAAGGCGCACTTTGCCGGAGATGATACGACTCATATCGAGCAGGTCATCGATGAGCTGCGCCTGAATTCGAGCATTGCGGTCGATAGCATCAAGACCTTGGATCATTTGCTGGTCCAGATGGTCGTGCCCTCGGAGGACGTTCGACCATCCCAACACGGCATTCAGCGGTGTTCGGAGCTCGTGGCTTAAAGTGGCGAGGAACTCGTCCTTCAGGCGGCTAGCTCGTTCCGCATCAGCCCTGGCTAGCCGTTCACTCTCCAGTAGCCGCGCTTTCTCTGCAATTGCTTCTTCTGCGACCTTCTGTGCTTGCCGCAGAGACGCATCTGCCAGTTTTCGCTCGGTGATATCTCGGGCAATCTTTGAGGCGCCTACTACGTGACCTGAAGCATCTTTGATCGGAGAAATCGTTAACGAAACGTGTATCTGCCGGCCGTCTTTGGTCACACGGATAGTCTCGAAATGATCGAAACGGTCTCCCCTTTTTAAACGGTCGAGGATTTCATCCTCTTCCTGCTGACGATCTGCTGGGATAAGTCTCTTGATGGAGGTCCCAATCATCTCCTCTGCCCTATAGCCGAAGATCTTTTGAGCGCCTTGATTCCAGCTGGTAATGATACTGTTTAGATCCTTGCCAACAATCGCATCATCCGAATTATCTACAATTGCAGCTAACCTTCGGGAAACTAGGTCTGCTTCTGTGCGCGCGGTTATATCTCGGAAGCTCCAGACCCTGCCTGCAACGGCGCCTTCGATCGAGATGGGCTCAGAATATCGCTCGATCTGCCGGCCGTCCGCCAGCTCAAGCAAATCCGCGCTTTTCGCGGCCGAGACTTCGATTTCGGAGGTACGATATAGATAATCTTCTGGTTGCTTTAACTGTCGAGCGATAGCGGCACGAACTTTTTGAATGTCGCGCAGAAGGATCAAGTCCTCGGGGATGGCCCAAATTTCCAAAAACTTACTGTTCCAACTTGCGATATGACAATTCTCGTCGATGACCAAAATCCCGTCTGCAGTCGCTTGCAGTGTCGCGCGCGTGATCGCCAACGCGTAGGTGATTTCTTTGGCGCCTTCCTTGGAACGTCTTTCGGGCATTGCGGGTGTCGCCTGAGTCTGCTCAAGGGTTCGCTGCCGTTCGTCGCCGACCTTTCTCATTTTTCATCGCTCCAGCCCATGCGACCGCCTCCTAACCAAACTGCGCTTTGCCACCAAAGCAAAGTAGAAATTTCTGTTCTGGCCGAATCGGCCTGGACCCGCGGACTTCGGTAGGGATGAGCTCCTGCTCATCCGGTGGCTGCGCTCCAGAGTTCTTTCCATTTAGCTATCACCTGGAGCTGCCGCACCAATCAGCTCCTTAGACTTCACCGCCGGCAGTCGAATGATTTGTTCTCGACAGGGCCTTGATTGGCGCTCTGACCTGAGCATGACTGGCTTTGGTACTCCAGCCTCAAGCGCTTCCTCGATGGCGCGTAATATCCGAATATCGGCTAATCCTTCTTCCCCATCCGGTTCGGGCTCTCGATCTTCGAGGATGCGTTCGGGCCATGGGTTTCTCGCATAAGACATGGATGCCCGCGTTTAACGCCGCGACGGCGTAATCTCGATGCTTCGAATTGGGTACGGCCAGATAGACGGCATCGACCACGCCCGACTCGAGCATTTTTCCGTAACCATCATAGTTGTACACCTGCCGGATTCCATGTCGTTTCGCTAACGCCTTGGCCTTCGTTTGATCACCGGTAACCAGCGCGGTGATCACGGAATTTCCTGTATGCTCAACCCCGGGCATAAAGTCCTCCTGCGAAATCCAGCCAGCTCCGACTACTGCATACCGGACTTTTCGTTCATCCGGATTCTCCCGAGATTCATTCTGCAGACTCATACGTTATACTTATCGCCCGCGGAGAACGGCTAGGTCGTATCAGTTCGCCCGCCATAGCGTTAGCGACGGCTGGCTACAACCAATCGGTTTTGCAAAATCGATCTAATGTAGATACGGGACGCAATGCTGAGCCGGTGGGAGGCCGGCCGACGAAGCGTCGCCAACGTGCCGGGAGGACGGCTTATGCTTATTTTTGGCAACTCACAAAAGTATCCGGACGATTCGGAAGAATCATTCATCGTCGAGAACCTGCCAGCGTACTGCGTGCTCTGGTTGACCCGGCAGAGTGAAGCGCTTGGCGAAACCAGAATGGTCATTTTTGAACGGATCTTGAAAGAGTGGTTTGCGATTCACGTTCGAGACGTTCCGAAGAACCTTGATGCCTATATCGCTGAGATTGCGAGGGAGGCCGTGTCCGAATTTATCATTCGGCATCGGGATGAGTTTTTACCGGTAAACGGAGACGGTGAAGTGGTGGAGTGATGGAGTATTGGAGTAGTGGTGGGGCGAGACTCCCGAAAGAGCTGAACTCGACCGCAAAGGGAAGTCGGGTTCCGATGCTCTATCGTTTACCGGGCCGATTGAGGTGCCGATCCGGACGTTGGGCATGGCATGAAAATCGGATCCTGAAGGGTGGCACACCTGAGCCCGCGGCTCGGCAGGTGGTTAGGCCTTGCAGACTAAAGAGCGGCGGAAACTTCGAACCCTCCGGTTAGGCGTTTAGCTCTTTCGGGAGCCTCGCCCCACCAAAAAACCGATCACTTCATCACTCCATGCGCCGAAGCCCAGCCTTAACCGTCGAAACAACCGCTTTGCTCTACCTTTTCTTTGGCGCGGTTGGCGCTTGGTTGTTAGTAAAGACCGTACCGCGGATCTATAGAGGGCGGCTGGAAGCAATCGACAACGCGATTCTCCGAGCTGCACGGCGTCCGGAAAATCTTTCTATCCCTATAGGACCGAAATGGATGCCTCAAGCCGCAAAAGATGTGACCGCGCTCGGCTCTGGCACAAATCTCACCATCGCGACTGGCATCCTGACCGGATTTCTTTGTTTAAACCGCCGGTTTCGTGCAACCGGATTTTTGCTTAGTTCTGTGGGAAGCGGCTTACTTCTTTGCCAGTCATTGAAAGGATTCTTCGCGCGGCGCCGTCCAACCGCGGTCCCACATCTGGTGAATTTTGATCCGGCTAGTTTCCCTAGCGGTCATTCCATGGGAGCTGCCCTGGTTTATCTGACCTCGGGCAGCATTATTTCCCGACAGGTGACAGGTTCGCTCGCCAAAACCTATTTTCTGTCGTCGGCACTACTACTGGCGGTCACTGTCGGAGTTAGTAGAGTTTACCTCGGGGTCCATTATCCTAGTGACGTTTTGGCTGGTTGGGCGGCAGGCTCTTTATGGTCCAGCGCCTGCGCCCAGGCTGCTCGCTGGCTCCAGCATCAGGGCAGTGTAGAAGCTCCGACGGAGACTGGGGAAGTGATTAGTGATTGGTGATTGGTGGGATGCCGAACGCTTGCATGGATGGTGGGGCGAGGCTCCCAAAAGACCTTACACCGCTAACAGGGACAGCGATGTTCCGCCGGTATTCCGGGGGTTGGGCCCAAAAGCGCGCCGAGCCGTGGGTTACCAGCGGCTATGGCACGGTCATCGATCCAACAAGTCTGCCACGGCTCCGGCAGGTCAATCAGCAATCTAGGTCTGGAATGGAGCTAG
Organism: Verrucomicrobiota bacterium; assembly: GCA_019236675.1. Taxonomy (GTDB): domain Bacteria; phylum Verrucomicrobiota; class Verrucomicrobiia; order Chthoniobacterales; family JAFAMB01; genus JAFAVN01. The sequence goes on from JAFAIO010000286.1 coordinate 5,454, forward strand.
GCTATGTCGGACAAGTCGTCGCCACATATCGGCCTAACAACCCTCTATATCGTTGCCCTTCCGGTGCTTCGCGAAACGGTCAAGGTCTTTCGGGACCTTGGCCCTCACCAGCGTCCCTATAGCGAACGGATCCTGCTAGAAACCCAGGCGCATCTCTAAATGATGAATTGCACCCCCTGGCGACAAGACGCTCGAATACAGCGCAAAACCTGCTACCTCGAACATCCCGAAGTCCGCTTCCGCGTATTTCCGTATAAACGGTTGCAGAGCCTGGCGGGAAACGCCTTTTGCGCGCCCGATGGTAACATGAGGATGGAAGGGTTTAAGATCCGGTTCAAGGCCTGTATGAAGGACCGCGTCCTGAATACGCCGATGCAGGACGAAGAGGTGAGGATGCCCTTTTCCTACACCTGCCCAAAGGACGGATGGTTGGCCGCGGGCGTTAAAAACGCCCAAGCCGTATAGCGGGAGAAAAAACGGCGCCACCCGCACCTCGCGCAACGCCTCGCGTAACCCGTCCTCTTCCAGGGTTTCGACGTTACCGAGAAAGCTAAGCGTCAAATGAAACTGTTCCTCAGGAAGCCAGCGCAAGCCCGTTAAATGAGGATCGAGCAATAGCAGTGTCTTCTTGCAGCTAGCCGGAATTTCCAGACCAACGAAAAGGCGTTTGGATGGCAGCATGGGGAAGGGTAATGCAGGATGGGCTTTCGTTCTCGTCGTCCTCGGATCTGTAGGAGCGGAGTGTGGAATGGGCCGAAAGGGTGGCTGCGCGCGGAGCGCTGCCTCGCTTGCGAGGCCGATGGTGAGCAGGGGACATCGCGAATGCGTACCCAACGTCCGGAGCACTCTATGTCGTGATCTGTCCCTTTGCACGACCAGCAGCACCACCTGACGATGTGTCTGCCGTATCGTCGGCTCTGCTCGCCATCGGCCTCGCAAGCGAGGCAACGCTCCATGGGTTGCTACCCTTTCGCCCTTCAGCGCTGAGCGGAACTCGTCGCGCCGAAGTCTGGCACGATCCATACGAAAAGCGGCTCCCCACCAAGCCCTCTATGTCCCCCAACGGTCGCTGCCTCTTGTATTGACGCAAGCAGCTGATTCCTTATAAATTCAGTTTTGCTTCTTCCGGTCCCTTTGGCTGGTTAGATTCTTCGGAAGATGAGTAAGAAACCCCGAACAACTGATGGTAAGGCGGCGGCTGCGCCTGACTCCGATGCGCCTTCTCGCGTTGTCGGCATTGGCGCTTCAGCGGGCGGCCTGGAAGCGGTTTCAGACCTGTTACGACATCTGCCCCGCAACACTGGGATGGCGTTTGTTTTCATCCAGCATCTTGAACCGCGCCAGACCAGCCGGTTAACCGATATTCTTTCTCGGATCACGGACATGCCGGTGGAGGTCGCTAGTGACCGGCATCGGATGAAGCGGAACCACATCTATGTCATGCCGCCAGCGGTCGATATCACTTTATCGGATGGCCTGCTCATCCTGGAAAAGCGCACGGATAGCGCTGGCCGTCACTTACCCATCGATTATTTTTTTCATTCTTTAGCCAAAGAACAAGGTAGCAAGGCGGTGGCAATAATCCTTTCCGGCATGGGCCACGACGGTTCGGCCGGCCTGAAGTCGATCAAGGAGCAAGGGGGAACGACTATCGCTCAGGATGAGCCGTCGGCTCAACATGGGTCAATGCCGGCGGCGGCGATCGATTCGGGCTACGTCGATATTGTGACCACGCCACGTAAAATCGCGGCAGAGCTTGGTCGTTTAGCGCACCTCCGTCCGGCCAAATCAACGAAAAAGCGGCCTGTAGCCGATAATGGCCTGAAAAACATCTTCGCGCTTCTGCGCTCACGAACGGAGGTCGATTTCAGCCAGTATCGAAAAACGACCGTCCGCCGGCGTATTCAACGCCGGATGATCGTGCACAGACTCGACGACCTGGATGACTACTTCACGTTTCTGAAACGGAATCCGGAGGAAGTCGATGCGCTTTTCCGCGAAATGCTGATCCATGTCACCGGCTTTTTCCGCGAAGCGGAGACGTTCGACGCGCTGCAATCGGCTGTCCTGCCTCGGCTTTTGGAAAAGCGGGGCCAGAATGATCCGATCCGGATTTGGTTGCCGGGGTGTTCGACCGGTGAAGAAGCCTATTCGCTGGCAATTATTGTAACTGAGTTTTTCGATAACCGCCCCGAGTCTCCCGCGGTCCAGATCTTTGCGACCGATGTTAGCGATCGGGTGTTGGATATTGCGCGAAAAGGGATCTTCGATGCAAACATCGAAGCAGCAATCACAAAAGAACGGCTCCGCCGGTTTTTTTCAAAGAACGAGCGCGGTTATCAGATCAACAAACAGATCCGTGACCTTTGTGTTTTTGCTCGGCAGAATGTTTTGCGCGATCCGCCTTTTTCGCGCTTGGACTTAATTAGTTGCCGTAATGTGCTCATCTATTTTGAGACCGCGGCTCAAAAGAAGTTAATTCCGTTCTTCCACTATGCGTTGAAACCCGGAGGCTTTCTCTTATTAGGCGGCGCCGAAACCGTTGGCAACTTTAGCGACCTGTTTGAACCGATTGATTCGAAGACCAAGCTATTCGCTAAGCGATCGGTTCAAAGTCCGCCTTTGTCTACCATGGAGGTCGAGATCGCCGGGCCCAAAGAACAGGCGTTGAGAGAGTTCGCAGCGCAAACCGCCTTACTGCAGCCCGACATTCGCCGGGAAGTGGACCGCACGTTGATGGACAGGTATTGTCCCCCGGCCATCGTGGTGGATAACTCGATGAAAATCATCCAGTTCCGCGGAAACGTGGCTTCTTTCCTCGATCCGGAACCGGGAGATGCCAGTCTCGATCTGTTTCGCATGTTGAAATCGAGTCTCGAGATGCCGCTGCGTTCCACGATCAACGATGCCAAGATAACGAATACGCCGGTTCGTAAGGAAGGAATTTTGTTCCAAGGCACCGGGCCGGCTAGTTTTCTGAATCTGGAAGTGATTCCGATGAGCGGTTCTGCCGTCCGGGAGCGCTGTTTCATTTTACTTTTCGAAGACAGCAAGCTCACGGTTTCCGATCCGGCGAGCCTTAAGTCGAAAAAAAGGCCGCAAACTTTGCAAGACGCTCGCGTATCTCAACTCGAGCAAGAGTTAGCGACTACGAGAGAACACCTGCAAACCCTCATTGAAGAGCAGGAATCGACAAACGAAGAGCTGCGTTCTGCCAACGAAGAGATCCAATCCAGCAATGAAGAACTGCAGAGCACCAATGAAGAGTTGGAAACAGCCAAAGAAGAACTTCAATCGACGAATGAAGAGCTGATTACCCTCAATGAAGAGTTGAAGAGCGGTAATATGGAGCTGACCGAAGTTAATAATGACCTCACGAATCTATTGAAGAGTGTCAATATTCCGATCGTGATGGTCGACCGCGGATTACGTATCAGACGGTTTACCCCGGTGGCGCAAAGGACATTAAAGCTGATTCCAGCGGACGTGGGTCGATCGATTACCGATCTCCGGGCGGATGTAGAAGTTCCTCAGCTAGAGACACTCATCTCAGACGTCATGGATACGTTATCGGCGCGTGAGGTGGAGGTCCAGGATCGCAAAGGGCATTGGTACAACATTCAGATCCGGCCTTATGAGACGGCCGACAATAAAATTACCGGGGCAGTCATGATCTTGTTCGACATTAACGATGCCAAACTCGAGGCGGAACGGAGCAAGCTGATGACAAGCTATGCGGAAGCATTTGTCGGGACCGCCCGCAGCTCGATCATAATTCTTGACGGGAACTTGAAGGTGAAAACCGCTACTCCCTATTTTTATGACGCCTTTGAATTGCTTCCCAAAGACACTGAAGGGTTTTCAATCTTCGATATTGGACAAGGCCAGTGGAATATCCCCGAATTTCGTGCACTATTGGAGGAGAAACTTCCGCACCAGTCGCGCGTGACTGGCTTTGAGTTCGAGCATCAATTCCCCAGGCTGGGCCGAAAGAAAATCCGGTTGAACTCGCGGCGGGTGGAAGCAAGTAATCCCGAAGACGCACTGACAATCATTTCGATTGAAGAAGTACCCATTGAATAAGGTTGTTCGGAGAAAGATTTATGGATCAGGCCGTCAAAATCGGGCTAAAAAACCCGCGGCCAAAAACAATACCGGAAAATAGACAGCCGGAAGCGGTATTGGCGGCGGACTATAGGCTTTCGCCGGTGGCTCAGGTCGTGTTGGACCGGAACGGATGTATCCGACGTTGTAACTTAGCGGCGGCGATTCTTCTTAAGGGAGAAACATCCCAACTGATCGGTATTCCCTTTGTCGCCTTCGTTGATAAGGTCGATTGCCGTCTTTTTCTCGACCATGTCTCCCAAGCCACCAGCCGGCCACAAAGGATCGTTTCCAGACTCGTATTATCGAGGACGACTCGAGCCGTTGGGCCGATCGAGCTTCAAACTACCTCCTCTGTAGATCCATTAACCGGCCTGACTTTCTGTCGCACGGCTATTGTCCAAGCTTCATTTGAGAAACCGTTGACGGACGGCTTACGGAGCCGTCAGTACGGTTATCAAGGATGGTTTGATCTATTTGCCGATGCAGCCTTCCTCGGGATAGGGGATAGAATTATCAGTGCAAATCCTAGCGCTCTGAAACTCTTGGGCGCTAGAAAGGCTGATGAGATCGAGGGGCATGAGATCATGGAAATCATCCATCCTGAAAGCTATCGATCATTCAAAAAACGCACCGCACGTTTGCCGGAAGGGAAAGCGGAAGCAACCGGCGCCGAAGAAAAGCTGGTCCGGTTAGATGGACAGGAAATTGTGGTCGATGTGGTTCTGAAGTCCGTCGATTTCGGAGGTGTTTTTGCAACCTTAGTCGTGGCCAGGGATGGATCCAAAGAACGAGAAATGGAAGAAAACCTCGTTAGAGCAAGGGCTCTTTCCAGTCAGATTCTGGCTAATAACTCGATAGCGACTGCGGTTTTATCTTGCGAAACTGGCCGATTCACAGAGACCAATGAGATTTTCTGTCGTTTGGTTGGCCGTCCGCCAGAAAGCATTATTGGTCAACCGCTTTCAGCGATCCAGCTGACGGGTGAGGGAGACGCCGGCTTTCTGAACCTGACTTCGCAAACCGATAGCCGGGAATACGAGGTCAATCTTGTCCGGCCAGATGGCAGCGCACTCAATGTTCTGGTAACTGCAAAGCCGACCCTGGCGGGCGATGAACGCTCGATTTTATTGATGATTCAAGATCTCACCGATCTTCGGCGATTACGAAAAGACATCGTCGCAATTTCGGAAGAAGAACAAAGACGATTTAGCCGCGACCTACATGATAGCCATTGCCAAGATCTAACCGCTATTGCTTTCTTTGCGGAGACAATCGCTGCGGGTTTGGCCAGCCATGATAAAGAGGCTGCCAAACAAATTCGGATGTTGGTCGATATGGTGCAGAGAAGTGCGGAAAACGTGCACGCCTTAGCGGCCGGACTAGATTCGCAACAGATTCAGGAAGCAGGTCTTACCATTGCGCTCGAGAAGCTGGTGTCCCGCGTCGGCCGGCGATTTGGATTAACTTGCACGGCCGCAATCGATCGAAACCTTGAGGACCGTACCGCTGCCCAGGCGTTGCATCTGTACCGGATTGCCCAAGAGGCGATGAGCAACGCCGCCAGACATGGTCGCCCCCATTTTATAAAGCTCGAATTTCAACTCGACGTGGATACCGGAACCTTGCGGATTACCGACGATGGAGTCGGCTTTACAAGGGAGAAAACGCCAAATGGCCTCGGCCTTCGAACGATGGAATACCGTGCCTCCCTTATTAGAGGATCGCTCAAAATCGAATCCAAGCCAGGTTCAGGCACGGTCGTGACCTGTTCGTTTCCGCTTCCGGGGGAGCGCTAGTTTCACCGACGTTTCTTACCGCCGCCGGCTGCTCGGCGCGCGAACATCAGACAAAGGGCGATGATTCGGGCGAACGGTTGTATCCGTCGCCCTCCGTTGTGTTTTCCATGGATAAACCTTTACCCAGCCCCAGCGCAGATCAGGAAGGGCGCGATGTTATCGTGATCGGTGGGTCTTCCGGGAGCATCGAACCTCTTCGTTCGTTAATTGCAACAATTCCCGCGGATATACCGGCGGCGTTATTTGTCGTCATTCATACCTCGGAAACCGGTCCGTATCTGTTACCCTCCCTCTTGCGGAAGGACACTGCATTACAATTCGCAACCGTTGAAGATAAGACCCCGGTTTCTTATGGACGGGTCTATATTGCCCGGCCGAACCTTCATCTTTTATTGGAGGATGACCATATCCGGGTCGTTTTCGGCCCGAAAGAAAATCGGTTGCGTCCGGCAATTGATCCTCTTTTTCGGTCTGCAGCCTGGGCTCGGAGAAATCGCGTCACCGGCATTCTGCTGAGTGGGGGCTTAGATGATGGAGTCGCCGGGTTATGGGACATTCACTGTTGTGGCGGGGCGACAATAGTTCAAGAACCGAGTTCCGCTAGTTTTCCCGGACTCATCCACAACGCTCTTAACGCCATGTCGGTCGACTATGTTGCCCGACCGGAGGAAATGTCTAAAATCGTGCACAAATTAGCTAGCACCGGGCCTGGCGAGACTCGAGAAATCCCTGAGGAGCAGGATCGCATAAAACTCGAAAGTGACATCGAGAAGGAACCGGTCGACCACTCCGCGAAACTCCAACAACTAGGGGAAATATCGGGGTATACCTGTCCCGGATGTGGAGGACCGCTCTGGAAGCTGCCGAATGGGGCCATCGATCGCTATCGCTGTCGGGTTGGGCATGGCTACTCCAGCAACAGCCTGTTTCAAGCATGCTGGGACGCGAGCGAACGAGACCTATATAGCGCCCTGCAATTGCTCGAAGAAAACGCCCAGGTCGGAAACCAGATCATCAGGAAAGCGGAGAAAAATAATACGCTGCCTCAGCCCGAGGTAGTTGACCAAATTCGACGCTTAGAAAAAGAGGCAGATATCCTGCGCGATTTGTTATATGAGCGGACCCAGGGACGGAGCGAGCCTTAGGCTCCTCCCGAATAGTGAATGTTAAAGCCATGGCGGAATACACCGAGTTTCTCGATCGCGCTCGAAGATTTGACTTTGTCCGAGATCCAGACGCAGCCGTAAAAGCCGTCTACGGCATTCTAGCGAGCAGACTTGAAGAATGCGATGCTCGCCAGTTCAGGGAAAAACTGCCGGAACCGTTAACCATTGAGAAACTGCCGTCACAATGGAGCCCTGGCAGAATTTCAGTGGATGGCGCACTTACGGCTCTGGCTGAACAACTTCACATTTCACGAGCACAAGCGGGTCAACTATTAGTGTCTTTGACCCGCTTCGCCCGAGAATCCGTCGGTCGAGAGGTTTTTCAACACGCCGCCAAAAATCTGCCCGAAAATTGGGCTGAATTCTTCCTCGCCTCGTAACCCTAGCCAAGTGATGGATAATAGTTGAACTGCCGATCAGGGGACGGATGGTTCCTACCGCGTCGACCTGGCAAGCAAGCAGTGCTCCACGGCTCCGACCACAAGTCATTTGCTATTTGCTATCTGCTATTTGCTATTCGGGACGAGCTAAAGCAGAGCGTTGGTTTCAGTAAGGAAGACGAATAGCAAAGAGTCGCCGAATGACTGGCAGGACCCAATCAGAAATCGCTCTGTAGAATCAATCGATCTAAACCAGCAATCAAGCAGCCGAGTTCGTACGCGCAAACACACAGGAGTGTTCCATGAGTAAAATCGCATCCGCCGAAACCAGCCTCGACACCGTTGCCGAACTCGCTGCTCAGTTGCGAGTTGACTCGATCCGCGCCAGTACCAGCGCTGGGTCCGGGCATCCCACTTCCAGCATGTCAGCAGCGGATCTGCTAGCCGTGCTCATCACTCGACATCTGCGTTACGACTGGGACCATCCGCGCTCATCCGGCAACGACCAGCTTATTTTCTCCAAGGGGCACGCCTCTCCGCTACTGTACTCGGTGTTCAAGGCCGTGGGGGTCATTTCAGAGAACGAATTAATGACCGGGTATCGTCGCTTTGGGCAGCGTCTCCAAGGCCATCCGACGCCCGTGTTGCCTTGGGTGGGTGTCGCCACCGGCTCGCTTGGCCAAGGGCTGCCTGATGGAGTCGGAGTCGCACTGGCCGGCAAATATTTGGATCGGCTGCCGTACCGAACCTGGGTGCTCTGCGGGGACAGCGAACTGGCCGAAGGATCTATCTGGGAAGCACTGGACAAGGCTTCATACTATGAGCTCTCAAACCTCATCGCCATTGTCGACGTTAACCGGCTTGGCCAAAGCGGGCCGACTGATCTTGCCTGGGACCTCGACACTTATTTTCGTCGCGCGGAGGCCTTCGGCGGTCGTGCGCTCGTTATCGACGGCCACGACCTCGCCGCGATCGATGCAGCCCTGACTACGGCCGAGGATACACAGGATGGGAGGCCGACCGTGATTCTGGCCAAAACGATCAAGGGTCGCGGCTTCTCGGAGGTTGAAGACAGTCCGGATTGGCACGGTAAGCCCTTTCCGGCCGACATGGCCGACCGAGCGATTGCCCAACTGGGTGGTATTCGCAACCTGGTGCAGCGCGGGCCGCAGCCTACTTCCGGCACTCCAGAGGTAGCTCAGCCGAAAAATACCAAGGCTGAACCGCCTCGTTATGAGGCTGGCAAGGCGGTGGCCACCCGTAAGGCGTACGGAGATGCACTTGTCGCACTCGGTGCTCGCGACCCGCGCGTGGTTGTGTTAGACGGAGAAGTGAGCAACTCAACCTACGCCAACCAGTTCGCGCACGCTTATTCGGGCCGCTACTTCGAGATGTTCATTGCGGAACAACAGATGGTGGCAACTGCTATCGGACTCAATGTGCGTGGCTACCGTCCGTTCGCATCGACTTTCGCTGCGTTTTTGACTCGAGCGTACGACTTCATCCGGATGGCATCGGTCTCCGGCGCTGATTTGCGACTCGTCGGTTCCCATGCAGGCGTTGAAATCGGCGCCGACGGCCCATCACAAATGGGTTTGGAAGATATTGCTATGCTCCGCGCCGTGCACGGATCGACGGTGCTTTATCCTAGCGACGCGACTAGCACTGCCGTGCTGGTGGATACAATGGCGACTCTATCGGGTATCAGCTACCTGCGTACTACCCGTGGCGCCTATCCCGTTATCTACCCGTACGGTGAACTATTCCCGATTGGCGGTTCGAAAGTGCTCCGCTCTCATGATGGGGACGAGGTCACGCTCGTTGGCGCCGGCGTTACCTTACATGCGTGCCTTCAGGCTGCCGATCTCCTTCAAGATGAAGACATCCACGCCCGCGTCATCGACTGCTATTCTATCAAGCCCATCGATGTCGCGACCTTAAGCGCCGCAACTGCCGCTACATCCGGTAGAATAGTTATAGCCGAAGATCATCATCCGGAGGGCGGCCTCGGCTCGGCCGTCATCGACGCCTTGATCGCCGCTGAAACGTCGCCCTTGTCCGTAACCCATCTCGCCGTGCGCGGCATGCCAGGCTCAGGCTCAAGTAAGGAACTTCTCGCGTGGGCCGGGATCGACGCAGAGCACATCGCAACTGCCGCCCGGCACCTGGTTGGTACCGCTGTTCATTAAGAGACCGGTGCTGTTCTCTTCGCAGCCGCGTTCCAGAACGGCAGCTATTAGATCTTGTACAGCAAAAACGGCTTCTTGCTCGTCCGCATGAGCACCGGAAGCGCAACGTTGAATACGGGTACCTCTTTGGCGGTTTTACCTTCAGCCTCGCCGCTGTGGGCATGACCATGGAACACCACCGAAGCCCCAAAATGATCGATGGCGGATTCCAAATGGCTTGATCCCAGAAAAGGGTAGATCTCCGGGTTCTCGCCTTTCACGGTGCTGCGAACCGGCGAATAGTGCAGAACGACGACTCTTTTTTCCGTGGTCAGATTAGTGAGTGCCTTTCCCAATCTCAACGAATGATCCACGCCTTCTTGCACAAAAGCTTTGATTAGGGGTTCACCCCAGGCGCTTAGCATTTGGCGATCAAACCCGCCGCCGAACCCGCATACTCCGGCAAAGCCGACACCGTTAATTTCAAGCCCGCTGCCATCGAGGAAGGTGACGCCGACGCTTTCCAGCTGGCTCTGAACTTCAGCGGATTTCCCGGATTCAAAGTCGTGGTTGCCTAATACGGCAATCACCGGGATGCGCACGTGGGTGCGTAAATCCTCGGCCAGAACCGTGGCTTCTTCAGGGGACCCGTATTCGGTTAGATCACCAGCGATCACGAGCACGTCGGCAGTGGACGTTGCGTCCACAAACAGATCGCGAAGCTTCCCTTTTGCAGTCTTACCGTAATGAATGTCTGCCACGGCAGCGATGCGCGTTTCATTTTTTTCGGCCATTTAACGACCTCCTCTTTAAAAATATTTCGGTTACATAGGCGCACCTGCGCTTTCTAGTGCGCACTTTATAGAATGAGATCGCAACGTCGAAGCGAAGTTTGCCAGGCCGTTATGCAGCTGCTTTGCGATAATAAAATCGACTTTCTGGTTGGGGGCGCCTACGCGCTCGCTGAATACACCCGGATTAATCGCGACACTAAAGATTTTGACCTCTTCCTGCGCCCGGAAGATGTGGAGCCCGCGCTGACGATGTGGAGAAAGGCTGGTTTCGCAGCTGACTATACCTTTACCCATTGGCTGGCCAAAGTTCAGTGCGGAAGGGTCTATATCGACATCATTTTCCGCTCGGGGAATGGGCTGGGATCTGTGGATGACGTCTGGTTCGAGCACGCTCGCCAAGCCACCATCTTTAGTATGGAGGTTAAGATTGTCCCGCCGGAAGAACTGATCTGGCAGAAAGCCTATATTATGGAGCGAGAACGGTTCGACGGAGCCGATGTAACGCATATGCTCAGCGCGTGCGCGCCTAACCTGGACTGGGACCGGTTGGTCAACCGATTCGACCTTGATTGGAGGGTGCTGTGGAGCCATTTGATCTTGTTCGGTTTCATTTTTCCGTCGAAACGTCACCTGATCCCTTCAGCGTTGATGAAAGAGTTCGCTGCGAGAGGGCTGAGGGAACAGACCGAAACTGCCATGGTAGATCCCGTCTGTAACGGGACGTTGTTGTCTCGAATTCAATATCAATCGGACCTGCCCGATTTCCTGGATGGTCGGCTAACGGGTAGGTCTGCGATGACCGCAGACGAGCTTCAACGCTGGGTAGAAGCCGGCTCAGAACTCGCTCGCCGCCATAAACCATAGTCGTTTGGCGTTTGGCGTTCGATGTTCGTGCGCGTGCTCGACTGCAACCGGGCGGGAGTTCTGGAGATTGGGGTAGACATATATGATTCGAGCGTCACAATACGTTCGATTCGGCCGCCCTTTCAGGGCGGAGCTCAATATGCAAGGCTCCCCAGGGCTAAAGCCGGGCTAAAGCCCTGGGCTATTCTCTTTAACCATTCCATGGTTCTAAAGAATTACTGGCTAACTGGCGAACGATACGGTTAGGCTTCCGCATTCGCTTCTATTCGCGTGCATTCGCGGTATTACTTCTTATGCGGTAATACGCCCTGAATTGCGTCCTTCAATGTGCCTCTCACCATGTCAGCGGAATTAGGATCAGAGAACATCGAACTCATATAATTCTTCGCCATTTTGAAAGTAATATGCGGCGGTAATGTCGGAACTTCTGGGTCCGTTAACGCCTCGTAAACCACCGGCCGGTCGGCTGCCAGAGCTCGATCCCATGCGGGTCCCACATCGTCAGGATTATCAACCCGGATTCCGGTTAACCCCAACAAGTCCGCATAACGCGCAAACTGGAAATCGGGTACGTTCTGTGAGGTTTCGAATTTAGGATCGCCGGCTAAGACGCGCTGTTCCCAGGTGACCTGATTCAGGTCGTGGTTTGCCAATACTAGTATGATAAATCGAGGATCACTCCATTCGTTCCAATGCTCTGAAATAGTGACTAACTCATTGTTACCGTTCATCAGCATGGCGCCATCGCCAACTAAGGCAATAACGACCCGGCTGGGGAAGGCGAATTTGGCGGCAATGGCGTAAGGGACGCCTGGTCCCATGGTGGCTAACGTGCCAGATAATGAAGCCATCATCCCGCGCCGTACTTTCAGATCGCGAGCGTACCAGTTCGCGACGGAACCTGAATCTGCCGTGAGAATACAATTATCTGGTAGGCGATTAGATAATTCCCAGAAAACCCGCTGCGGGTTAATCGGGTTGGCACCCACCATGGCTCGCGCCTCCAGCAATTTCCACCAATCCTCGATTTCTTTCTCCAGCTGCTTGCGCCAACTCCGGTCTTGTTTTTCCTCGAGCAGGGGAATAAGTGCGCGCAATGTTTCCGCGCTGTCACCTACCAGATTGACCTCCATCGGATAACGCAGACTGAGGAACTTCGGATCAATATCGATTTGGACTCCTCTGGCCTGGCCCTCTTTCGGCAGAAATTCCGAATAAGGAAAGCTGGAGCCGACCATAAGAAGAGTGTCGCACTCCTCCATCATGTTCCAGCTCGGTTTACTTCCTAATAGTCCAATCGGTCCGCAACAGAAAGGCAGCTCATCGGGAATAGCGGTCTTGCCCAATAACGCTTTAGAGACTCCGGCGCCAAGTATATCAGCCACTTGAATGACTTCGTCTGTGGCCCGTAGCGCACCCGCGCCCACCAGCATTGCGACTTTCTTCCCCGCGTTGAGGACATCGGCGGCGCGACGCAGATCGCTATCACTCGGAATCACCCTGGGTGACCCGAATCCAACTCCGGAGTGGATCGTTCCGTGAGCGCGAGGAGGATCGACCACGGCCTGCATCTCTTGAACATCGTTTGGTAGAATGATGCAGGTGACCGTTCTCTCGGCCTTGGCGATGCGAATCGCGCGATCAATCAAATGGCGCACTTGGACCGGAGAGGATGCCATGTGGACATATTCCTGAGCGACATCCTTGAAGAGGGCTATCAAATCGACTTCTTGCTGATAATGGCCGCCTATGGCGGCTCTAGCCTGTTGTCCCACGATGGCCACCACCGGCTGATGGTCCATCTTTGCGTCATACAGCCCATTCAGAAGGTGGATCGCGCCGGGACCCGAGGTCGCTAGACAGATTCCAACTTCGCCAGTGAATTTCGCATGGGCGCACGCCATGAAAGCGGCCATCTCTTCATGCCGAACCTGGATGTATTCTATTGCTCCGTCTGCTCGGTCGATTGCGCCGATAATGCCGTTAATACCGTCACCGGGATAACCGTAGATGCGGCGGATACCCCACTCTTTTATCCGTTGAATCAAGAAATCGCTAACTGTCGCGCTGCTCATAAGAGTACCTATCGGTTGTGAGATCCATCGGTGCGCCTTGGGCTTGTTCACGGCCGGCCTGCCCTGAGCGAGCCTAAAGCGCGTCGATGGGTTGCTACAAAGGAAGAGCGTTGCCATAAAGGCAGGGAAGACCGATCGCCTTTTGATCAATGCGCCACCACACCGCTAGATCGCCGGTCATCTCGCGATCGGTTGTAGGTTCTAGGTTCAGCGTTCTAGGTTTGAGAAGTCCGGTTGCGGCAAGACGCGCGTCATGGACTGACGCCAACTTTGAACTTTGAACCTAAAACGTCGAACCTGAAACTGTTCTGGACACATCCGGAGCCCATTGAGACCGCGATCCCCTCAAAGCATGGGAACGGTGAGAGACGAGAAAAGCTCATACTTGAAGTCGGAGGCGTTACCTCCTTTGGCGAACCTGAAAGAGGCGGAACTTTCCGCGCATAAGTGCAGACGTTGCCCGCTCTGGGAACGTGCAACGCAAACCGTATTTGGAGCAGGGGATAGTCACGCTCGCGTCGTCTTTGTCGGGGAACAACCCGGTGATGTCGAAGATCGAACGGGTCTACCATTTGTCGGACCAGCGGGCAGACTGTTAGATCGCGCTCTGAATCAGGCGCAGATCAATCGTGACCTCTGTTACGTTACCAACGCGGTCAAGCACTTTAAGTGGGAATCGCTTGGTCAACGCAGGTTGCACAAGAAACCGACTTCTCGAGAAATCCAAGCCTGCCGTCCCTGGCTTCAGGCCGAGATAGAGTTGATTCAGCCGGAGGTGGTGGTTGGTCTGGGCGCTACCGCTGCCGCCAGCATATTCGGGGTACCCGTCCGCATCTCCGATGTTCGCGGCAAGCTTACCCATGTCGAATCCGTCGGTAAAACCTGTTTGATCACGGCTCACCCTTCGTCTGTTTTGCGAGCGCCTGATCCGGATGCCCAACGGACCGAGTTCAATCGTTTGGTGAAAGATTTGACGCTGTTGCGGGCGTTCGCCGGTTAGGGCCTTCAGTTCGCAGTTCACGGTTGCCCGGGAGGGATCGTGTCCTCGCGATCCGTCGCTCGCTAGGACAGGCGCCGGACCCGATTGAGCGTTGGGCTAATTCCACGATGCAGACCTGAAGGGTTTCTATTTTATTGGATGAAGATGATTCTTACGGTCGCCCCTACCTTTACAGTTCCGGCCGGAACAGCCCAATCGACAGAATGAGTCTCTTTCTCCTCGGTACTTGACGGTATTACAACCTCGATCGTTATCTGATCCTCTAGCTTGGAGAATTTACAGACCTCGGTCACCGTGCCGGTTGTTTCGATCATGCCAGCTCTTAGCCTTAAAGCACCTACTAAATAATCGCGCCCAGGACCTGATTGGATCGATTTTTTAAAGTCTACTCTCGCCGTAGGACGCGTGCTTTCAGGCGGGGCTTAAGACCGTGATAACAAAACCGCTCGTACAATTCCGAACGAACACTAGATGGGGCCGGGTGGCCTACTTCCTACCTTGTATTCCATGGCTGCCCGGACCCTTATCTTCTACGATTCCTTAAATGAGTTAGCAGCGGGAAGAATTTATTGGCGCGGATCAGGCACGACTAGGACGCGTCCCGGATTTCCTACCTCGTCCCGTGCAAGAGCGCCATTTGGTCGAAGGTCCAGTCGTTAAAGAGACAATTGCAGTTACCTTCAAAACCGTTCCAAGCTTCAACGTCGAACAATATTTAGGTAAGCCGTTACTGCTCCGCTGCAGTCTCGGCCTTGCAATCACACTACGAGAGGAAAAAGGGCCCGGTGAGGCGACGATCGCTTCGCCGGGCTCCTGTGTTTAGGTAGACGGTCTCAAGGAAGCTCTGCGAATCGACGAACAAGAGAACTTTCGCGATGCGAGAGATCTATCGACTAAAGCGCCAGCGCTTCTGACCGTGGCGCTCGCGAAGGGTCAATAGCACCCTCAACATCGAGGTTATACTTGCCATTGGCCTTTATTTCTTCAGTGACCACATTGAACTTTTCAAGGCAATGATTCGCAAACACCATTGTAATCGGGACGTCGGCCGCATCCCGGCCGCGGCCGATTACAACACGGCCAATTCGACGCCGGTTATGACGCGCATCAAAACTGTACCACCGTCCACTGAGATAAACTTCAAACCAAGCACTAAAGTCCATCGGGTCGGGCAACGGCGGTACACCGATGTCGCCGAGATAACCGGTTACATATCGGGCTGGAACGTTAAGACAGCGACACAGAGTAATCGCCAGATGGGTAAAATCGCGACAGACACCGACTCGCTCCCTGAAGGCTTCTAACGCTGTGCGATTCGATCGCGCTTGCTCATAATCGAAGCGAATTTGTTGATGGACGAAATCACAAATCGCCTGGACTCGACTCCACCCCAGAGTAATCTGCCCAAATTTTTCCAAGCAAAAGCCATCAGTTCGCTATCGACTTCACAATAACGGCCTGGCAATAGAAAGGTCAGTGCGGCTTCAGACGTCTGGCAGACCGAGTCATGTTCCGCCATGGGATTGATAGTATCAGGTTCGCCGCTATCCCAAACTACTGCCTGATTGCGAAAATGAACCGTGCCGGCAGGCGCGTTTAGCCGCCCGCACTGATTGCCAAACGAGTCGAAATAGTAGTCGACCGGCATATCGGGCTCGAGTTGGAAAGCCTCTGGAACCACCAAGGTAGAATCACGAGAAGGATGAATTCGGAGCAGGAAAATGACCGGGCTCGGTTCGAAAAGCCGGAGCACAATGTTGTAACCGATTCGGATTAACACATGTATATTTCGTTAGCGGGTTTCGAAGTGGTTTTGAGCTTGCCCGGCACAAAGATTGCTATTCCATCCTTTGGGATGGTTGCATTTAAAACACGACAAAGTGCGGGATATGGGGCGAATCAAATCATGCAGCATGGCTAATGACAATCGAGGCGCTTCTAGGAAAGCCCTAGATCCGCTCTTTGTGTCGCGGCAAGCAAAGCGGACAATCCGTTTCCCCGCTGAGATTCTCTTCGAGGAGTTTCGGTGCATGAAACCATCGTTGAATCAGCTCGGTATTGGATTCTCTGTATCGCGAGCAAAGGGGAGCGATCGGGGTGGTAAACAGCGAAAGCCGCCGTATTTCGCGTGTTGTTATGATTTGGGGAGTCTAGCCCATGTGAACGTAGTAGCCTTCTACTACCCGCTCATTTCTGATTGGGAGCTCTTGGGAGCCGACCCCGATCGGTATCGGCAACGAGTAAAATCCGCGCTGCGGGAGGAGATGATTCACGCCATTCAGGTCTTAACCGTCAAGAAACGGTACGAAAGATCGTCCGAATTGAGCAGCCGTTTTCCAGATGCGGAAACTTATTACGACCATCTTCTCGGCAAGATGGTCGCAGAAGTGGCGAGAACCAAAGTGGGTGAAAAAGCCATTCTTACAGCGGCCAAACTCTATTACGAGGATTGGACGATCAACAGCATCGAGAAACTGAAACAAACCGATCGGAAATACCATGGCAGAGACGGGTATCTGGTGTGTGAGTTGGTTCGCCAGGTCACTCAGATCCGATTTGGGGATTTGATGAGCGAGGAAGCGAAAGGGAAGTCCTGGGACAAACACCGTATTTTCTTTGTTGGCGAATACGGGACAACTGAGAATCTGATGATGGCCATGGCGGCAACTTTAAGACAGGTTGTCCCGCAATTGATCGATCTAAGCCCGACTTTAACCGAAGCGCTAAGCGAAATCGAAGCGACTATCCAGACGATCGGCGGAATTGCTGGTGCCATGCTTGTCCGTTCGCGAGGCCACTAAGGGTCGATTCTTCCGTAATTGTCTGAGTCCCTGTACCGACCGCCGCCGGCGTATTGAGCCGGGACATTCCACATCTTGTGGATTTAAACGCGATATGAAATGCTCCCGGATCTTCAGTCTAAGTGATCAGATCATTTCCTGTACCGGAGCCAGTTGATTGAACAGTTTCTTTCGGGCAAGCTGGAGGCGCGTTTTAACCGTGCCGAGAGCAATGGATTTTCGAGCCGCGATTTCGCGTTGGCTGAGGCCTTCAAAAAAAGTGAGATTCACGACTTCCTGCTGAAGAACTGGAAGATTGCCGATGGCCCCATGCAACAGATCCGTTAGATCTGAGTTTGGAGGTTGCAGATCATGTGCGCTCGCTTCACTCGTATAATTGCCCTGCAATTGAGTCGCGAAACGATCCGTGGCTCGACGATAGGCTAAGCGCCGGCGTAACCGGTCAAGAGCCCGGCGACGAGCCATCGTGACGAGAAATCCATGCAGGCCTTTTGCCGCATTGAATCGGTATGCATGATCCCAAAGCTGGAGAAAGACATCATTTAAAGCGTCGTCGATTTCGCTGTCGTCATGCAAAACATTCTGGATCACCGCGCGAAGAGGAGATTCGTACCGCTTGTAAATTTGTTGAATCGCGTCAGACTCACGTCTCCCAACCGCTTCCATCAATTGAGCGTCCGACCTCGATTCGTTGCTTAAAATCGTTTCTGTGTCCATGGTTTTATTTTTGCAACCATAACAACATGAACGAGTTAGAAAATCGGGCGGCGCCATGCTCGTTTGGTAGGGGGTATTCCTCAATCCCCATCGGGTGAATCCTGAGATTGCCCCCGGGGTTGTCAGGCCTGAGGCATAGGGGAAGAGGAGCAGGTCTAACGGCCTCGTCGGTAATTTGGATGCTTCGAGCTCCGTGAACGGATTCCAAAGCGAACGCTTTTAGCTAGGACAAAACCTGTTGTAGGCGCCGAAGGTCAGTCCCACGCCGCCTATAAACAGCAAACGGCGAAGCTTCCCTCAGACCTTTTCTTGTGGGCTGCGGTCGGTTCCAACGGACTCGTCATCCACGTCGCGAACGGTGACGCACACAGCGTCTCGACCTTCAGCATTTGGACTAATCAGAAAATCGCCAGTGTAACGCTAGGAGCTAATCCGGAGCGGCTATTTGAGGATCGGCCCACGAATGGTTGATATGAACAAACGGACACGCTGGTTACGTCTGAAGGTTTCGAGGAAACGTGAGAACAAATTGAGTTCCAAGATCAACCTCAGAAGACACACTGATCGTGCCGCCCAGGAGCGATACGAGCTTTTGAGTGATTGCTAACCCAAGTCCAGTCCCAGGGACATCTCCAATTGCAGCGCCTCGATAAAATTCTTTAAAAATTGTTTTCAATTCCTCCGCCGGAATCCCGACTCCGCTGTCGGACACGTTCAGTCGCCAACGCTCATCATTTTGCGATTGAAACACTAGCTCAACCAGGCCGCCCGGCTGATCTCGCTTGCGGTATTTGATCGAGTTAGAAACAAGATTGCTAATGATCTGCTTCAGCTTGCGCCGATCCGACTGGATAGATTCCAGGCCAGGCCGATTGGTCACCGTCAGACGCAAACCGCTCGCTTCTACTATCGGCCCGAAAGAATCCAGGATCTCTCTCGAGAATAAAGGCAAAGAGATTTCCTCGAGCTGCAGATGAAATTCTCCAGCGAGCATGATGGAGTAGTCGGTCAATTGACGCACCAGAGACCCCACATCCTCCAGGTTTCGCCTAAGTACGTGCAGTAGCTGAGCGCGCCCATCTTCGTCCGTAGTCTTAGGAAAGCTCTCCACGGCCCAATTCAATGCGTTTACAAAATTTCCCAGATCGTGGGCAATGCCCCGGATTGAAGATAGGCGCGACTTATCAATCTCACGCAGCCGCTCGTTCGCTTCTGCCAAGGTTCGCGCCGCTTCGTTAAGTTGTATCGCGAAGTTCTCCACATATTGGTCGACCGATCCAGCGGTCACAATTTCGAAGAACTGATCGATTAGGTCTCTTGCTTCATCCTGGTGGTCGCTTACTCTCGGCCGGAGCCGAAAGAACGAAGAAACCGCTTCGACCATGATCAGCCGGCGAATAATCGCAATCTCTCGTAATAACTCAGACAATTGATATCCCTGGCGCCAGCGCTGATGACCATGTTTACGTGCTTCTTCTCTGACTATTTTTTTGCAATCCTCGGCTCCCGAGCTCTGGAGATAATCGACTAGATGATTGAACAACTTGGGAAGATGGTCGGCGAGCTCGGGCTCGCTGATCGTCCGAGCGCTTTTGATTTCCAAGTCGTTTCGCGCTGCATTGATCCAGGCCCGTATAGTTTGCGACTGTCGATCTGCCAGATGTTGCACAATGCTGGATACAACTGCGCGGTTCATCGAATTAAACGGTCAATGATTGCATATCCGCCCGCTACTGCGGGGCTTCAACGGACGTATAGACGTTGATCGAGACCGGATAATTCGTAAAAAGAGTTCTTTTCGAGATTTGCGAAGCGCTTGACTTAATTGCAGTTGGGACGATCTGGTCTGCTATCGAACCGGCGATGGAAAATTTTCAGGAATTGTGCGCGGTCTTGAATCGGTTCGCATTGCCCAGAGCAATCGTGGATTTCGAACATCGTTCATTCGTTGCTTGGAATCCGAAATTTCTTGAGCATACCGGCATCACAGAAACCGAAATGAAAGCGTCCAAAACAGGGGACTTGCTGACTTTCGGAGAAACTTGGTTTCCCCTCTCTAGTGAATCGGATGCTCAGAAGATCGAATATCTGACGTGCGCCCTGAAACGGCCTTTTGGTGGAAGTCCCGCACCGGGATTTATCGTCCGTTCTCATGATAGGATCGGCTACGTGATGCTCGACGTTTTTGGTTCTTCTTCCTCCCAATTCGAGCAGGGCCAGGTGGTAGGGCGCGAAGAGGAACGTAACCGGATTGTTAAAGTGTTTCATGAGGAGGTTTCTCCCTCGATCATCGCGGCTCTCTTTCTGATTCAGACGGCCAAGAGCGAGCTGGAAGAAGCGGGATCGCCCCAAGCCGAGATCGTTTCAAAGGCGTCAGACATTCTCACAGAAAGCACCCGGAAAATAGCCGGCGTTCTTAGCGAACCCGACGACAGAGAGGCAAGGTCCTAAGTCTCAAACTGCGGGGACCGGCGGTTTAGCGATCAAGCAAGTATAGGATCGTCTCAAGCAGAGTTTCGACCGCGAAAGGCTTTTGCAAGCATGCCCGAAAGCCCAGGCTCAGTATTCGCGTCCGTTCCAGGCGGCCATCTAAGGCCGTCATTGCAATCACCGGCGTGCTACCCCCGGCCTCTGGTGGCAAGGCCCGAATTTCGCGCAATAGCTTAAAACCGTCCATTCCCGGCATTAGGAGGTCGGTTACCACCAAGTGCGGATGGTAATTCTTTACTGCCTCAAGACCCTCAAGCCCATCTTTGGCTGCGACGACTGTGGCACCCAAGCGATTCAAGAAACGATCGATAGCCGTGCGCGCGTCGTCGTGATCTTCGACGACGATAATCGTACGACCACTCAGACGGTTTGGAGACATACAGCCGGCAGCGAAAGGTCACTTCTCAGGTTGGCATCCAATATCTCAGGTTCGTGTCCAACGCGGTAAATGGTTCTTTTTGCTGAGGCTATTCGACTCGAACCGGCGTCGAGAGTCGGAGACTGGCAGGGCTGGCTGGTTGGCGACGGACGATCCCGTCAACGTCGGTGGACTACGGCGGTCTTTACCTGAGTTAGAATTTTTCTGCTCAAATTAAGAACGAGAAAAAGTGCTACGCCGATGGGGGAGCGTAACCCGCACATACGACCACTTTTTCTGCTACGACGATCATTTTATAAAGGAGGCACATGCCGATCGCGTTCTCTAATTTCGCATCGTACCTCCAAATCCATGAGGTGTTATGAAAGGTGCAACTAATTACCAAGACCAAGGCGATTTGAAAAACCCGGTTAATCAAGTCGTTGCCATCGTGCCGCACGAAGCGGATCTGCAAAGAATTGTGGGCGATCTGCACGAGGCCGGGTTTACTTCGGAGGGCATCGGAGTCTTATCCGGGCGCGAGGACGCTCACAAGCTAGACGCAGCATCGGGGCGACAAGGTTGGTTGGCGAAACTGGCTCAGATTGGACCTGGGTTTGGTGATTTAGACGCCGGTAACATGAAGGACTACGCGGAGGCGTTGCGACATAATGAAACGGTAATTGCGGTTGTCGCTACACTCGGAAGTAAACGCCGCGAAATCGCCAATCTGCTTAAACGTTATGGTGCGAAGTTCATTAATTCGTACGGCATGTTCAGCATCGAGGGTTTGGGGTAGACGCATTAATCGTTCTCGTACTCGTCGTCGTCCTCGTCCTCGAAAAGCAGTGTTCGCTATCGACATATGGAATAACCCATGATCGTGGTTGACAGACTTACATCATCGTCAATATCTGCCAGGCCTTCGAGCACGAGCACGAGCACGAGCACGAGCACGAGCATGAGGATGAGGATGAGGATGAGGATGAGGATGAGGATACGGCTGCAAACGCCTAACGTTCCACCGGAAGTTCCGATCCCGCCGGAGCAACCACCCTTGCCGGTTCCAACCGAACCAATCCCAGGACCAGTTCCCGCCAGGCCAACCCCTGTTCCAACGCCACCCGAACCTCTACCGCCGAATATTCCTGAACCGAACCAACCGCCGCGGCCAAGTGGAAAGAAGCGAGAGGGTGATTGGTAGGGTTCCGCTCCAACTTGGTGGGCGAGGCTCCCAAAAGGCTGCAAGGTTTCACCAGAGGAATCGACTGACCCCAATTTGCTCAGCGGGTTACGTCATAGAACGCGCCGACGTGTCCGAAGTAGCTAAAGGGGGCGAAGTCGGAGCCGTGGACTTGCGCTAGGCCCCGGCTCGGCGGTTTATAGGCCCAACCCGTCTCGCCGTCTGGAGATGCGAAATTCCCTGCTGAAACCTTGCGGCCTTTTGGGAGCCTCGCCCCACCAGATTGGATCCCTCTGCCGGCTCAGTCTAGCCAAGCCGGTTCGCCTCCGACAGACGAACACGATCTGTTGCTATGGCTGACAACGAAGATCAGAAAGACCACGGATCCACCGATGATCGGAAAAAGCCGAAGACCAAGCGCGGACGGCGTTTTTGGATCATCGGAGGATTAGTGGTTCTGTTTGTTAGTGTGGGTCTGATTTATCTGGGTTACTGGCTCTTCTTTGC
>JAFAIO010000374.1 GCA_019236675.1 Verrucomicrobiota bacterium
GAAGCCGAATCGAAAGAAGTGCTTGAGGCATACGGCATACCGACGGTTAAAACGTTGATTGCGCGCAGCGAAGAAGAAGCAGTAGGAGCTACGAACGAGCTTGGCGCACCGGTCGTTCTGAAGCTTTATTCTCAAATCATTACCCACAAAGCCGAGGTCGGCGGTGTCGAGCTGAACCTGCACAGCGAAACTCAAGTTCGCCACGCTTATCGACGTATTGAGGAAGCAGTCCGGGACAAACCTGGAGCGTTTCTTGGGGTGACCGTTGAACCCATGGTAGAGTCGGAAGGTTACGAATTGATATTGGGTAGCAGCGTTGACGCGCAATTCGGGCCGGTCCTTTTGTTCGGGGCAGGCGGCCGGCTGGCTGAGTTTATGAGGGATTACGTTCTAGGGTTGCCGCCGCTGAACGCCACCTTGGCCCGTAGACTCATGGAGCGAACTCGCATTTATAAGGCTCTGCAAAGAACAAACGTGGATCTTACCCAATTGGAAAATATACTGGTTGAGCTCAGTCTGTTAGTAGCCGAGCAGCGATGGATCAAAGAAATTGATGTGAATCCGCTGGTGGTGTCTGAAGGCAGGGACCTGTCGCGCAGCAGGCTTGGCGGAGGCGGGATTGTTGCTCTTGATGCCAGGATTATTCTTCATGAATCGGCGACAGCCGAGGAAGAGCTACCTCGACTGGCGATTCGTCCTTACCCTCAGCAGTATGTGAGCAGTTGGAATTCGACAGATGGGATTCCGCTGGTGCTTAGGCCGATTCGTCCCGAGGACGAACCTCTGATGGTTAAGTTTCATAGCCAGTTGTCAGAAGAAACGGTTTATTTCCGATATTTCGGATTGCCCAGGTTGAAACAGCGAGTAGCGCATGAGCGGTTAACCAGAACCTGTTTCAACGACTATGATCGTGAAATCGCGTTAGTAGCTGTACGTCAAGATCCCGCCACCAAAGAGGACGAGATCATCGGCGTAGGGCGCCTGACGAAGGTGCATGGCTTGAATCAAGCGGAGTTCGCCATCGTCATTGCCGATCAGTTCCAAGGGCGTGGACTCGGAAAAAAGTTGTTGTCACGCCTGGTTGAGATAGGCCGGCACGAAAGGATCGAAATCATCTTTGGGAACATACTGCCCGAGAACTATCCCATGCAGCATGTAGCCAAGAAAGTCGGTTTCCAAGTCGATTACGACCGCTTCAATTATGCGATGAGGGCTGAACTCAGGCTGGGGTAGGGTAGGGATAGAACCATAGAGATTCGTCCCGTAGGGACAGAGCGATAGTAGCCAGGTACGCAGTGCCTGGATGCGTGAGAGAAAGGATGGCGTCCCGTAGGGACAGAACGATAGTAGCCAGGTACGCAGTGCCTGAATGTGTGAGAGAAAGGATGGCGTCCCGTAGACGGCTGAGGCGCACATTAGTCGAGGGCGTACTTCTCCTCAAAATCCAATTCATGCCGTTTCAGAATAGCCAAATATTCCTCCCGAAAAGTCCGAATACGATGATGCTCCTCCTGGTTTTGGATGTATGCAATCGTCTCTGGAAGCTGTGAGATGCTGACGCTGAAAGCGCCGTAGCCTTCTTGCCAACTGAAGTTACACAATTGCTGAAAACTCTCGTGGATCCAAGCCGAGGATCCACATTTGATCAATTGAATGGCTTTAGCAACGGGCAGGGTCGTCGGCATCGATAGGAGTAGATGAACGTGATCCGCGACCCCGCCGACGCATCTTGGTTTGATGCCGTTCTGTTTGGCGATGCCGCCTAGGAACGGCCATAAACGTTCCCTAAGTTCGGGGTTCAGAACCGGCGTACGCTCTTTGGTAGCGAAAATACAGTGGACGTTCAGAGAGGAAAAGGTGTTTGGCATAGTTCCACATTATCAGAGACCCTAATGTTCACAACATGTTTATCATATGTTGGTATATTCAATCGAACGATCGATATTTTCGGTTTTACGGACGAGACAAATGCTCGCGATCTACCGTTTGCCCAGAATCAAGCGTCCCTACGGGACGCGATCCTTTGCCTCACGGATTCCAGGCACTGCGTACCTGGCTACTATCATTCAGTCCCTCCGGGACACAAACGCCCCTAGCGACCTTGAAAAACCGGTTTCCGTTTTTCGAAGAAGGACCGGATTCCTTCCTGATAGTCCTCGCTATCGTAGATTCGGCGCCGCACCGACTGAATGCGCTCGAAGGTTTCCGCGCTAAGTGCGAGAGCATGTGCTAACACGTGGGTCTCTTCTTTGAGCAACGTAATGACCAGCGGCGAATTGGCTAACATATCCTCGGCTAATTCGAGCGTTTTGGCTTCCAGTTGATCGGCCGGAACAACGTAATTCGCGATGCCAACCTCGTACGCTCGCTGTGCGCTGATCGGTTTGGCGCGGAATAGCATTTCTTTTACTACCGCCATCGGAACCGAGCCGATCATATTCTGAACACCACCGATGTTGTAAGGAACACCCAGCCGGGCCGGTGTAATGGCAAAGGTCGCGCTTTGCGCCGCGACGACCATATCGCAAGCCATCACCAATTCACACGCTCCACCCCAGACGCCTCCCTCGACCATCGCGAGCACGGGGGTAGGATATTCTTGGATCCTGCGAATCGCCACGCGAAGCGGATCGCTGTAGGTCAGGGGGTCGCGCGCGTGCTTTGGGAGCTCGCCCACGTTATGTCCGGCCGACCAGGTTTTCGAGCCGGGACGGGCGCGCAAGATCACTACGCGTATCCCTTCGCCGCGAAAATGTTCCAGCGTGTTCAGAAGATCTTTGATCAGTGCACCACTCAGAGAATTGAGTGTCTTCGGGTCATTCAACGTGATGGTCCCGATTTGGTTTTCCACGCTTGATTGAACAAGCATGACAGTTTCCTCGGTCATAATCGTTTCTCCAGGTTGATCAGAAAAGGGGGTGTTTGCATTCGGTTTCAAGAATGACTCGGCATACTTGTGGGGACGCACGCTGGTGTCGATTCGACCGGGGGAACCCGGATCCAATCCCGATAAACATCGAGCAGTTCGCGCGCTGCCTTGACTGGGGTAGTGGCGCCCACTCCGACCGAGCTCTCCAGTCGTCCGAGGCGCTCTTGCACCGCAGGAGCATTGTGAAAGAGTTCGCGCAGGCCAGACGAGATCAACTCCCGCATCCAGGTTAATGCGTGCGCTTGGCGCCGCACGTGCAATTGTCCCCGAGCCTCCTGTTGAGCCAGATGATCCAGGATCATTTGCCAGACTTCGCCGATACCTCTGTTCTCGAGTGCCGAGCAAGTCAGCACGCCTGCTGTCAATCCCTCCCGGTTTGGTGCAAACATCCGCAGCGCACTCTCGTATTGACCGCGCGCGCGGTTCGCCGCGTTCACATTTTCACCGTCGGCCTTGTTGATGACGATGCCATCGACCATCTCGATTATGCCGCGCTTGATCCCTTGAAGCTCGTCGCCTGCACCGGGAATCATCAGGAGTAAGAAAAAGTCGGTCATTGACGTGACCTCTGTTTCCGACTGCCCAACACCGACGGTCTCGATTAGAACGTTCTGGTATCCCGCGGCCTCGCAAACCAGCATGCATTCGCGGGTACGGTGAGCGACGCCGCCAAGATAGCCGCGCGATGGGGAGGGCCGGATGAACGCATTGGGCTCCCCGCTCAGCCGCTCCATACGAGTCTTGTCGCCAAGGATACTACCTCCGGAGATCGGGCTTGAAGGATCGATACTCAGCACCGCGATGTTTTCGCCTCTCTCCCGTAAGAGGTACATACCGAGGGCGTCGATAAGAGTACTCTTACCGCTTCCCGGGACTCCGCTAATGCCGATCCGTCGCGATCTTCCGGTGCGGGGCAGGACTCTCTCCAGGATTTGCTCCGCTAACTCTTCATCGTTGGGCGAATCGCTCTCGATGACGGAGAAGGCTCGCCCCATCACGGCCCGATTTCCGCTCAAAATGCCATCGACGTAATAGTCGGCCGGGAGACGCTTGAAGGGCGGCTGTCCCGATCGAACTTTTGCGTGACGAACATTACTCATGGCATCTACAGCATTTAGGAAGCGGGTCCGTCAGGAGCATCGCTAACCGGAAATGAGCGCTCACCCTCGCGATCGTCACCATCCTCGGTAAAATGGGCGACTTCTGCCGGGTCTGTACCCATCAACAAGGCTAAAATCTGTTGTGCGCACTGCGGAATGCTAGTGCCCGGGCCGAACACCGCCATTGCGCCGGCCCGGTAAAGAAATTCGTAATCCTGCTGCGGAATGACGCCCCCCACAATCACCCTGATATCCTCGCGACCCTGGTTCTTGAGTTCTGCCATCACCTCGGGGATGATCGTCTTGTGACCCGCCGCCAACGTGGATATGCCGACAACGTGAACGTCGTTTTCAACCGCGTTCCGCGCAACCTCCGCTGGGGTTGCGAAGAGTGGTCCCACGTCGACGTCGAATCCAATATCCGCGAAGGCGGTAGCAATCACTTTTGCTCCGCGGTCATGGCCGTCTTGACCTGCTTTCGCGATCAGAATGCGAGGGCGGCGCCCTTCGCGCTTGGCAAACTCGTTTGACATCTCTTGGGCCTTTCTAAAAGCGGAATCACCGTGGTTTGCCTCTGCATAAACGCCACTGATGGTCTGGGTGGCAGCTTGATAACGGCCGAAGACTTTTTCTATGGCCAGAGAAATCTCACCCAAGGTCGCTCTCACTCGGGCAGCATTCACGGAACACTCCAGCAAGTTGCCTTTTCCTGTTTTTGCCGTCTCGGTCAGCGCGTTCAACGCTTCGTTCACCGCCATTTGGGCACGTGCTTTTTTCACTTCATTGAGGCGGCTTATCTGCCGTTCGCGAACGACCTGGTTATCCACTTCGAGGATGCTAAGGCTGTCTTCCGTATCCGGCCGGTACTTGTTTACTCCAACAATGATTTCTTCACCTGAGTCGATCCGAGCTTGGCGTCGGGCGGCTGCTTCCTCGATACGCAGTTTCGGCAGCCCGATTTCAATCGCTTTAGTCATTCCGCCATGCGCTTCTACCTCGTTGATCAGGCGCCAAGTCTTGTGCAGAAGAGCACCCGTAAGTGATTCTACGTAGTAGCTGCCGGCCCAAGGATCGACCACGTGCGTTATATCAGTCTCTTGCTGGAAGTAGAGCTGAGTATTCCGCGCGATACGGGCCGAATAGTCGGTCGGCAATGCAATCGCTTCATCCAGTGCGTTCGTATGCAGGGACTGAGTGTGCCCGAGCACCGCGGCCATCGCTTCGATACATGTCCTAACCACGTTATTAGCTGGGTCTTGGGCCGTCAGGCTCCACCCCGAGGTTTGCGAATGAGTCCGCAGCGCCATCGATTTTGCGTTCTTCGGATTGAAACCTTTCACGATCTTCGCCCAAAGCATTCTGGCCGCCCGCATCTTCGCAATCTCCAGGAAATGATCCATCCCAATGCCCCAGAAGAAGCTAAGGCGTGGGGCGAAATCATCGATATCAAGGCCCGCTGCGAGACCGGTCCGCAGGTACTCGAGACCGTCGGCCAACGTATAAGCCAATTCGAGGTCGGTGGTCGCGCCGGCCTCATGCATATGGTAGCCGCTGATAGAAATGGAGTTGAATTTGGGCATATTCGCTGAGGTGTATCTGAACACATCCCCAACAATCCTCATCGAAGGTGCGGGCGGGTAGATGTAGGTATTGCGGACCATGAACTCTTTCAGAATGTCATTCTGGATGGTGCCGTTCAGCTGCTGTGGCCGGACGCCCTGTTCTTCGGCGGCAATGATATAGAAAGCCATTACTGGCAGCACGGCCCCGCTCATGGTCATGGAAACCGACATCTGATCGAGAGGAATCTCATTAAAAAGCACCTTCATATCCTCGACCGTATCGATCGCCACCCCCGCCTTGCCCACGTCGCTCACTACCCGTTCATGATCCGAGTCGTACCCTCTATGCGTGGGCAAATCGAAGGCCACCGAAAGACCTTTCTGGCCTGCCGCCAGGTTGCGGTGATAGAAGGCGTTTGACGCTTCGGCCGTAGAGAATCCGGCATACTGCCTGATTGTCCAGGGCCGGAGCACGTACATCGTCGAGTAGGGCCCACGAAGAAACGGCGGGATGCCGGCGGCATAGTCGAGATGTTCTAGCCCATCACGATCCTCGGCGGTGTAATACGACTTGATGGGAATTGGTTCTTTGGTCACCTGGCCGCAAACGGTATTCTGCCGTTGCCACGGATGAATGGTTTCATCCAAAAGGATCCTGGAAAAATTAGGTCTGGTTATCGTTGCCATGGGTGGTTCCTTGCGCTCCGATGCCGAGGCGATTTTGCCACTCGGTCAGGGCCGTAATCGCGTCTGTGCGGATGTGAACGAACCCCTGAACTCCCGTCGCTTTTAATTGATCGAGCTGATTTTTGGGATCGCCGGCGATGATCACTGGCTGGTTCACCTTCGGACAAACTTCCTCAGCCAATTTCAAGTATTCCGGGTCCGAGCTGCACAGAACGATGAGATCAGCGTCGGTTTGCCGGTATTCATGCGAGATCTCGATCTCGAAGCCGGCGCACCCGAAAAAATTCTGGCTGAACTGAGAACGCGCTTGCCTCATTGTCAGGTCGCCATGTTCAAGCAAAAGAACTTTGGGACGTTTTCCGCGTTTGCGTGCGTCCGCTTCAGTCCTTCGGCGAAGCTGTTCAAATGGGCTGGCAGCGCGCCAAATGCCCGGAGGCGCCTCCGGCGGATCAACGCTGGTCTCGTTGAGGTCAGGATAATTGTTCACCCCCACTAGCGTCCTGCGCCGGGACGAAATCGCCTTTTCTTTTGCTGCTCGTGACTTCGCCAGCGCGCTATCAATCGCCGGTTTCGCCCTAGTATATCCGCCTTCCGCTTCAACCTGCTGGAACAGCTCCCAGCCTTTGTGCGCAAGGGCGTCGGTTAACCATTCTATATAGTAGGATCCGCCTGCCGGATCGGCGACACTGTCCAGATGTGACTCCTCTTTTATCAGCCTCTGGATGTTGACTGCCAGACGGCTGTCAAAGCCGAAGGGCCGGATCTCCAACGAATCACAGCCGCCAATTACCGCTGCTATCGCTTCGGTGGTAGCCCGCAGGACGTTCGCGAACGGGTCGTAGATGCTCTTATCAGACAAGGCCGTGCAGGCATGAATCTTCATCAAACAAGAAGATTCTTCCTGCGGCTGAAACGCCCAAACGGCATGCGCCCAGAGGAGGCGGGCAGCACGGAGTTTGGCAATTTCAAAGAAATAGTTTGAACCAATCGCGAATACGAAACGGATAGCGTTAGCTGCCTCCTCCACACTGTGGCCTGCTTCCAATTTTTCTACGAGTTTTTCCACACCGAGCGCGATCCCGTAACCGAGCTCCTGGACTACAGTTCCACCCTGGTCATGGAAGGCGTCGGCTCGGATCGCGCCGGTCGGCAGCGCACCTGGGGACTCCACCTGTTGCCAGCTTTGCGATCCACGACCGCGCACGAACGGGAAGGCTCCTGGTATTGGCTCGATCTGACGTTCCAGATCCTGGGTGTCCTCGCGTCGGAAATAGGGACGCACGATGATTCCTTCGTCGGTACTCCAAAGGAGTTTCTTATTGTAATCTGCTCCCTTCAGATCAACCTGGATTGCACCATCCCAGGCTTCAGTTGAGACGGGAGGGAAATCGTCCAACAAATGGAGTGTTTTTGGCAACTGACACATACAGCTATGAGTGCCAGTTATCATTGCATCCGCGGCCCGTCTTAGCGGGCGTTGGCGGTTACTGACCATGGTTTGCTATGCGTCCATTTAGTTGCACACTGTCTTTCTGTCCCGGAGGGACTAACTGGTAGTAGCCAGGCACGAAGTGCCTGGAATACGCGGAAAAGCGAAACCCGTCCCGTAGGGGTACGGTATGAGGAATTGTCCTTGCATCGACCCTCGTTGAACCGCGCAAACCTTTGGCGAAAAAGCCGTCTGGGTAAATCGACAATACCGTGCCCTACGGGACGGCGTTGTTTTTTACCCGATCCCAGGCACTTCGTGCCTGGCTATCTACCAGTTAGTCCCTCGGGGACAGAAAACCTGTTTGTCCATTCAATTCCCAGCCTCAGCCCCGGCCAACAACTCTCGGCCAAAATAAAGCGCGTGTTCGCCAAAAACCATCAAGCAAGACGTGTCTCCGGCCCCATAAGGTTATTTAAAAGGGGTAGTCGCAGGCTTATGAAAACGAATGATGCAGTTAGCAATTCCGGTTCTTTGTCTCACGAGGTAAGTCCGGCAGAGAAGACATACCTGCTACCTGAGTTCACCCAACGCGAATTGGTCGCTGTGGTCGAAGCAATTGAGACGGTATTCAGGGAGCAAAACTTTGTGTTCCTAGAGGAAAAAAACGCGGCAGTCAAAGTCGCCGAGGTGCTACTAGCAAATAACCTGGTATCGCCGGACTATGCGCGATACCTACGGCATACTTACCAATTGCAAACTTGAGACGGATTTCCGGAGCTCAGTCGCGTAGCGACTAAGTGATAGTAGCCAGGCAGGAAATGCCTGGAACGGCGTGAAAACGGATCCGTCCCGGAGGGACGGTCTGATCATTGGCTCTGAAGGCGAGCCCACCTTTTGGTGGGTGAATCGACCCGTGGCCTTACCAACTCTCTCCTCAATGGCGGGTCTAGGGACGTAAACAATCATACCGTCTCTCTACGGGACGTACACTTCAGGACAACAAAGAAAAATCCGCAGAATCTGCGGGACTGGCAGAATTCTGCGGATGGTTTTGTTTAGAGGATCCAGGGTCAATCGGTACGCTTAACCAGCCACTCAACTGCCCGCGGCCAGAGCTCTTTTTGAGCCTTGGAGCTAACAGCGAGCCCAATGTGACCGGCCGGCCAAACGATCTTTTCTTTGTCAGTGGAACTGACCAGGTCGTTCAGCGGTTCGGTCTGGGAGCAGGGGACCAGGTGGTCATTGCTGGCCATCAGGTTCAACAACGGGCAGGTTATCTTACGCAGATCCACGATGTGCCGGCCCAATGGCATCCGATTTTTCACTAGCAGGTTCTGCTGGAAGAGATATTTCGCCCATTCCCGGTATACCTCGCCGGGAACCGGGATGTTATCATTCAGCCAGGTTTCCATGTGGAGATAGTCATCGACGAATTCATCCCGATGAACGTTTTCCGCTAGATTGACGTACTTTTCGACCAGGTTGGAGACAGGCTTCAACAGGAGAAAAGCCGCCTGGAGAAACTCTGCGGGGACGTTGCCCACGGTATCCACGAACTTGTCGACGTCGAAGTAACGAGGATCCGTCCAGAGGTTAAGCAGGGGTTCACGAGTGGAGTAGTCAATTCCGGTGGCCAGTAGCACCAGGTTCTTCACGAGGTCCTGATGAATGGCCGTAAACATCGTGCTCAATGTGCCACCCATGCAGTAGCCGAGAAGGTTGACCTTATCTGAGCCCGTTCTTTCCCGCAGATATCTGACAACGTTCAGCATATAGCCATTAACGTAGTCGTCGGCGGTCAGAAAGCGCTCCGCCCGCGTGGGCGTGCCCCAGTCGATCAGATAAAGGTCGAAGCCGGCTTTAACGTACTGTGCGATGATGCTCCGGCCTTCTTTGAGATCCATGATGTAAGGCCGGTTTACCAAAGCGAACGCCAAACAAAGTGGTGTCTTGAACCTGGGTTCACTTTCTCCAATGTAGCGGTAAACTTTTAACCGGTCCTCCTCGTAAACAACCTCTCGCGGAGTTATGCCCTTTCGGACCAGCTCCATTTTGTCGGGTAGGAACGGAACCGCGGTAAGACGCCGCAAATTTGCGAATGTCTCGTTAATAAAGGAGGCCTGCCAAGTTTCCCAGTCGGCCCCATTGCTAGTTTCTTTGTCCATTTGAGGGGAAGTAGTTGTTCTCATTTACGCGCAATTTATTAGGCGCCAGTTGCCTTCCGGGGCGTGGCCGCCGGTTTCTCTGCCTTGGCCTTTATCGTCTGCTCCAGCCGATCAATGGCTTTTCCGTGCTTCGCCATCCCCGCGTCTACGTCATCGATTCTTTCGTTCAGATTTGCCACTCGCTCATCCAGCCCTTCGAGACGCTCTAGAACCCGTCGTTCCACGTGACGGATCGCCAGCAGGACATCATCAACGTCTTGTTTAGTGGGGTTTTCGAACTGATCATGCACTCGGTTCATTCCTTCCCGAGCCATGCGTTTGAGATCAAGCGCGCCATTCAGAGACGCCTTCATCATTTCCAGGAACTGGGGCGTCCGCATGTATTCGTCCCAGGTTTCCGCCAGCACTTTCAGCATTCCACCGCGCATCCTGCGCATCTCGTCGACGGGCGGCGAGCCGGCGGAATACTGAGACCAAACGCCGGCCATCTCGGTAAACGAGTCCATCCAGAGTTTCTGGAAGGCCGCGACCTGGTCGAAGATTTTGCCCGTGTTATCGGTCATGGTCAGATTTTTCTAAAATGATTAGGTTCGCGTGTTGGAGGTTCGGGCGGCGCACCTTCGCTGCCCGAACACCCCAAAGACTCAGCATCACCTTTCCGCTCACCTGTGTTCCCTAACGGCTGGAACAGTTTACTTCGTCGCCGGGCCAAACCGGTCTACGAGTTCCTTCCAGGATGCGATGATTTTTGCGTTCGTGTTCAGGGCGGTGTGAACGTTAACCCGCAGGGCGCTCAGCGAGGTTTCGATCAAATCGTGAACCCGGCGCTGGGCCTCGGTCACCGACGTGGCTTGGTAAACACCCACTGTTTTCTCGAACAGATCAATCGTCTGATTGCTGGTACGGTTGAATGTTTCCAAAAACTCCTCCATCCGCTTGCGAGCCTTCGGGAAAGCATCTGCCGTCATCGCCTCTAGCTTCGCCTTAAACTCCTCAGGGGAACCGAGTTTAGTGAGCAGGTCTTTCCAAAGGTTTACTGATTCCTCCTGCAATTTGATGCCCGATTTCAGGGCTTCCTCGTAACTGCGCAGGGCCTCGCGAAAGATCTCGTCAAAGGCTTCCGACGTTGCCCCGGCTGCCTTTTCCTTTTTTGTCTCTGTAGTCATTTTGTTTTCTTACCTCTTGGTTTCGTTGTGAGGCTCCGGGTGATTCCTGAGCTTCTGAGTGAACCTCACATTAAATCCTCATCAGCTCAACCATTTTTTTTGCAAATGCACATATTTTTCGCAAATCTTCTGGGCCAAGTGGGTTGCTAACGTCCGGTTCGGTAGCGCTGACCGATAGAAATCTGGGTGGTCCAGCCAGGGAAACGGAATGCTCCAGGTTCGTATGGCGGATTCGCTGGCAAATACTTCCGCAACATAGGCGACCGTCTCCAACCAGGCATTGAAATTAGGGTGAAGTTGCCGGGTAATTCCGTCCAGGGTGAGGAAGGATTTGCGCAAAAGCAGCAGGTTGAGCGGGACGGGATGCCCCTGCAGAGCCAGTTCTTGCACGATTTCGAACGCGGCCCGCAACGGATCCCCGGCGCCTTGCGGGAGCAGAATCCGGATGGATTTTTTATCGCTCTCCAGCAGTTGGTTGGCTACTTCGGCCGACGGTTGGTTGCCGGTAACACAGCAAAGACACAGCGCAATCAGCGCGCGGCGGAGCGGCGCCGAGAGCCGGCCGGCCTGGCTCCAATCCAAAACCACTAACGTGAACGGCGCACACTTGTGCGTTTGCGCTAAGAGATTGCCGGCGTGCGGATCGGCGTGGAAAACCGATGCTGGAAGCCCGGTAAACAGCGGATCGAGAATCAGGCGTCTAAAAATCAGACGGGCAGCGTCGCGCCGGGATTCGTCGTCGAACGGAGCATCGAGAAGCGGAACAGCCTCGACGAATTCCATAAAGATTCCGCGCTCGAGCGGGTTGCCGCTGGTAGCAGGTATGCGGATACGGCGGTTGGATTGGTAGAAGGCGCGCGCATCCCGCAGATTGGCGGCTTCGCCGGCAAAGTCGATTTCGCGAAGGATAGCGCCAGCTGCATCGCGAAGCGCCTCGGCCAGGGTGGATGCAAAATTTGGTCCTGCGGCTACGCCAATAGCCGAGCTCTGTTCGGCCATCCGGAGTAGGATGGCAGCCTCGTTTTGAATTCGCAGTAACGAGTCTGCCCGCACGGTTTTGAAAGCAATGGCCTTGCCTTCGGAAGTTAGATCGCGAAATCGAAAAACGTCGGCCACGCTGCCGCGAGCAACTTTAGGATGTTCTAAATCCAGCTGTAAATCCGGGCGCGCGCGCCCGGCCAGAGCAGCCGCAGCCGAGACAGCCGCATCTGGAATCGCCTCCGGCGGAAGGCTCTCCAGCGCCGCCAAAGTCGCCCGAGCCTCCGCGGGCAACCGCGGGTTTCGCGCCAGCATCTGACATAACTTGTGCAAAGCCGTAAATTCTCCCGCCATCCGAGCCGCCCGCTCAGCAGTGGAGATAGAGAGCGGAAGAGCGCGCTGCTCATCCAGTAGCCGCCTCAAGAGCGCAGGGTCGAACTGCCGGAGAAATGCCTCAAGCAGTGACGCAATCAGCGGGGTCCACCGCGCATAGGCCTGCGGAATCCAGGCGGCCGGATCCAGCAAGTGAACTAGAACGGCAGCCGTGTCGTTTTCGTTGGGATATCTGTCCGGTGCTTCGGGCATAGATAGAACATCACAAATGATATTTCGCAGAACACCCTCAAGGACTCACTCCTATTTGCTGCCCGCGATTTGCTATTCTCTATTCTTCTTTTGTCTTCTCCTCGGCGCTGGCCTCTGCCGTTTCAGTTGCGCCTTCAGCTCGGCCACCTCTTCCCGAAGCGCCGCAATCTCATTCTGCACCCCAGGCGAGCCGGGCCCTTCATTTGCATCATCCGCCTTGGCCGGCGCCGGCGCAACCGGAGCGGTAAACGGTATCCAGGGCCGGAATAGGTTGGCCGCCGATGACACCGCGGCCGAAGGCAGCATGGAGCTCAAATGATGCGCTTGCCGGAGCATCTGATCGACCTGCTTTTGTGATCCGCAAAACGCCTCGAACGCTTGCCGGAAGTAGACGTCCACG
>JAFAIO010000473.1 GCA_019236675.1 Verrucomicrobiota bacterium
TTGGTTGCAGTAATTTCGTCTTCACTGAGAGGGGGGTGAGCTTTGGCTACAATAATCTTGTAGCTGATATGCGTTCATTGTACTGGATCAAGAAACAGGGCTATCCCGTGATTTTCGATGCGACGCATTCCGTGCAGCGACCGGGGAGCGCCGGTGATGCCACCGGTGGTGACGGAGAGCTAGCTCCGGTTTTGGCGAGAGCGGCAGTGGCGGCGGGCTGCGATGGGATCTTCATTGAGACGCACATTGATCCGGCCAAGGCTCTCTCGGATGGCCCGAATCAGATTCCTTTGAAAGAATTACCGAGTTTATTGTCTCAGCTAAAACGGATCCATGAAGTCGTGCGTTAAGCTCATCTCGATTCTGGGCCTAGTAGGACTTACGGCAGTAGAACTCTGGGCCGATAAGCCGAAGTCGGATCGCAAAATCGATATACCGATACCGGTAGGCCATGACGCTAAGGGATTGAGATTACCGATGCGAAATGAACAGGGGCAGCTGCAATTTATCTTGGATGTGGAAAAGGTGCTGCGCGTGGACCAAGCCAACGTGCAGATGCACAATTCGATCATTCAAACCTACGACGACCAAACAGGGGCTCCGAGCGCTAAGATTGAGTTGCTCGACTCTGTGATGAATACGGAGACAAACGTCATCACCACCCATGACCCGGTCGTCATCACCCGGGACGACTTCAGGCTGACCGGGGACAGCGCTGTCTTCAACACTAAGACCCGGCAAGGGAAAGTGATGAAGAACATTCGATTGATTATTTATAATCGGGACGAACTAACGAAAAAGTCCCCGGATCAACAAGCATCGGCTGGTGAACAAAAGTAGATTTTTTTGTTTCTTGATTATTGGTGTGCTGCCTGGCGTGGTATTGGGGCAGACCGCAGCTTCGCCCAAGGCGAGCGTGCGGGCTTCGGCCCACGCTCAAAGTTCGGCAACTGGCGCAAATAAGAAGACCGCCGGAACGGAAAAGGCGAACGCCGATAGTAAGAAAGGACCGGATATTCTCGGTGACAACGGGTCTACTAACAAAGGGCCCACCGAAATTACCGCGAAGGACGAAGTGCAATTTGACGGTTCGGCCCGGATGGCGATTTTTGTCGGTAGCGTCAAAGTGATTGACCCTCAATTCACTATGACGACCGATAAGCTGACGGTGTGGATGAACAAGCAGGAAGATGGTGGCGGTATTAGGGATGCCGAGGCGAATGGAAATGTGATTATCGTTCACGCAAACCCGCAGAAGAACAACGGCCAGGCCGAAGCCGGAGCGAGCCCCCAGACGAGTCCGGTGGCAAATACAGCGATCTTCCCTCAGGCGGCGCCAACAGCTAGCCCGGGCGCCTCGCCGCAAGTGGTCTTGGACACGGGCCGGGCGCAGAAAGCGCTCTACAATGCGAAACAGGATGCGGTTACTTTGATCGGGTGGCCTCAGGTAACCCAGGGGATCAACACGCATATCGCGACCGAGGAAAGTACCCGGATGATCCTCTATCGAGATGGACGCTTGCAGACTTTCGGTCCCAGTAGGACGGTTATTCAGGACAAGAGCTCGATGAAGCAACCTTCTCCTTCTCCTTCCCCCGGCGAACCGGTGCTTGATCCGAACAAGGCTCAGAAGAATAATGTTAACCACTAACTTGACGACTGCCCCAGTGCCGACCCTCCCTGCGGAGGATAAGGTCAGCGAGGCCATTCTCAGGACCGAAAAAATAGTCAAGATCTATGGTGGCCGGGCTGTCGTTAATGGGATCGATATTCACGTAAATCGTGGGGAAGTTGTTGGGTTATTGGGACCAAATGGTGCTGGTAAGACCACTACTTTTTATCTTATTGTGGGTCTCGTGCGGCCAAACGGTGGTCGAGTTTACTTTGATAATCGCGACGTCACTCGCTACGCGATGCATCGCCGGGCCAGGATGGGCATGGGGTATCTGCCGCAGGAAGAATCAATCTTTAGAAAATTAACCGTTGAACAGAATATCCTGGCGATTCTGGAGATGCTGCCGGGCAAACGCCGCGAGAAGAAGCAGCGCTGTGAACAGTTACTCCGCCAGTTCGGTATTGAAAATTTGGCCAAGAACCAGGCATTGACCCTTAGCGGTGGTGAAAAACGGCGGCTGACCATCGCGCGTTCGTTGGTCACGAATCCCCAGATGATCATGCTAGACGAGCCGTTTAGCGGGGTTGATCCGATTGCGGTCGCGGAAATCCAGCAGCATATCTCGAATTTGCGCAGCTCCGGTCTCTCCATCCTGATCACGGACCACAATGTCCGGGAGACCTTAGAGATTGTCGACCGAGCTTACCTCATCTACGATGGCCGCGTCGAAAGCCAGGGTAGCAGAGAATTTTTGATTAATGACCCGATTAGTCGCCAACTATACCTAGGTGAACGTTTTCGCATGTGACGGGAAGAGAAGAGGTTCTCTTTTCGGAAGAACAAGCCAAACCGTTGCCGGTCAGTTCCAATCGCACCAGCGACTGACTTGCGACATCGCGCAAGTGCCGTCGTTGGAACGGCTGATGATCGGCAAGACAACCAACCAGAAAGGGTTCCTATGCAGACTAAAAATGCAAACCCACCGATCCAAGTAACCGGAAGACACGTTAGCGTTACCGCGGCAATGAAGGAGTACTGCCGCCGGAAGGTATCAACGCTTCACCTTGATTACCCCAAGATTATTGAGGTGCAGGTTATTCTTGATGTACAGAAATATCGACATCAAGCGGAGGTGATTTTGCACTGCAGTAATCATATCACTCTCGAAGCGAGCGCCACGTCGAATGACATGTACGCGTCGATTGATCAGGTTGTGCTGCGCATTGCCCGCCAAATGCGGAAATGCAAGACCCGCTTGATGCGCAACCATCGTCCAGGACGGCAAATACAAGGACGAGTGATCGCCGAGAATTCGGCTAAATGGGAGTGGCTCGCGAACAGAGCGCCATTCAATGGCGCCCTGATAGAAGAGTTCGAAAGCGAAGTCGAAGTAGAAACCAATGCGCCCGAATTGATTCAGACGGAAAAATATCCGGTAAAACCGATGTCACCAGAGGAAGCGGTTTTGCAGATGGAGTTTTCGAAGAAGCAGTTCCTCGTTTTTCTGAATGCGAAAACGGAAAAAGTGAGCGTGCTCTATCGCCGGAAGCAAGGTGACTTCGGTCTGATTGAGCCGACTTTCGGCTAATGTTTTCCGGGCAGCCTTTAACGGTAGGGACGAGCTCCTGCTCGTCCCTTAATTTTGACGATCGCACTATGCTAAGTTATCGGAGGACGCGTCAACGGAAGAACAGGCCGCCGCTATGCTTTGGCGCGCCCTTCGCAGTGGGTTTGAGAGGAGCCGAATACCTTGCCGCGACGTAGACCTTGCCAAGTCGGGAGCTTGTCTCTACCGGGCATCGAGCGAAATGAGTTATCCGCCCGATGATCAAAGGCAAACGACCGTTCATCGAGGTTGGTGAGTTTTACAACCGGCACGCGGAAGCTCTACAGCTGAAATTGGTGGGATCAGCAAACGGTTTTGATCGCAAAATACGCGAGCCAACCATCAACCGTCCCGGCTTGGCGCTTTCCGGCTTCTTCGTCTACTTCGCTGGAAAGCGGATCCAAGTCTTAGGGAATGCCGAGTCGAGTTATCTGAAGAGCCTCGAGGAAGCAGAAGAGCGGGCCCGCTGTTTCCAGCTTTGCGCCCAACATATCCCTTGCGTTGTGGTATCTCGCCATCTGCCGGTACCTAGCGGTCTGCTGGAGGCGGCTGCCGAACATCATGTGGCCATATTCCGGACCCCTTTGGTCACAATGCGATTTATCAATGCGGCGACGATCGCGCTAGAGATGGATTTTGCCCCGACCTCTACCGAACACGGCAGCATGGTCGATATCATGGGGATCGGGACCCTTATCCGAGGAAGTAGCGGAATTGGCAAGAGTGAATGCGTGCTGGGCTTAATCGAGCGGGGCCATAGTCTGGTCAGCGACGATGTGACCCGATTCCGGGCAATCGAGGGGCGGGAGCTAGTCGGTACCGCGCCCGACCTGACCCGGTACCACATGGAAGTGCGAGGTCTTGGCATCATCAATGTTGCATCCATCTTTGGGGTCGGCAGTATACGGCTGGAGAAGCGCCTTGACTTAGTCGTGACCCTCGTGGATTGGCACGAACTGGAAGAGGTTGATAGGATTGGACTTGAACAAGAGTATTATGAGATCCTCGGGATTCGTATACCGCGTGTCACCATTCCTGTACGCACAGGGCGAGACCTGGCTCGTTTGGTGGAAGTCGGGGCGCTTGACCAAAAGCTAAAAAGTTTGG
>JAFAIO010000555.1 GCA_019236675.1 Verrucomicrobiota bacterium
TCGATGAAGCTTCGCAGAATCGTTCGGGACTCATTGGCTGCGATCTCAGCACCGTAGAGATAGGGAACGTCATTTGTGGGAGGCAGAACGTAAGCGATAAAATCTTGTCCGTGCCAATAAGCAGACGTCGCTCGAGTCGTTAACAGCAATGGCCACTCCGGAGACGGCGGATTTGTGAGGTGGCTTACCGCGTAAATAAAACGGTCGGTTTCACGATCTTCATCCGTCAGGAACTCATAGGTACGGCTGTGGGTACCTCCAATCCGCTGATTCTGCGTATACCAGTTGGCGTAGAGATCGATCCAGAGAAGCTTGGCTCCCTGCTGCGCCATCGCTGAGATGCCCGGGTCGTTAGCGTACAGGTAGATGTAGCCAAGGGCCTCCAGGTCGACGCCCGTATAAGTAGGGCTAAGAAATTCGTGTACACCATAATTTCGGACAGTCGACACCCAGGACATCAGATCTGTCCGGCCGGTGTTCACTACCGTCGAGTTAGCCGTTAGGAGCACATTGCCACTACCATCGGCCAGCCCTTGGCCCGTCAGGATTAGATTACATACCCGGTCAAGCCATATGTTGGTGTATGAGACAGCAATGTTGTGATTTAGTTCACCGGTTTGGCCCTCAGATAGGATGGTGGCTAGCAGATTTTCTATTGTTCCGGATGTGCTGACGGGTCCGTATTGGGCGAGGAGCTTCGGGAACCGGTACGGGATTTGCACCAGATATTCCGTTATGAACTCGACTGCGTTAGTGTCAGTCACTCCCGAGTCAGCGTAATTCCACTTGAAGTTCTGGCTAGCAGGTACCCACATCGACTGGAGACGGTTCAGTGCGGTAACGGCTGCGGTTTGGCTCGCCGAATCCAGCAGCCCATTGTTGGCGTTGGCTTGCGCAAAAGCCTCCAAGACAAATTGGGCCAGAAATTTGCCTTCTGGGTTTGTACTCGTGACTTCGTTTTCCAGAGCGGTGTAAGAAGGCGAACCCTCGAATCCTATCGCGCAGTAGGGAGTGGGGAACGGATCATAAGTCTGGGCGTGTATTGTGAGTGTTAGGAAAAACGCAAGAAATGAGCCGACCAGCACCTTAGCGAAGAAGCCGCCTTCCCTTGGCAATATAATATTAATCATATTAACTAGAATTACCATCATCGAATCATCTTCGGCCTATCGTTGTCAAAACCTTATCGCATTTCCAGATAGTTTGGTTGGAGTCGGAGCGATAACCAACTCACGCTGAACGCGTTAGAGCGTTCTAGCCCCGCGGCAAACCGAACCTGTCCGAAGCGTTTTCCATGGACTAACCAATACTCAAACTGCAACAACATAACATCCACTGATTGAGTTACTTCTGTCGCTGCAGTGGAAGAAAACCTTTCGCCCGACACTTGAAACCTAGAACTCATGACTTACAGCCTATAACCTACGACCGTGGACACCAATTGGATGCGAATCGCGCTACGCGAGGCCGAAAAGGGACTCGGTCGTTGCAGCCCTAACCCGGCAGTCGGGGCTGTCGTGGTAAAAAGGGGACGGTTAGTGTCCATGGGTTACCATCGCAAGGCTGGTCGGCCGCACGCGGAAATCGAGGCACTGAGCAGAGCGCCGGCTTCCGCTCTCTGTGACTCGACACTCTATGTGACTTTAGAGCCGTGCTCTACTTTCGGCCGGACTCCGCCATGTACCGATGCGATTATCGCAGGCCGGATCGGACGAGTTGTAATTGGCGCGATCGACCGCAATCCAGTTCATGCAGGGAGAGGAGTCGAGCGTCTGCGGTCGGCGGGTGTTCGAGTTACTACCGGCGTCCTTGAGGGGCAATGCCGGCGTCTGAATGTTGGCTTTGACCGCTGGATCAGTTCCGGCCGCCCCTGGGTAATCGCCAAAATCGCTCAATCACTGGACGGGCGGATTACCCGCCCGCCAGGCGAGCCCACCAAATTAACCGGAGCGGCGGCTCATCGCAGAGTGCAAGCGTTACGGGCAACGGTGGATGCCATTATGATCGGCGCAGAAACGCTGCGCCGAGATAATCCTCGGTTAACTGTTCGCGGTGTTCATGCTGCCAGACAGCCTTGGCGCGTGATCGTAACCCGCAATGGCATATTACCGCCTGGATCCAAGCTTCTAACAGACAATTTCCGCGAACGCACCTTAGTTTACCGAGGCCAATCATGGGACGAAATGTTAGTCGATCTGGGTAAACGAGGTGTAACCCGGCTCCTGGTTGAAGGAGGCGGCGAGATCCTTGGAGACCTACTCGATGCGGATCTAATCGATGAGATTTGGAGTTTCTTTGCTCCTCTTCTGACCGACGGGAATAAACCAGCGTTCGGCGGCAGCGGCGTAACGAGGAATGCTGAAGCCAAGCTTCTGCACCACTGTCGATTGGAGCGCTTCGAGAACGACATACTCGTTCGCGGTTTTGTGCATCTATCGAACGATACACAACGGACGCTTTAATAGGCTCCGACGGTGTAAGGCGACTCTTTGATGATGGATCCGAGGCGCTGGGCGTACGCTGCCAGTGCGCGCTCCCTTTCTTCGCTAGTCAGGTGGGCTGGACCGTAGACGATGTGCGGCTCCAGCACAGAGAATCCGGTGAATTCGAAGATACCCCGCTGGATCGGACGTAGAATGCCATGGATATCGCCGTTGAATCCGCCTCTTTCATAATGCTCCCTACCACCGCCGGTGGTTGTCGATAATAGGGCCCGCTTCCCCTGGAATACGCCCTGGTCATATATGCGACCATAACCATAGGCGCGCCCCATGGCCAGGACGCGATCCGCCCAACCCTTAAGAATGGCAGGCAACCCAAACCACCAGAGCGGAAACTGCCAGATCATGAGGTCACACCACTCAAGCTTCTGGAGCTCGTGTTCCACGTCAGGGGCGAATCCGCCCATCTCAGTGGCGAATACCTCCTCTGTTTGCGGTTTGAAATAATTCGGATCTTTGACGCTGGTGAAATTATGGCGTCCGGAGACCGGGTTAAAGTTCATCCCGTAGAGTTCGGATTTTTTGATCTCATGTCCCGCCTCACTGAG
This sequence comes from Verrucomicrobiota bacterium, assembly GCA_019236675.1. Classification (GTDB taxonomy): domain Bacteria; phylum Verrucomicrobiota; class Verrucomicrobiia; order Chthoniobacterales; family JAFAMB01; genus JAFAVN01. Next base: position 3,050 of record JAFAIO010000555.1, read on the forward strand.
GATCGTTTGAGCATGCCGGAACATGGCGCCGTTGAAGCTTTGAGGTTCCGGATGAGCCAGCACTAAAAAAATGTTCATAGGTGTGACGCTGTCACTTTGGATACATTTTGACAACTAGGCACCTTTTTGTAACCTATGGTTGGATTGGAAACCAAAGGAACAGAGACTGCTGACGAGTCCATCGACGGACCGATTTTTTGTCCGGTAGAAATCACGCTGGGTGTAATGGGCGGAAAGTACAAACCACTGTTGCTCTATTATATCGAGGCGAACGAGGTACTCCGATTTGGCCAACTGCGGCACCTGGTCAGCAGCGCTAGTAAGAAGATGCTGACTCAACAGCTTCGCGAACTGGAGGCAGACGGTTTGATTCGGCGGAAGGTATACAAAGTAGTTCCACCGAAGGTAGAGTATTCCCTGACCGAGCGAGGCAAAAGCCTCCAGCCGGTCCTCCGAGAGATGGGCCGCTGGGGCGCAAGCCATGCTCGATACTACAGAAAGAGTATCGGTCATTGGCAGCACAAGGTTGATTCGGAACTGGCTTCTGGCTGTTCGCGTTAACAAACGCTAGTCGTGTTTTTTCGAGGATCCTGAACGCTACCAGGGGCCCAACGGAGGGGCGTTGCATTCGGGGTGGCTATGCCCAGCCTGTCTGCGACCTAAGACTGAGCGCAACGTTTTAACTGTGCCACAACCGCGACGCCCCCGAGAGCCGTACCACGCCGCTTGAGGTTGCCCGTTTGGTGGTCTGGCCACGCGATCAAGGGAGCCGCAGCTAACACCCGGTTGTGACCCAATGCGCTCTGTATGGAAAAACGCCGGCTGTAACGGAACACGGAATGCGACTCCCCTCCGTCCTGGGTGATGGACGACGACAGATCGACGAATCGGTCATTGTGCAGTGCGACAGCGACCGTTTTTCGGTCCCGCAGGCGCCGGACTAGGCTAAATCACTTCGGCATCTCAGTCTCGGTTGCCCCGTCGAGCCAGAAACCGGGCGGCAGGCCCTTTGTGAACGTACACGGATAAAATCGCTTGCAAACGCCATTACCCTATCTATTCAGTAGGGAATTGGCGCCAAGCTGTTTGCGCCGCGTGATTACCTAGCAGCTCAATGTACCGACGAAAACTAACCCTGCTCCACTATGGCCTTAGCGAAGAAACCCGACCTTGTCCTGCGCACAAACGGTGCATCAATCTGGGAGAAGCTTTCAGTGCTGTATCGTCTGCTTCTCGGCATAACAATTGGCGCAACCATCTACTGGGGAACCAGGCAGGTCAGTCGCGCAGACACAAGCGAACCAACACCGGCCCCAACCATACCCGCTGAAGAAGGTCTGTCACTCAAAGGCAAGACCATCGGTATCACCGTAATCGGCACAGACCATTACTGGGATCTGCGAGCGTACCAAGGACAAATCGATGAGGTCAAACGACTAGGTGGTACCCCCATCGCACTGGACGGAGGACGGGACGACAAACGACAAATCAGCCAGATACAGACTCTGATTTCTCAAAAGCCAGACGCAATCATCGAACAACTCGGCACCTTGAGTGTGTTAGAACCGTGGCTGGAAAAGGTCGTTAAAGCCGGGATTCCGCTTTTCACGGTAGACACGGCTTCCCCCGCTTCGATCAACGACACGACCTCGGATAACTTCTTCATTGGAGAACAACTCGCTGTTCAATTAGCGAATGATATCCACGGGGAAGGCAACGTTTTGGTCTTTAACGGGTTCTATGGTGTTCCGGTTTGCGCGATTCGATACGACGAACTGAAAGAAGTTCTGAAGTTTTATCCGAAGATTAAGATCATTGAGCCGGAGCTGCGTGACGTGATTCCTAATACGGTTCAGAACGCTTATGCCCAGGTTAACGAGATGTTAACTAAATATCCCAAAGGACAGATAGCGGCCGTTTGGTCGGCTTGGGATGTGCCACAAGTTGGCGCGACTGAGGCAGTCGATGGCGCTCAACGCAACGAGGTTAAGACGTACGGGGTAGATGGAAGCCCCGACGTGGTGGCACTGATCAAGGACCAGAAATCGAGTGCCGCCGCTGTCGTCGCCCAACAACCTTATTTGATTGGCAAAACTGCAGTAGACAACGCAGCCCGCTATCTCAACGGCGACCATAGTCTGCCCCCTTATAGTTTTGTTCCCGCTCTTCTGGTAACGAAGAAAAACGCGGACGAAATGCAGAAATTTCTCGGTCAACGCCCATAGTAACCACGAATGCGCGCGAAGAAGACGACAACGGCAGATGCACGCAGATTAACGCAGATAAAATGTAGTTTCTTCGCTTAGCCTGGGACTTGCGGCGTTTTGGGCGAACAGTTTCCTTAGGTCCGGTAATGAAATGAGACTATCGAGAGGTCTAGGGTGGCTAACGTCGCTATGAGCGGCGATCGCGGCCGATATTATCTGCGTCTATTTGCGTTCATCTGCGATTAGTTTTTTCTGTTTGGGACCTGAAACAAATGGCACTCGCTAAGGGAGATCCGGTGCTGTCGATGCATGGCATCGTGAAAACGTTCGGAGGCGTTCGCGCGCTTGACGGAGCGAATCTGGAAGTAGAGGCCGGGAACATCCAGGGTTTGGTCGGACAAAACGGCGCCGGAAAATCTACCCTCATCAAGATCCTAGCCGGCATCCATCGCCCCGACGCTGGAAGTATCACCATCCGCGGCTTGCATTGCCCGCATCTGACTCCACGACAGGTAGAACATCTCGGGATTCATTTCATTCATCAAGATCGTTTGTTGGTTCCGACATTCACGGTTGGTGAAGCTATGTTCTTAGGGGCCGAACCCGGGATCGGCCGGCTGCCGTTCTTGAACCGGCGAGAGATGGCCAGACAAGCGACGACCATACTCCGTGACCATTTCGACGTTCGCCTAGCAGGTGGTGCTCTTATCAGCGAGCTGACCCCGGCAGAGCGTCAAATTGTACAAATCAGCCGCGCTCTACTCCGAGATCCGGCCATCCTGGTGTTTGATGAGCCAACGGCCGCACTTGTGAGACGAGAAGTTGATCGTTTGTTCGAGATCATTCGGCGGCTGCAAGCGAAGGGAATAACCATTGTCTATATCTCACATTATCTGAGCGAGATAGAGTCTCTTTGCGATCAGGTGACCGTCCTGCGTAACGGAGTTGATGTCGGTCACGTAAGCTTGAAGAGTTCGTCTACGACCGAAATTGTCTCCCTAATGCTTAACCGGGATATCGACGAGATGTTCCCAAAAAGAGCGGTCCCTATTGGTGAACCGGTATTGAAACTGAACGAGGTTTCCGCTCGCGGCGCTTTTAACGAGATATCTTTGACCTTGCACCGCGGTGAGATCCTCGGACTGACCGGCTTGCTAGGATCTGGCGCTAAGGAGCTCGTTCAAAGCTTGTTTGGACTGGTTCGGCTACACGGAGGCACGATCGAAATCGGGAGCGAGAGGACGAAAGTCTCTTCGCCGCCGTCGGCTGTGTCTAAGAAACTAGCGCTGGTACCTGAAGATCGGAGGGCTCACGGCGTAGCGCTCCAAATGTCAGTTCGAGAAAATGTGACTTTGGCAAGTCTGCAAAGATTTGTGTGTTTCGGTTTTTTGCAACCAGGTCGGGAAAAGACGGCGACAAATGAACTGATCCGGAAGTTATCGATCCACACAGCGAGCCAAGCTTCCCCGGTAGGCGACTTGAGCGGCGGCAATCAACAAAAGGTCGTGCTGGCAAAATGGCTGAGCCGGCAATCTGCGCTTTACCTTTTGGACGAACCCACAGTCGGTGTGGACGTCGGAGCTAAGGTTGAGATCTACCGATTGATCGGCGAACTAGCCGAACAAGGAGCCGGAATTTTACTTTTATCCAGCGACCTTTTGGAGCTGCTCGGGATCGCGGACCGGATTCTGGTGATGTATCGGGGACAGCTGGCGGGAGAATTTAACCCGGCCAATTCAACCAGCGCGGATCTGTTGAGCTGCGCGACCGGAACGTCAGCGGTGAGTGAATACGTCAACGCCGTGAGCGCGGAGAGCGGTCGCTAGGGTCACCCGACGTCGAACAGTAGCTGGGGAACGTTCAACAAGAAATGACTGATGAAGGGAACGGACAGAATCGCGAGAGCCCAAAGGAACCTGCTCGGGAAGGATCGGTTGGGCTGATGGAACCTCCGGTCGCGACTACCAAAGGTGACGGCCCTCCGATCAATGGAGCGCTTCTTCTCAGAGCAGGTTCGCTCATGGGATTTGTGTTAGTGATTGCTTATTTTGCTTTGGTAGCTCCCGGTTTTCTTTCGGTAGGGAATATCACAAACGTATTGGAACAATCCGCCATTCTTGGCGTGCTCTCCTTCGGTATGACGATCGTGATGATTGCAGGAGGTTCCAACGTAATCACTGGAGGTATTGATCTGTCGATCGCCAATAACCTCGGTCTTAGTGCTGCCGTTTACGCCATCTTGTTGAAAACTGGTCAACCGGATATTGTCGCCTTGAGCCTCACGCTCTTGACTGGCCTAGCGGTAGGGCTCCTTAACGCTATCGCTGTCGTCTCCATCGGCATCCTGCCGTTAATCGCAACCCTGACGGTGATGAATATCTGCGCGGGATTCGAGTTGGTCATCACTCAGAACACCGTTCTGCAAGCGAGTTCTCCGCTATTAGCAGTGCTCGCCGGCGACGGGCCTTTTGGTATCGCAACGCTCGCTTACCTCCTGCTTATCATTGGGCTCATTTTGATCGCCGTAATCGAGTATACTCCCTTTGGGTTGCGTTTATACGCCGTCGGGGGATTTCGTGAAGCTGCGTTAGCAGCGGGTTTGTCAGTCAATCGATACATCGCGACCAGCTACATCCTTAGCGGTATCTGCGCTTCGATCGGCGCGGTCCTCTCAGTGGCCTTGCTCAGCGGTAGTTCGACTGGATCCGGCGATATGCTTCTCTCGGTGGTAGTTACTGCGCTGCTCGGAGTCGTATTCTCCCGAAGATTAGTTCCGACGATCTCTGGCAGCCTATTAAGTGTCTTGTTTATTGGCTTTTTAATTAACGGATTTCAACTGACCAACATTTCCAGTTATTGGGTTAATGGAGTCGAGGGCCTATTAATCCTTTTCGCCGTAGCCACCACTTCTCTTGTGAGGAGGAGGGAAGCTTAGTACCGGTACTTCGTCTGGCCTGCCATGACCACTGATACATCGCCCACTCCGTCGGCTCCGACCGGGTCGGCCTCGCACCCGTCGCGCCAAAGCGAAGCGACAGCGGAAGCGAGGCAGCGCTCCACGGACGCTCCAGCACCTGAAACCATTCCCCAGTGGCTTCACCGTTCGTCCGCTTTGCGTTATACCGTCATTCTCGCTTTTCTGTTAGTGTTTACCTTCCTGTCGGTAAAAGCGCCAGGGTTCCTAACCCTCTCGAATTTCGTAAACATCCTGGTTAACAATTTTACCATCCTAGCCATCGTGTCTTTAGGAATGACCTTGGTCCTCTTGACCGGAGGAATCGATCTTTCCGTAGGCACAGCCATGGATGTTGGCAGCCTCCTTTTTATCTCCCTGATTTCCGCCCATCAAAACTTTCTCGTTGCGATCTGCGGCGGACTAGCCGGCGCGCTAGCGACTGGAGCATTCAACGCTTTTTTAATTGGTGGACTGCGGATCGCGCCTTTCTTGGCTACCTTGGGCACGCTCTTTATCGGCGAAAGCGTTCAACAACTTGCCACGAACGGAGGCCAACCGATCTACCTAATAACCGGGACTTTAGCACCTGCTTTCATCTACATTGGCCATGGTTCTTTTTTTGGCGTCCCATTCCCGCTGTCTCTGGCGGTCGGCTTAACCGTCATATATTACCTCTTGACTGAGCGTACGAGCTTCGGGCGTAACACGGTAGCCCTTGGTGCGAATCCAAGCGTTGCCTGGTATTCTGGCGCCAGGGTCCGATACACCTCGGCTCTGGTTTACTTGTTGAGCGCTGTGACCTGCGGCGTTGCCGGGATCATTCTCTCGGCCACTATAAAGGCGTACGTACCATTGTCTGGAAACGCGTACCTTCTCGATGCGATCGGCGCGACTTTCATCGGAACCACGCTCCATTCCGAAGGCAGGCCCAGTGTCATCGGCACCACGCTTGGAGTTCTTCTACTTAGCATCGTAACCAACGGATTGCTGTTGATCGGCTGGAACTTTTACTGGCAACAGGTCGGAACCGGAGTGCTGATCTTCTTTGTACTCGCGACGAGTTTCCTCGGCCGCCGGTTCCGAAGGTAACAGCGAAACGCGATTGGCGACGGTCGCGTGACTGGAGGAAGTAGACCAGTGGATTGCAATCCGCGCGTCCAAGCTGTCCGCTGGGTGGCACTACCGTCTCCTGAGTCCACTTCACGCGCGTGGCGGCACGCCATCTGAAGGCGAGAATCAGGACGATATGCTTTCGGCGGCCTAAGGCGTTCCCCGGCGTTGCGCAACCCGAGCAAAAACATTACGCTTTCACCATGTCAGAAAGTGGCCTCAAGCATCATCTGCCTGGTTTCGATCAGGCCCTGAATACGTTGAAAGAGGATGTAACGCTGATGGCCAACCTGGTAGGCCGTAACTTGGCCAATGCCCGAGCGGGGTTCGCAGAACGTGACGAGGACTTTTCTGCTGCGGTGATCGCGGACGACGATGAGGTTGATCTTTTAGAGAAGCAGGTTGATCGGCTGGGAACCGATATCTTGATGCGTTACCAGCCGATGATCACCGATCTGCGCACCGTGCTGGCAACTATTAAGCTAAGCAACATCTTGGAACGGGCCTCTAACCACGCGGTGTCAATTGCTCGGCGCTCGAGGAAATTAGCTGAAGACCCCTCTCCGCCCGACGAGCAAGAGTCTCTTTTGACTCACTTTGATGCGGTGATTCGTCTGTTCAGCGAGGCCATCGTCGCGTTTCGCGATGTGGACACAGTCAGCGCGGGCCGCGTGCTAGGGAGAACAGAATCATTAGCGGCAACAGGACGCGAATTTGTCGAGAACTTTACCGATCGTCTCGAGGAGCGACCTTTTGGATCACGAACTTACGTCAATCTAATGGCCATTTCCCAGAGCCTCGAGGATATTACTCATTTGGCTGAACACATCGCTAACGAAATCGTCTACATCGCTGAGGCGCGCGATATTCGCCATCCGCGTAACACCTTGGCTGAAACCGAGGAAACGTCTCGATGAATCGTTTCCGCCTCCGCTTCGCTTCTGCCTTCGTCCCTGGTCGCGAAACTTTCGCGGACAAGGTGGCACGACGGGCCGCCCGATGGGTTCTGGCAGTCGCTACTTTCGCGTTCGTCCAGGGATGCGCTAGAGACATTCCGTCTCAGCAGGCGTCGGCTTACTCCACTGCAACCGGATTCTTAACCCTATGCGATGACTCTGATTTCGATCACGCACTCGAGCACTTTGCGAAGCCGCTCAAAGCGAGTCTGGCCGGCGCCACTTGGGTCAAGGAAATGCAAGATCACCGCGGAGCCTACGGGTTACCGTTGATAAGGTCTTTGGTCTCGCGAGACTCCCAGAAAATACGCGGTACAGCAG
>JAFAIO010000561.1 GCA_019236675.1 Verrucomicrobiota bacterium
GGGAAAAATAAGCTCTAAATTTCCGTACTCCGGACGCGCTGATGTCGAATTGGACAACATCGGGTTTCTCAATCCGTTGCTGCATGCGTTCCATCAAGAGCTCGGATTAGGAGGAAAACTGACACTGAACTGGGGTGGGACTGGCGAGCTCACCACAACCAACGAATCACCGCAAACCGGCGTCTTCGACCAAGCGAAGCCGGGAAGCTCCCCGGTCCCGACAGAGTCGGCCTCGCACTTGTCCTCCGAAGCTTTAGCGAAGGGGGAAGCGAGGCAGCGCACCACGGAAGCTGCCAACCCTATGAACGGCCACTTAGAGCTGCGGGGAACGGAGATAAGTGTAAAACAATTTCAGCATATAAACGCGGAAGTGTCGGGAACTTACCAAGCTTTAGATGGCAACCTATCCACGGTCCAGGTCACTTCGCCATTGGCGAGTCTGGCGATGTCACTCCATGTCAACCCCAAGATTCTGGAAATCACCGGATTGATAGTAAAAACTCACAATCACCAGTTGACCGGAACGGTAAGTCTCCCGCTTGATTTCCAAAGCGGGTCCAAGATTCCGATCGCGATCGGTCAACCAATCAGTATCGATCTGCGAACAGATAAAGTGAAGCTGGCTGACTTTCAAAGCGCGAAGCCAGCCGTCGATGGAGTTGGACAGTTAACAGTGCAAGGGACCGGCGACACTAGCAATCCTAACATCACCGTGAATCTCGAAGCCACCGATTTGCGGTCGGCGGCCGCATCAGCATTTGCAGCTGCGAGCCTGCAAATCGCGGTCAAACTAGAAAATAAAGAACTGAATGTAACCGGTTCAGTGAAGCAACCTGACATTCAGCCCCTTAATATCGCGGGTAAGCTGGCCGTCGACTTTCCTCAGATTGTCAAAACCGGAACATTGGATCAGAACACTCCGATCCAACTAACCGTTAAATGGCCGGACACCAGCTTGAGTTTCCTCAAACGAATGATCCCGGAGATTCGCTCCCTCGAAGGCCGAGCGGGTATTAGCGTTGATGTCGCGGGCACGATAGCCAAGCCGAGTTTGCAGGGTGAGTTGCATACCAATATTGCGCAGGCACGCGCCCGCACTGATTTGGTGCCGCCAGTCTCCAACTTTGTTGCCCAGATCAATTTTCGAGAAAATCGAGTCGATTTTGCCCAACTAAATGGAGAAGCCGCGGGCGGGCCATTCAACGTCGGCGGTTCCATCGACCTAACCAAGGGCACGGACCCGGTCTTTGATATTACCGTGCACGGCACCCAGATTCTGATAACTCGCAGCGACAACATCATTGTTCGCAGCAACCTGGATCTAGCCATCAAAGGACCGCTCTCTGCTGGTGAAGTTGATGGTCGTGTCGAGATCACCAATAGCCGATTTTTCCAGGATATCGACATTCTGCCGCTAAATTTGCCGGGCCAGCCTGCGCCTCAGCCACCGAAGACGCCTCCGAATGTCTCCGTCGACACGCCGCCATTCAATAATTGGAAGTTCAATATTGCGGTAGTGACGAAAGATCCATTCAAGATACAGAGCAATCTCGCTCGGGGTTCAGTGGTTATTAATATCCAGGTCAGCGGGACCGGCCAAAAACCGTTGGTCAGCGGTTATGCCAAGATTGATCAACTGACTGCTTCGCTCCCATTCAGTCACATGGACATCAACAACAGTTACGTCAATTTTAATCCTGGTAGCAACCCGCTGGACCCGCAGTTGAACATCATCGGCCGTTCAACTGTCCGTGACTACGATATCACGATGCGAATCTATGGAGCCGTCTCCGATTTCAAGATTCTCTTCGATAGCTCTCCGCCGTTGACTCAAGGAGACATCGCCACGCTCCTGGCGACTGGGGCGACGTCCTCCGAATTTGTCCAGGACCCAAGCTTGCTAGCCGGTCGAGCTGCTTTCCTGGTCATTCGCCAGCTGTATTCCAAAATATTCAAAGTAGGGGCCAGCCAGCAACAACAAGACTTTCTCGATCGACTTGAAGTGGATGTGATTCCTGGTCAAAAAGTTGGATCTCAAGACATCAGTGCTCGCTTCAGTGTGACCAAGAGCTGGCAGGTAGTTGCGGAGTTTGGCTCGATCGGAAACGTAAGTGGACAGATTCGGTACCTCATTCGCTTCCGTTGAGCGTGCAGGGCTGCCAATGCACATGCATTGGCCAGCCCTCCGCGCTACAGCAGAAGAATGCTCCGGCTATACGGAGCATTCTTCTGCTATTCCATTAGGAGTAATGAGTTTGAAATCTCGCCGTCAGGAACCCAAGAATAGTCCCGGCTTAAGGAACCCTTCTTGGGTCATAGCGCGTACAGCGCGGCAATGCATGAGCATTGCCGCGCTATGCGCGCTGCTGCCGGCCACGGCTTTAGCCCAAAGTAAAGCCCAAGAAGCTGCCGCGACCACTCAGCTGGCGCCCACGCCCCCGCCGGAGGCTGCTTCTCGGGTTGTTTTCGCCGGTAACCAACATTTCCCTGAAGACCAGCTTCGGCAAGCACTGGCGGATCCTCTGTTATCAATTCACAATGAAGGCCTGACTGCCCCACTGGCTGACGATACCGCTTACTATCTTGATGTCTTCTATCGACGTCATGGGTATCCCAACGTGAATGTTAGTTACCAGATTCGCGGCCGGGAACTGCAGTTAAACATTACCGAAGGACGATACTATAAATTGGGCAAAATCAACTTCGCCGGTAATCAAAGTTTCCCGGCCACTTCCCTGAACGACTATATGATCGGCACAACCAGGGCCCGGCTTTCCCAGTTCCAAAAGGAGCTTCCTTTCGTTCAAGCGGACCTTGAAACGGGAAGTGGACTCCTAAAGAACTACTACATCTCCCAAGGGTTCCCCAATGTGCAAATCGAGCCCTTAGAATATCATTTCGACGAGGCGCTAGGTGATGTCGATGTCACGCTGACCATCAAAGAAGGCCAGAAATTTGTGTTCGGGGCTATCAGTTTTCCGGACGTTCCTGGCATTCCGGCAACGGCCTTTCAAGCCAAAGCCAGTGAATTAACCGAGCCGCCAAAACCTTATTCAGACGCTGCGTTAAGCGATTTACAGCGCGACGTGCTGTATATTCTGAAGCGGTACGGGCACGTAACTGCCCAAGTTTCGGTTAGCGCCGATATGGCTGCGGCTAAAGCGGGAGCTGTGCCGGTCAAGGTTAGTATTCAGCCCGGTCCGGTTTATACATTCGGGCGTATCGTCGTGCAGCAGAGGCCTACCGCCAGGCTGAAGCCTGATTTCCTGCCAAATCGTTTCCAGCCGCTCATGGGACAAACCTACAGTCCGTTGAAGCTGCAGGAGCTCGACACCCAAATGATCTCCACCGGGTTGTACGATTCCCTCGATTTTCAGGAGACGCCGATGCCGGACGATACCGTTCAACTCACTCTCAATCCCGTTGAGTCCAAGCAAAAGTACTTCGGCATATTTGGGGGGTATGACACTTTCTACGGGGTTATTTTCGGCGGTAATTTCTCCGACTTGGACGTTGGCGGCGAAGGTCACGTCTTCTCCGCATCCGCCGAAATTACCAGCCGTGGACCGAAGGCAAAAATCTCCTACGAAGATCCTTGGTTTTTTAACACGAATGTTGACTTCCTAACCGAAGTGGGCCTCGAAGATCAGAGTTTGTACGGGTATACATACGTGGATGAGTACATCCGGACGAATCTAACTGCGAAATATGGGAAGACGCTGACGACCGGTTCAAAAGAATATCAGACCGGTGTATTTCTGCTGCTGCGAAACGCAAATCTCAGCCAGATCAATATTACCCCGGAAACGCTGGTAGGCCCGACTAGCTACGAGTTGGTTACGTTTGGGCTTACCCAAAGCATCGATAAACGAGACAATCCTCTTAACCCTCGGAAAGGATGGATTTTAGAGCTAGCCGCCTCAGATTCTGAGCTTCTCCGGAATTACATTAATTACATCACGCTCACCGAACGATTCTCTGTTTACATTCCGGTAGGTCCAACCGTCCTGGCCGGGGGTGTGCGCTTTGCCGGCATCTTTCCGTCTCAAGGCGGCGTCCTGGCAATCCCAATCGAAGAAAGGTTCTTCAGTGGCGGCGCCACCACGGTTCGCAGCTTTCTGGAACGAAAACTGGGACCGAGGGACATTGGTAACAATCCTCTTGGAGGGCTGACTCGCTCGATCTTCAATGTGGAGGATGATTTCCCAATCTATGCAGGCGTTATCGGCGCTGTGTTTTTTGACGCCGGCGGCTTGGGGAATTCCCCTTTCGACAACTTCAGTACCGGGGTCGGGTTGGGACTGCGGTACAATTTGCCAGTGGGCCCCATTCGGGTTGATTACGGCGTCAATCCAGCGCCCCGAAAGAGCGATTCGTTTGGCGCGTTTAACCTGAGCTTCGGATTTGCGTTTTAGCGTTCGGCGTTCGGCGTTCGGCGTTTTTCGAGGTCGGCATCGCGCTTGATGGAGACAATTGCTCTTAGAACCAACCCAATGACTAACCTCATCAATCCCTATTTGCCCGAGATAGCGATGCAGCGTGGTCAGCGCCGAATTCCAAACACCGGAAGGGCAACGCTAAACGGACATCGCTGCGTTGCTGATAAATGCAGGTTTAGCCGAACCTTCCAGAAATATAATCTTCAGTCTGCTTCTGGGTCGGATTCGTAAACAGTTTTTCTGTCCGATCGAATTCGATCAGGTGACCAAGATAAAAGAAGGCGGTGAAATCAGAACACCGAGTGGCTTGCTGCATGTTGTGCGTCACGATGACAATCGTGAATTGATCCTTTAACGCAAAAATCAGCTCCTCAACTTTCGCCGTAGCGATCGGATCCAAGGCCGAGCAAGGTTCATCCATCAGGATCACACTCGGCTTAACCGCTATGGCTCGGGCAATGCAAAGCCGTTGTTGCTGACCGCCTGAGAGGCCCAGCGCGCTTTCGTGGAGACGATTCTTTACCTCATCCCAAAGAGCAGCTCCGCGCAAGCTTTGCTCAACGACACCGTCGACCGTGTCACGATCTCGCACCCCAGAAATCCGTAAGCCGTAGGCGATGTTTTCGTAAATCGACTTAGGAAACGGATTCGACTTTTGGAACACCATGCCAACCTGCTTGCGCAGTTCAATCACATCCACCATAGGAGCATTAATATTAACTCCCTTGATCAGGATTTCCCCTGCCGTCACTCTGGCATGATCGACCAAGTCGTTCATGCGATTGAAGCAACGAAGGAGAGTGGATTTGCCGCATCCAGAAGGTCCAATAAAAGCGGTAACTTGCTTCTCGGGTATCTTCAGGCTGATTCCATGCAATGCCTTGGAGGCTCCGTAATGGAAATCAACGCGCTCAACATCGATGATGATCTTGCCGGCAACAGCGGCCGGCCGGTCTGTCACGCTAGTGGTAACCGAGCTCGCAGGAGTTTGCCGGTTTGCAGCCTGCGAGCTGACGTCCACGCTTGCCTTAATGGGATTCATTTAATTGCTGATCAAGCTCTAGTTGGAATTTCCCCCAGCCCCAGCAGCCTGGCCGAACGGCCACGGTTTCTCAAACTCTCGGGTTCGAGCATCATACACTGACCGGCCAATCGTGACTCCGTTCCATTTCTTACGGGGCGCGACGTGGCCCTTGGACACGTCCCCAGCGGCAGCAGAAGCCGCGATAGCGCAAAATGCCATAAGATAAAGGAAGCGAGTCCTCAACTGCAAACCAGACCGCGACCAAACGCTGCGTCGCATGCTAGACGAAAAGAAAGTTTCTCGTTTCATTACCCATTCCTCGCCTTAGCATAACTTGGTTTCAGCCGACTGCCAGCGGCTTCATTCAATGACCGTTGCCGAGGTCCCCATACGGCCATGGCTTTTCGTAACCGGTCTCTTGCGGATCGTAGGTTTCGGGCCGCGACGGATTTACGTATTCGCTGTTGCTGGATCCGCTCGTGCATCCCGCTAAGAGCAGCACTCCGGACAAAAGGAGCACCGGGCCGAAACAACTGCATTTGACGTTTGTTCTGAATAAAATCTCAAAAATCATAAGGCCTTCCTGGCCGGGTTGTCGGTCATCATCGGACTGCCGTTATTTAGCAGGCTCAAAAGGATTGCTAACAACAAAAAAGATTTTGCTCCAGCAAGCTGGAGCAAAATCATTTTTTAAGAACTTAGCTGGGTCTGCCTCAAAGCAGGTTCGAAGCAGACGTTCTGCGAAGCGCTACCGATAACCGCCGTTACCAAACGGCCAGCGGTTGTCCGGAAACACCTTTGAGTTTGGGTCATAATAGGCCGGATTCGTGGAGGAATGTCCTCCGCCGCTAGCACAGGACGACAGCAGTAGCGAACTAAGGCCACCAACGGCGACCAGTAACAATACAACCGGCTTCAATTTAATAATGTATCGAGTCATGACCGGAAGAGTGATTAGAATCTAAACGCTAGGTCCACGGCGAGGACCTGTGAAGAGTTAGGAAGAGCCTGCGCGTAGGTCCCTTGGGTTGCAAAACCGCCATATAAGTTTCGGACCAGATTATTAGAAAACCAGCCTGTAACCTGAAGCACGGCAAAATCGGTGAGGTTAAACGCAACGCTCGCCCGCCACCCGGCTGCGTTCAGGTAGCTCAGATTGAAGTCATCAGTGTTGATGTTCGGGTCGACTGCGGCCAGACCGATCTGCCGATAGTCAACCAACAGACTGATATCGCCTTTTTTCTTGTTCTGTCCGATCTTCACCCCTGCCAGCCAGGCAAAATAATCCTGGAAGGTCGGGTGAATCAAACCCGAGAAGTGCGGGGTGGCAGTACCGGTCGCGCTCTTCGTATAGGTCACCGTATCAAACAGCGGACCGTATACCTCGTTGAAACGCTCAGGACCCCAGACGTTGTAAGAGGTATCCCAATAGAATGAGATCGGGATGCCGGCCAGCTTGAACGAAATGTCTCCAGGAGCCTGGAGAAAAAACTCGTCCCGGGTATAGATTGGGAACGGTATTGCGTCATTCAGAGTACCCAGCGTTCCGGTTCCGGTACCGCCAGTCGGTGCAGTCGACTGATCCGGAAATCCGATCGCCGAACCGGTGGGATTGTTAACGGGGTTAGTGACCGTAGTCTTGTTGAGAACCGCTGTCGGACCGAGTCCGGCTTCGTTCCAGATCTGGACCTGCGGACCGAATGTGACCGTCACCTGATTGTGGAGCAGGTGAATTTTCGCGAGGAGTTGGGTATCGAAGAAGAACGCATCCGTCTTGTCGAATGAAATGCTCGAGTCAGCATTGTTGTTAAAGAAAATGAACTGCCCGGCGATCAAGCTCAACTCCAGCGGGAAGGGGGTTGGAGCGACCTCAGGTGGGGGCGCCTTACCTTCTTTACTATAACCCGCGGGTTCACCGCCTGAACCCCATCCAAACAAGCGATGGAAATCAATTCGTTCCACGATTCCGGATGGACCAACGTCCGGGGCCCAGTTCAACTCCGTCGTGTAGAAGGGGTTGTTCTGCTTACCGATGACGAAAGTTAAGCCATCAATCGGTGCCCAACCCATGAAGGCGCGGCTAATGTAGATATTGTAGTTATCGGTACCTCCTGTGTAGGTCGCGTTCGTTGTCGTACCGCCACGATTGTCAGAGGTCGACAGCTGGAAGCCGCCAAAGAAATTGTCAGCCAGCTTGAAATCCGCATCTAAGCGCAACCGAAACCTTAAGCGTTGACGCTGGATATTCTTGTCGTAAGCCGTCGTGACCTTTTGGGGTGGAGTCGGCAGTTGGTTCTCGAAATTCGACCAATACTCCCGGAAACGCATATCCCCGTACAAATCAAGCTCTTGCACCCAGTCACCAATCTTGATGTTCGCTGCTAACCCTTGAGGCTGCGCCACCGGCTCTTTGCCAACCTCAGCTTCGAGCTTTTCTGCTTCTTGTTTGGTCAAGATACCCTTCTTGACCAAGACATCCAAAAGCGCACTGTCATCGGCCCTTACGCTAGCGGCGGATAAGGCAATCAGGCCGCATAACGCAAGCAAACAGATTTTGTTTCGTATCATTGGTTTTTTCTCAGTTTTCTCCTTGGAACAACGCGGCAAAACGACACCGCCAGAATAAACCAGACCGGTATACTCTAGTAATCCCTTTTCGCGCAACCCAATAAAATGGGATACGCCCCCTTGCTTCGTCGCCAGCCAACCAACCAGACTTGACCAGCGCAATGTTACAATCAGATGGCGAAAAGGTAACATTTCTGCCAAGATTCCCTTTCACGAAGACCAGAACAAAACGTCCTTCCCGGCCCGCAGCGGCGTAACCGAAAGTCCGTTTGGAGATGCTCGTCAGACTTTTCGACCAGCCGCCGACCGCGACCCCTCACCGCCCTGGTGCAGCTAAACGATACCCGAACCCACGGACAGTTTCGATATACCGCGCGCAATCGCCCAGCTTATCTCTGAGCCGGCGCATATGCGTGTCTACGGTCCTGGTATCGATCACCGAGTCGTAACCCCAGACATCGCTAAGTAGCCGATCCCGGCCTTGCACCCGGCCGTGTCGTTCCATCAGTATCCGGAGAAGTTTGAACTCGGTAGCGGTGCATTCCACGACTCGATTGGCCGCTTTTACTTCATGACGAGAACAATCGAGAGTCAGCTCCCCGACTTTGAGGCGTTCATTATCATCCCCGCTGGAGCCGCGCCGGCGGAAGATCGCCCGAATGCGAAGAACAAGTTCTCTCGGGCTGAAAGGCTTAACTACATAATCATCAGCCCCGAGTTCGAACCCGATCACCCGATCAATCTCATCGCTTCTGGCCGAAAGGATCAGGACCACGATCTCTCGGGTGCGAGCATCCGCCTTGACGGCGCGACAGACGTCAAGTCCTGACATATGAGGCAGCATCAGA
>JAFAIO010000455.1 GCA_019236675.1 Verrucomicrobiota bacterium
CGCCGGTCGAGAGAATCAGCGGTTTGCCGGAGCGAGCCGCTAGTGTAAGCAGATGCGGATGACTGATTTCGTAAGATGCAATTTTGTGGATCGACACCAAAGGATCGATCACCGCGAAATCCTCTGGCGAAAACCCGGTGCTGAGGAAACCAATTTTCTTTTCCCAGCAATATTCTGCGAGCTCTG
Organism: Verrucomicrobiota bacterium; assembly: GCA_019236675.1. Taxonomy (GTDB): domain Bacteria; phylum Verrucomicrobiota; class Verrucomicrobiia; order Chthoniobacterales; family JAFAMB01; genus JAFAVN01. The sequence continues at coordinate 187 of JAFAIO010000455.1, forward strand.
CCAACATCTGATAGGGCATCGCCAGATCAGCGAATATTGCGCGGATATCCTGCTTGAGACCCGCATCCGCCAGGTAATCGCTTTGGCCGGCGTTTTGCACGTAAACAGTCTCAGGGCGATAGACCTGAAATTTCACGGCATCTGCTCCCGCTTCCGCTGCCACATCGATCAAAGTGCGAGCCATTGCTCGATCCCGTTCCCGCGTTCCCATCCGCCAGTTTGAGCCCGCCTCTGCGATGACATAGACCGGGCGGCTCCGCCAGAATACTGAGGTTAACTCCATGACGAAACAACGAATCTGACAGGTTTCGCCGGTATCCGGGATGTGCTTTGCAGCCAGGCCTAGATCCGTAAAACCAGCGTCCAGAAAAATGCGACACGATACGTTGTTCTCTTGCCGCACCTCTGCATAAATAGTGTCTACTGCATAAAGGTCGGAAAGGTAGGTACTCAGCGCGCGCAACGCCTCCCGGCCCAATCCTTTGCCCCGTCTTTCAGGTTCAATATTGATCGAAACGTCGACCGTCGCTCCGGCCAGTTTATTCGGATGCGGCACACGCCTGCAGCGGATAAAGCCAGCGCGCTCGCCTTGGTCCAAAACAAACACAGGCGCAACCTGATCCGCAAAATAAGTCGTCTGGTACTCCGGCCAAAACGCATCCCAGATTTTGGGCTCACGATGGTATGACATGGATAGGGTAACCGGATCGTTGCGCCATGCCATGATCAGCTTGGCATGTTCCGGAACCGCTTCGCATAGCTCAAAGGAGACACTAGCTTGAGGCATAAGCAGGGTTCCCAGACGATCGTCTCAACGCAGCAAAACTTTCCGGACTTGCGCGATTACAAAATTTAGTTCGTCCTGAGTCATACGTGAAAAAATCGGCAGAGTGATCGCTCCGCGATAGTATTTTTCCGCTTGCGGAAAATCGCCCGGTTTAAATCCGAGATTTCTGTAGAACGGTTGGAGATGAACCGGAATATAGTGGAGGTTTACGCCAATGCCCGCTTCGCGCAGTTCTTCGAAAGTCTGCCGATGCGATTTCTTAATTCGATCTAAGACCAGTTGTATCACGTAGAGATGCCAACTGGAGCTGACTTTCGGATCCCGCCAGGGCCTGATCAACGGAAGCTCGGCGAATGCTTCATCGTAGGCTGCCGCGATCTCGCACCTTCTGGCCAAAAATTTTGTGAGCTGGGACACCTGGCTCAATCCGAGCGCTGCCTGGATGTCAGTGAGGCGATAATTAAACCCAAGGTCGATCTGCTCGTAATACCAGGGACCGTGGCTGGGCTGTTGAAATAGATCGTCCTGGCGCGTGATGCCGTGCGTGCGCAGACGAATGAGCGATTCGTAAAGGTCCGCGCGATTCGTGAGGATCATGCCCCCCTCTCCGGTGGTAATGATCTTAACCGCGTGGAAGCTCAATATGGCCGCATCAGACCATTGACAGCAGCCGATGGGACGCTCCTGATAGGTCCCGCCCATGGCGTGCGATGCATCTTCAACGACGGCTATGCCTCGCGGCCGCGTCAAACGGCTAATTTCTTCCATATCGCAGGATTGGCCGCCGAAATGCACCGGGATTACGATGGCTGGCCCGTCATTCGGATGGGCCTCAAGTTCCCGCTTCAGCGCAGCCGGCGAGAGGTTGTAGGTCCGCGGATCTATATCGACAAAACCAACGGCTGCGCCGCAGTGGAGCGCGGCATTCGCGGTCGCTACAAAGGTGATCGGCGACGTCCACGCTTTCTGACCCGGCCCCAAACCCAACGCCAGATAGGCAAGGTGCAGCGCGGCTGTCCCGCTCGAAACCGCCACGGCATATTGAACGCCGCAATACCTTGCGATTGCATCTTCGAATTGCGCCTGCAAAGGACCTTGCGTCAACCATTCCGTCCGTAACACCTGCAGGACTGCTTGAATGTCATCCGCACCCAGGTCGGGCCGCGCATAAGGAATCATAGCTCGCGTCTAGTAGCTTCGACAACCTCGCGCAAGGCGTCGCCTTTCAACCAATGATCGTTCTTGTCCGAACTGTACTCAGATCCATCCGGCACAGGCACACCCTTCTCTCCAAGGCGATTCTCTGTGTAGTCAGTGGCGCTAAAAAATTGGATGGAAGGCTTAATCACATAATGGTCATCAAAGGCCAGAGTTTGATGGGCATCGTCTGCCGGACACATCACTTCGTGCAATTTTTCTCCAGGACGAATCCCAACGATCTTCAGGGGAAGATGAGGCGCCATGACTTTGGCCAGGTCCGTGATGCGGATTGACGGAATTTTGGGTACAAAGATTTCTCCGCCCTGCATGCGTTGAAAGCATTTGCACACAAAATCGATCCCTTCCCGCAACGTTATCGAAAAGCGTGTCATGCGCTCATCCGTAATGGGCAGGTCCGAGGCCTGATTCTGGATAAGGTTGTGAAAAAAAGGCAGGACTGAGCCGCGCGAACCAAGGACGTTGCCGTATCGCACGACGCTGAAGCGGGTGACCCGGTCTCCCGCAAGATTGTTAGCCGAAACAAAAAGCTTGTCGGAAACGAGCTTGGTCGCCCCGTATAAATTTATTGGCGAGGCCGCTTTATCGGTCGAGAGAGCAATAACCTTTTTGACCCCGCTCGCATAAGCCGCGTCAATCACATTTTCTGCCCCAAAAACATTGGTCTTAATGCACTCCATCGGGTTGTACTCGGCAGCGGGTATCTGCTTCAGAGCGGCTGCGTGGATCACGTAATCGACTTCACGCATTGCGGTCGTTAGCCGAGGCAAATCGCGTACATCTCCAAGAAAAAACCGGAGACTGGGTGAAGTCATGCGCTGACTCATCTCAAACTGCTTCAATTCGTCGCGGGAATAGATGATAAGCCTCTTCACATTGCAATTCTCGAGCAGCTGTGCAGCACACTTTTGACCGAATGATCCCGTCCCGCCTGTTATCAAAATTGAACTATCGTCAAACATCCAGGATACTTGATTCGAGGGAACGGTGGATTTATCAAGAAAATAATGGCCACTTCAAATGACGGTGTTCGGATCTGAATTTCCAGCGTTCGTGAATACTGCACACCGCAAAATGCCAAAAAAAATCCCGCGAGCGATGGCAATTGTAGGCGCTGGATCGATCGGCTACCGCCATCTTTTGAACTTGGAGCACCTCGGCGTCGAACAGCTTTTCGTCTGTGATCCGAATCGTGAACTGCTGGCTCGCCGAAAGAGAGAACATCCGAATTGGAAATTTTATGCGGACCTCGGCGACGTCGCCAGAGAACAGCCGGAGGCGGTGGTAGTAGCCAGCCCTTCAGCTCTTCATGAAGAACAGACGCGTCAAGCGCTCGTCTGGGGCTGCTCCGTGTTCGTGGAAAAGCCGTTATCCACAACGTTGGAAGGAATGGAGAGACTGGCGCAGGAAGCCATCGAAAGAGACATTGTCACAATGGTAGCATGCAACATGAGGTTTCACCCGGGCCCCGCAATGGTACGGCAATTGTTGGACGAAAGGATGATTGGAGATCTCATCTTTTATCGAATTCATACCGGAAGTTATCTGCCGGCCTGGCGAGCCGATCAGGATTACCGGCTAAGTTACAGCGCCTCTGCCGAAACCGGTGGCGCTATCCTCGATTGCATCCATGAACTCGATCTCGGTTTATGGTATGCCGGTCCGGCTCAGCTTTCCGCTGCCAAACATGTCCCCGGCCGCGCGATCGGCCTGGAGACGGACGGTCTCGCCGAAATCTTGCTTCACCACCACGCGGGGACTCTGGGCAGCGTACATCTGAATTTCATCGAGCGCGACTATCGACGCTCCTGTCTTTGCGTAGGTACGGAAGGTACCTTGGAGTGGCTTTTCGATAAACCCGAAGTAGTGCAATACGGCCCGAGCCCAAAGGAGATCGTTCGCCATGCTCTGCCGATCGACTGGCAGATAAATGATATGTACGTGGACCAGATGCGCCATTTCCTGGATTGCGTTGCAGAAGGCCGGCCGACGCAGAACTCAATTGCCGACAGCCTGCCCTGTTTGCGACTGGCTCTTCAGGCGCGCGCTTCCAATCTATGAATCTTGTTGCCATAAACCGGGTTGGACGAGGCCAGGTAGGGCGAGGCTCCCGACTCCGCTCCTGTTCCCCCTTGCTACGTCGGGCCAGCAGGGGCGCCATAGTTCCGCGTCCGCGGAACGACGGCGGCCGTCCGAGCCGCGTAGCGCAAGGCGGGGCGACCAATTGCTTTAGCCACGCACCATCTAATCGATTGCGATCGCCTCCCGCCGCGCCTCTGCAGAAACGATTTCAGTCTACTGTTGCCCAAATCACAATCGCTTTAAATATATCTGATATGCGTGTCACAATCTTTGGCCCCTATGCCGCATGGTCACCGCACTTTGAAACCGACCTCGAACTAGCGGAGCTTCATCTCCGCAAACGGGACACTGTTTCGTTTATAACTTGTGATGCGGTTCTGAAGTGTTGCGAACCAAACTATTATCATGACTATGCCACCTGACTAAGATGTATGGGTATAGCCAAGGCCGGCCTAAGCCTCCTGCCAAAGCGCATCCGTATTGTTCCTCTTTCAAGCTTGATTCTGCCGATCAGTGATGAACTGCAGATAGTTAATTCCATTTGCGCAAGGCCCCTCTCTTACGATGCATTGTATGATATCACCATCGACAATTTTGACCTGGGTGCCGCCGCGTTATCTACAATGAACGATCTTTTTAGAGATCCTGAGCCTAACCCAGCTGATAATCTTCAAATTACCCGCGAAGTGCTCTTCTCAGCTCTCGCTACCTATAAAGCGCTCTGTAAATACCTAAAGGAAAACCCTTGCGACATGTTCTATGTCTTCAACGGACGCTTTGCAAATCTGCGAGCCGCACTGCGTGCTTGCCAGCTCAGAGGCGTTCCCTGCTTTGTGCATGAAAGAGGAAGCGACCTTAATTCCTATGTGCTCGCACCTAATACAATGCCACACGACCCTGCGTTTATGCTGCCGTATAGATCGTCAACATTCGAGCCGGTCTCAATGGAGGTGAAGGAGAAAGTAGCTCATGAGTTTTATGTGGAACGCTCTCATGGAATAATTGCTAACTGGTTTTCCTTCACAAACCAGCAACAGCTCGGCCTGCTGCCCGATAACTGGGTACAAGCCTCACAACGCCTCGCAGTATTCACGAGCACCGAATCCGAATTCGCCTCACTGCGTGATTTTTATCCGCGAGGACTTTATCCGTCACAGAAGGAAGGGATTATTCAAATCATCAAGGACTTTGCAAACCGTGATTATCAAGGCGTGTTGGCAGTAAGAATGCACCCAAATTCGCACGACACCAAGTCCGACTTTACGGAAGAGTTGAGACAAATCACCTGCCCGTTTTTGATCGTCATTCCTCCGTTGAATGAAATTGACTCGTATAGCTTGCTGAGAACTGCGAGCGCCGTATTAACGTTTGGATCAACTATCGGAATTGAGGCGGCTTATTGGCGTGTGCCCTCGATTTTGGCGGCGCCCTCCCTATATAGCGATTTGGGAAGCACGTACAATCCGGGCAGTCACGATGAGGTTATCCAGTGCCTTTTACAACCCTTACAACCTAAACCGATAGAAGGCGCGATTAACTACGGTTTTTTTGCGAAGGTATACGGCACCCGATTTCGTTTTGTGGTGTCAGATGGTGTGAACGACTGCACTTTCAAAGACCGAAAAGTTGGTCCAGACGAGCTGCGTCGCAATTTACTTTACGGTTTAACCAATGGAAGACCTGGAGGCACGGTCTTGGCTCGAGCGCTGGCTGAATGGGAGCGAAATCGGCAACGCTCTCTTTATGAGAAGGTGACCGCAGACAATTAGTGATTAGCCGGCCCGCGGACCAACTCTCAACGGTTCACCTGCTCAAGACTCATCCGGCTCGGCAGATCGAATAGTCCCAGGTGAGTAAACTCCGCCCCTTCACGTTCGGGATTAAAGCTGACTGTAAACGCAAATAATCCTGGAGTAGTGCAGACGCGCCGGTGGTGGAGCTCAAAGGCGGCAAACGTTAATTTACCATCCTCGAAGGCCAGATCTGGAACCGAAATGAGGTCAAGCCCCAGGGTGTAACTTCCGGCATTGACGTCCAAGCGAGATGATATGGTCGCGCGGAGTCGCTCCCCGACTTTGACGTTGCGAGGCTTTCGAACGTCGTCTTGAAAAAGGTATTTGGCATGGAGAAAAAAACCGCGGTCGTCCCGATAGACGATCCCACAGCTTAGATTTTCAATTTCTGCTCTTACCTCTATGTCATAAATAATGGTCAACCAATCGCCTTGTCTGAAAAAACCGGTATGCTTGCCCGCTTGGTCCATCACCGCGAACCCAAGGAACCGCGCAGCCGCGTCCCGGTTGGGATGCATCGATTTTACGGGTTCGAGCGCAACACCAGACGAAGAATGACCGACCATGTCCGGCTCGATGCTATCACCCAAAGGCATCGCAGACTTGGTCGCCCTGAGCATCCGGTCCGACTGCGTCAGCCCGTAATAGTGGTCGATGGCCGTTTTCGAATCGCCGAAAAACGCCACCCTGCCCTCGTTCATGAGCAATGTCCTTTCGCAAAATTCACCAATCGACCGAAGGTCGTGCGATGCCAGAAAAATGGTAACACCGTGTGCGACTAGTTCCCTAATTTTCTCAAAGCATCGCTGTTGGAAAAAGATGTCGCCAACCGAGAGCGCTTCATCGACGATCAACAAGTCTGGCCGCAACGTGATTGAGGACGCAAATGCTAATCGCAGCATCATGCCGCTGCTATAGGTCCTGACCGGCTGTTCGAAGTACTCACCAATTTCGGAGAAATCCAGCACTTCCTGCAAACGCCCCTGATTCTCCTCCTCAGGGATATCTAACATCGCTCCATGCAGAAGAACATTCTCGCGGCCGGTGAATTCCGGTTCGAAGCTGCTTCCAAGCTCTAGAAGGGCGGCCACGCGTTTTGTTTTCACCGATATCTGACCGGTAGTGGGCTGAAGAACCCCGGCGATAAGCTGCAACAGAGTGCTCTTACCGCTGCCGTTGCGGCCGATTACCCCTATGCTTCCTCCCCTCTCTATATCCAAATTGATTTCGCTCAGAGCAAACACCTCGGTGCCGAGATGTTCTTTCCGCGTCGCGGCGGCCCTTCGCAGCACGCCGGGAGCGCATCTGGGAACGGAGTTCAGAGTTCCGTACAGGAATCGCTCATATGGCTTGTGCCACAAACGATATGACTTGGAAACACCCCTCAGAGAAAGCAGAGTTTCTTTCCCCGCTGGCAAATCGTTATCCGCGTTCGGTCGCTGGGAATTGGCCGGGTCCGTCATATCACGTCGGCGAAAGCCGGCTTCGCCTTCTCAAAAAAGGCCGACGTCACCATCACAAAGATCAACCCCACGAAACTAAGGGTGAGCATCAAACCCAAGTTCGGGGCTGCTCCCCACATCATTGAAAGCCTTGCATTTTCAATCACGAGCGCGAGCGGGTTCAGCTCAATGATCTGGCGAAATGGTGGAGGCATCGCTCCAATTGGATAAAACACTGCACTTCCATACATCAGAATTATCAGAAGCGGCTGCACCAGCTCTTCAATATCTCGAATGAACACCCCGAGAGCCGACAGACCAAGGCTGAATCCAACCGAAAAAAGCGCGAGAGGCACAAGGAACAAGGGGAGAAAAATAAAGGTCCATGGAATCGTGCCGTGGAATAAAATTAACCCCACGAGCAAAGGGACGAACGCAATGGCACAGTGGAAAAGCGAATCAAGCGTTTGGACTACCGGCAAGGTCTCGAGCGGAAATACAATTTTCTTAACCAAATTCGGCTGGCCGAGTATCAGCTTCGGAGAACTAGTGATAACCTCCGAACACAAATTATAAAGGTTGAGCCCACAGAATAGCGCCAACCCAAAATCCGCGGCCGACTCATTCTTGGTAATGTTGAAACGCGATTTGAAGATGAATCCGAAAACAAAGAGGTAAACGCTGAGCATCGCCAATGGTGAGGCCAACGACCACAGCACCCCCAGGATGGATCCACGGTAGCGACGTGAAATCTGTCTACGCAGATACTTCAGAATCAGATAGCGTTTGGTAAAAATCGTTTGAAAGAAATTCATTCTTCAGTTCCACCTCGAAATTGTGATTTGAATAAACGCTCAAAACAACGCTCCCGCCGTTCTCGCCTGGCTAGAACGGTCCGAACATTGTCCCTGAAATGAAACGAAACAAAACAGGTCAGGTCTGAAATCGGGGAGTTGTCTTTGATGATCATGGCCCAATGCGAGGAGAAAAGCTGTCCATTTTTGGCGTTTTGGCAACTGCCGTTATAGTCAGGGGTTTGGAGTTCGGAGTTTGGGATTCGGGATGCGAAGTGCGGTAGGCGAAGCGTCTCGGTTTGGCTCTTTCAAACCCGAGCAAGCTCCTAGCCCGACGATGGTGCACATGATCGCGGTCGAGCAACGCGATCAAGGCATTTATGTTGAGAAGTGCCCGTTTCAATCGGCGTCTTCTTCACGGAGCCGGTTGATTATCTCATTAGTTACGACCGCACCCCGGCAAGCAAATGGACGAAAGCCAAAGAAGACCTCATCATCGTCAGTAATCTCTTTTAAGTAAGTATCGTTCGCATGCGCCAGACCGCACCGAGCAAGCTCCGACAGGACCTGGCCGGCGGTCTTGCGTTCCCGTCGTGCCAGTTCCTTGGCAGCCAGCAAAACATCGTCATCGATGTCAAGTGTGGTTCGCATACATCTGATGATATTGGATCAGACTGCCTCGATCAACCCGATACAGTAAGTGAATCCGACCGGTTGCAAGAATGCTTCGATCTGCTGGAGAGAATCTTTCCGTGACCTTCGTCAGAGATGGCCGGACCTTTGTGTGAATCTGTTTTGCAACGTGGTGGGCAAACCGCCGATCGGACCGGGCGTCGCCTGACTGTTGACATGTATATACGAACGGTGTAGAAGATATATACGTCCAATTAAGAGTGCATGCCATGGCTGTGACAATGACATCGATAAGGTTGGATACTGATCTGGCAGACGAAGCTGCTAAAGTTCTCGGGGCGAAATCCCGCACCGAAGCGGTTCATGCGGCCCTCAGGGAAATTGTGGCGTTGAAACGATTTAAGAAGTTGATGAGTAAACACGCCGGGAAGCTGTCGTTCTCAGGT
>JAFAIO010000055.1 GCA_019236675.1 Verrucomicrobiota bacterium
TTTGCTGAGCCGCTTTGTAAAAAGAAACCTTGGCCGACGCGTACTCCCGGGCCTTAGTACTAATCTCAGAACACTCCGCAGAACTCGGAAGAGCAAGGACCGCGTTCACCGCAGCTATCTCTCGCGCAGCCGCTGCTTTAAGAACCTCCAGCTCATTCGCCGGACAGGCGAAATCTCCTAGCATTGCCGAAGTGATAAGCACGCCTGTCAATGCAAAGGCAGACCTACGATCCATCGGGGAACCTCCACTTTAAGTTCGTATCTGACCGTACGCCTCGATTTACAAGAAACGCATGAATGTGCACAGCGCTCGTGATGACCGTCGGGAATACACCTTTCCGAAAGCTGCGATCCCGCGCTCGGGAAGACGGCGGAAGAAGTCCGCGAGATCCTTCGAGGATGATCTCTACTGGAGGGCCTGTGGCAGAAAGCAGCTGCGCTATGCGACGTCACAGTGCCGCTTGATGGTTTGCGGCCACGCCAATTCTGCACCGGACGCTCCTGAGCAAATGCGCCGGCTAAAACCGGATCTGGCCATACTCGATATTACCGTTCGAGGCCCCACGGCGTTGAGCTCTTGAAGATGATGAAGGCGGAACTGCCGGACCTGCCAATGGTAGTGCTTTCAATGCACGACGAGATTCTCTATGCGATTCGAGCTTTGAAGGCAGGAGCGCAGCAAGAGCGCTGATAAAGGCGAGCCTTGCGAAAAGTCGAGCCACTTCGACTCTGAACGAAGGGATTCATCGCGCTAACATTCTGTGATCGCCGCTTCCGCTATTGGTATATCTGAGAGAAGACAGCCAATAGCGTGAAATTTGGAAATTTTCCCTTCGTGCATCATCCACGATACTTGGCGTTAACGGACTTCCGCATCCGTTTTAAATTTTCTTCCTGAGAAAGTGGCTGGGACGCAGCAATGAAACGCCAGCCCCATTCCGCTTATGCCTTTAGCCGGACCCAATTATAGCCGTAACCTTCTAGTTCGATTGGCAGGTCCTTGCCGATGATCTCCGCTTCACCGATATCACCGAAAAGGAACACGGCGTGACCGAATTTGTCGGTCCAAAGTCGAATCTTAGCGGTCGCCTTCTCGCCCGAGAGATTATGAATTGCTAGAACTGCTTTTCCCTCACCATCTTCACAGGCATGGGCGAAAATCTTGGCCGGTGGGTTTGATTCTAGCAGACGGTATTTACCGCGCGCAAACTCGGGAAATTCTTTGCGGGTTCGAATCATGCGTTCGAGGCGATTCAATAAAGAGCGCGGATTCCGGCGCTCGGCTTGAACATTCACTCGATGATAATCATATTCACCGAAGTCGATGACCGGCCGGCGTAATTGCTCTGGTGAGGCCGTCGAAAAGCCAGCGTTGACTTCTGCCGTCCACTGCATCGGGGTGCGGACACTGTCGCGCTCCGGTAATCTGAGATCGTCGCCCATCCCAATCTCATCCCCATACCAGATAATGGGCGTACCTGGAATGGTGAAGATCAGACTAAAGGCTAACATTTCCTTCTGTATGTCCCCACCTAACATCGGTGCCAACCGCCGACGGATCCCACGGCCGTACAACTGCATTTTCGTTTCCCAACCAAATGCTTCAAAGCAACGCGCTCGCTCCAACTCACTAAGCCGGCTGAGATCGATTTCATCATGATTGCGGAGGAAATATCCCCACTGGCAACTCTCAGGGATGGCGGGAGTCTGCAACAGGCTCCGTACCAATGGTTCCGGTGATTCATCAGCCAGGGCAAGAAACAAGTGCGGATTCACGAAAAAGTTGAGAATCATGTTCATCCGATCCCCGCGCTCACCGAAAAACTCCGTCATCTGACTGGGAAGAACATTGGCTTCCGCTAGGAATACGGCGTCACCTCGTTTCCAAGAAAGAAATTCTCGAAATTCGTTGATAAACTCGAATGATTCGTGCGGTTGCTTCTCGATTTCCGGACCTTTATGTGCAATCACAAAAGGAGCCGCATCGACTCGGAAACCAGAAACACCCAGGGTCAGCCAGAAGCCGATCATTTTCTTAATCTCCGCTCGTACTTCTGGATTCGCGGTGTTTAGATCGGGCTGATAATCGTAAAACCGATGAAAGTAATACGCCTTCGCTTTCCGTGAATAGGCCCACACCCCGCTTTGCAACCCCGGAAATGCCACTTGATCCCGCGTGTCCGGCGGCTTTTCTTTGCGCCATACATAGTATTCATGATATTTATCATCCCCCTGCTCTGCCGCCTTGAACCACGGATGCTCGTTCGAAGTGTGGTTAACTACTAAATCAATAATGACGCGGATCCCACGATTGCTCGCCTCATCCATGAAGGCGGCAAAATCGCCTAGATCGCCCAACGCAGGATGTACTCCTAAATAGTCGGTGACGTCATAACCGTTATCCCTGCCGGGCGACGGATAAAAAGGGAGTAGCCAGATACAGCTTATTCCCAGGCCGGCCAGATAACTTAGTCCATGGCGCAGCCCAATAAAGTCGCCGATTCCATCGCCGTTACCATCTTGAAACGTATCGACGTCGATACAATAAATGACCGCATTCTTGAACCAGTGCGTCACCATTTTGGCAAGTCCCGACGAACCCGGACGCAGATTGGAGCATTTGGTTTTCCTTCCAGGATCACTTTTTCTGTTCGGAAGAAGTCGCGGGTATGGACTCGTTTCCTCTGACGCTCTCGGAGAATTTGCGACTCGTAAGTGACAGGTTGCCAGGTGGATCCAAAAACAGTCGTGTCGCGAAACTTTGGCCGGGCCGCGGCGGCTGTGAATATCTATCCGGCCAGCGGGACTTGGCGTGAACTCCCCGTAACAAACCGACAGTCACAGTTGGGCAGCAAAGTCAGTCATTTTCACACGCAAGATTACCGTCCACGGCTAAAAGACGATTTCGAGCTACACAGCTGATTGAAGCCCAGTAGCGACTTAGATCCCCCATCTCGGCGGTGAGCGAACACGTGGTTTAGAGACTTCGGTCAAAACCGAAGCGTTCCCAATTTAGTCGAAATGTTAGCTGGATAGATTCTACAATGCAGGCAAGCGAAGCGTCGGGCGGCGAGAGATTTTGGACGTTGACCGCAATGAGCCTCGGCTCTGGCATCGTCCAGCTTGACGTCACCATTGTTAACGCGGCGTTGCATAGCATTGGAGCTTCGGTCGCAGGATGAGTGGCGGCGCTGCAATGGGTGGTCAGGAGCTCCGTTACCAGCACACTGTCGAATGGAAAGCATTGCCCCTTACATAAGTAATTCGCAATATGCCACTTAGAGCGAATCGGGCCGGCGGGATTCGAACCCACGACCTCTTGAACCCCATTCAAGCGCACTACCAAGCTGTGCCACGGCCCGCTTTTTCCA
>JAFAIO010000105.1 GCA_019236675.1 Verrucomicrobiota bacterium
TGGAAAAAGACTGGATTCATGGCCACGCCCCCGGGTCCGATAACAAGCACTCAATACCTGCGTGTCCATGACTCGGTGCCGTACTTCACGTTAGCGATACGCTCGGCTAACGACGTTGTCACGGTCGAAAGCATCCTTTTCTCTACGGCTGTCGACAAGGTGTGCGCGAGTTGAGCTGCGAAGCTGGACTCGACCGAGATTCGCTGGATGCTCCCTTGAAGAATGACGCCCGTGCGTAAGCGCCGGATGGCCGCGCCCGCGACCTTAACCCCATCAATTTCTACATCGTTTTCCACAGATTTCGCAAAACAACCGGTAACCGGATCTGTGCCGACTAGCACTTCGGAGCCTTTCGCCACCACCGCACCGGTGCGTCCCATCGCCGTTAGGGTCCGTACGATGGCGAAATGCATCCCTCTATAGAGATCTCGATTCGGAGGCGGCCCAGCGTCGGATGGCAACAACAACGAGTAGGTGAAATCAGCTCCGTGTTCGACAACGCCGCCACCGGTCCACCGACGGACAATTTCCCTGTCCGGATAGAGTGCGTTGGCCTGCTCCCAAGAGCTGAAATAACCAATCGAGACCGGATGCTCCAGCCAGCGGTAGGCGCGAAATAGCGGGCAATCACCACCGCCCAAAAGCAGCGCCTCGTCGATCGCCATATTGAGCGCCGCCCGATGAGGGGTTTCATCAATGACCCATATCAAGTGCCTGAACATTCAATGTTCTCCATCTGACATCAGGGGTTCTCCAACTGTAACCGGTTCGACCGGGTATGCGCGCACACGGCGGCCGCTCCAAACCATCAACCATGCCGCTAGCGCGATCAGCACAAGAACCCAATACGAATTGGCGGCTCCCCAGGCCGGCAACATCGCTGTCACCAGGACCAAGGCAACAGATCGCAGCAATCTCTCAAATGCGGAATAGAACAGGTTTACGCGGCCAACAACGCGATTTGGCACCGTCTTTAAAACCAGAATCGTACGTGCCACCCGAGAACCCGCGTTGCCCCAGCCTTGCAGCGCATAGGAGATGAAAAAGACGAGCGCCATCGGTGCTATCGGATTCAGGGAAGCCGCAAAACCGTAGACAGCGATTGTGCATAACAAAGTCGGGACCAACCCAATGCGTGCATTAATCGCCGGAACCGAGAGGCCGGCTAATGTCGCACCAACCGCATAGCTTACTTCTCCGATGCCATAGATCTGCGGTCCTTGTTGGAGCGTCTCTCGCACAAAGATTGGAGCGAGAAAATTCCCGACCATGATGGCCACAAAAGGGAAGAAGCTTGCCAGCATTACAACCGATAAGCGGGGCCGGCCGCGCAGGTACTGCAAACCTTCCATCAACATTGCCCAGGCAGAAACGGGCGCCATTGATCGCTCCTGAGCTCTTTGGTATCCCAGCCCAGACATCATCAGGAAAGCGGACAGATACGCCGCAGCGTCAATACATAAGACACCCCAGAATGGGCACACGGCAATCAACCACGCTCCTAGTGCGCCCGCTAACATCGATCCTGCCTGCCACTGTATTTCAATGGCGCCGCTGAGGCTTTCGTAGCGCTCCGGTGAAATCACTTCTTGGCTAAGCGCAAACTGCGCCGGGTAATAAACACTTGCTCCGAGCGAACCAAAACAAAATACGGTTAAAAGTTCCCAGGTTTCGGTCGAGCCCTCTACCAGCATCACAGCAACGATCAGCACATCCAAGACTACCGCTGAGCCTAGATAGGCCAGAACCACCCGCTTCCGCGAATAGCGATCAACGATCTTGCCGAAATAAGGTAACAGAAAAAGAATCACGAGCGTTACCCCGGCATTGCAATATCCTAGAATGGCGTTCCCATTTGGTCGTTGAATCAGCAACCAGGGGACCGCCATAAAGGTGATTCCCGCGCCGACAACCAACAGAAAATTAGCGATTAAGATGAGTCGCGCTTTCTGGTCGGACCAAATAGTCACTATCTTTAAGAGCATTGGCAGAGCAGGAGTTCAAGGAGTTCAGGAGTTGCAGGAGAGGAGCCAGAACTCCTCGAACTCCTGAACTCCTTGCTTTACCAGGGTAGGTCCAGTAGCTTCGAAACGGTTATGGCAAAGGTAGTTCTCGGTAAGGGCCTTAGTGCTCTGATCAACACACCAAAACCGCCCACAATTGAACCAGGAGATCGCGTCGAACGTGTTCCACTCGCT